>PCUH01000318.1:0-9300 GCA_002770955.1 Flavobacteriales bacterium CG18_big_fil_WC_8_21_14_2_50_32_9 | reverse complement strand
CGAAGATATTATTGTGAAAGGAAAAAGTGATTTTGAAGATTTTATTACCAAAGAATTTACGGTTACTCGTTAGGACTTGAAAAGAAATAGAATTACTTTCTAATGATTTAACTCAATCCCTCAAAGAAACAAAAGGATTAAGAATTAGTTTTCTGATGGGTTGTACGTTATTTTTTTTATATTTGAAGAAAAATATAAATACCCAAAAGGTGTATATATCTAACCAAAATTAGTTAGATATGTATGCTAAAGGTGTACATTTCTATAAGTTGTGCTTAATACAATGAGAGACATGAAGGAACTTGAAACTTTAAATATTGATTCAGAAGATTTTGAAGATATTCTTGGAAAACTACAAGATTCTTTCAAATTTGAGTTTTCAGATTACGAGATAGAAAATCTAATTACAATCGATCAACTAGCTGATAGAGTGATATCAAGACTAAACTATAAAGAAGGAGAAGAATGTACTTCACAGATTGTTTTTTATAAATTGAGAAAACACCTTACTGACAAATTAAAAATTTCGGATAAAGAATTACTTCCAAAAACGAGACTTCGTGATTTATTTCAGAGAAAAGGACGTAGACAATTATGGGATGATGTTTTTGCAGAATTTTATGTTAAAATACCGAAACTGACTCCACCAGGATACGTGATTTTAACCTTGATCTTATCTTTTATAGCTTCCGTGATTGTTATGTTTAGTTCTAATTTTATTATTGGACTTCTTTTATTCGCAACATCATGGATAGGTTGGAAATTATCAAATCGATATGGAAAATCATTTCCTGTTAATGATTTGGGAGAACTTGCAGAAAAATTAAGTTCAGAAAATTACATTGATTCAAGAAAGTATAAACAAACAATAAATATTCCAGAGATTAAGAGATTAGTCTATGATATGATTGTAGATTGGCAATCCGAAGAGGATAAAAAAATTATATCAATGAATACTCAACTGGATTATGTTGGACAATAATGTACTAAGCACAACAGCAAGGGTTTCGTTGGCACACATTTAAAAAATGAACGGAATAGAGATACTGAAATATGGCGTTTTTGGATATTCCTTATTGGTTGGACTAATTGTGTTTACAATATCTGACGATTTAAGAAACCCAAAAATTTTTCGCAAATGTCTCATAGCATCTATAATTTCCTTTATCATCGGAATTCTGTTTGAATTTGCTGACATTTTTACAATAGAAAAAGGAATGACATTGTTGGTAATGTCAATTTCAATTATTTATCTTGGATATTACCATTTGCTTAGAAAACTTTTTAAAGTTTGGAAGGGAACTGACCCATATATCACCTCCGTTTCAAGTACGATTGGGGGAAGTCCAATAGGTGGATTATGGACAAAGTATCCAAGAAATAGAAAAATAATGTGGACAGACTTTCTATTCAGTTTTGCTCAAGTATTAATACCAATATTCACGATAGTAGGGTTAATGATAATGATAATTGAAATGAATAAATAAAAACGTGTGCCAACAGCCCCCCTCTGTCTGTAGTTTGAAGCCAAGCCTTTTTGTGCAATGGCTCCCGATAGCTATCGGAACTATCGGGACTCTTGCCTCACTTCAGACTAAGCTCAGTGAAGGAAAAATATATCTTCATCAAAAAGAATAAGTCAACCCGCCCATTACATTAAACTGTTGCATTGGATAATCTTGATAACGCTGATAACGAACCGTAAAGAAATTATTGAAGTTTACAAACGCTGATAGTTTTTTAGTATAACGATATTCAAACCCAATATTTGCATCAAATACGCCTCCCAATTTTTTTGATGTAGGTCTAGTAATTGTTCCTTCTGTTGTGGTTATGGTTTCCATTACTTTAGCATATTGTTTGCCTAAAACAAAAAAGTCAACTCTTACAATTATTTTATCTTCTAAATCATAAATTCCAGACAGCATTGATTTATATTGTGGTTTGTGCCATACTTCTAACTCATTTTTTGCATTGTAAGCATAATAATCGGTTGTTAATATGAATTTCAATTTTTCCAATTGTTGGTAGGTAAGTTCAACATTAACAACAAAGAAATCAATCTCATCATAAATTACAGCAAATTTATTTTGTAAAATAGTATTCATTTCTTTTACATACAAGGGTTGGTTGTCAATTTTTTGTTTACTTACGCTTGTTTTAAAAGTAATTCTATTGCTTATGCTTCCTCTAATTCCAACATAAGCATCATATTTTTGATTGCTATTTAATAACACCAAAGCATCTGTATTTATAAATGGATTTTCATTGAAAAAAGTGTTTAAATTGTTGTTTATGATTCCACCTTTCACACCAACATAAGGAATTAATATATTGTCAACAATATTGTATTTGAATTCAGCCATGGGATAAAAATGGAAATTATTTTCTTTTTCTAAAAACTCATGAGAGTTAACAAACAAACCTGCACCTAAATTAAACTTCCATTTTTTTGTTTGTGTACTAATTTGAGGGGTTAACCCAACAGATAAAGTATTGCTCAAATCTAAAGAATTACTCAACTTATCATAATTAATAACAGCACCAATTTCATACAATTCTTTTTTATAGTATTTATTTAATTTACCATCAAACTGAACATTGTTTTCCGACACATTAAACAAATCATTTACGTTATGATAACGAATGTTTGCATGATAATCAAACTGATTGGTGTCTGTGAAATTCCTTGATAAGCCAAGAGATGCACTGTATTTATTTAATCGTTGGTTTTCAATACCTTCTGAAGGAAAAGTTTGTTTAGGTAAATTATCGGGTATTCCATAGTAATTAACAGCATTTCTATTAAAATCAAATTTACTTTTAATGGTAAACTGTTTGGTGTATTTATTTCCAAATAAGCCAATATGATTATCAGAGAAACCACTATTACCAATATTTAAAACTCCTTTAGATGAAAGGTGTTGTAAATCTATTCCCCATGCAAATTCTTTATTTCTTACCGAATTATAATAAATTTCTGCCAAAGGCATGGTGTTGGTTCCAAAACCAACTTTTGCATATCCTCTGTAAAGCTTTTTTAATGGTTCTCCAACTATTTTTGCAGGCTTAATGGGGTCTATTTCAAAATTAACGGGGATTTGCTTGTTAATAAAAGCGTACTTTAATTGAGGAATTATTTTAGTAGTGTCATTTATTGAAGGATTTTTTTTAATCTTAATTGCCTCATTTAAAAAAGGCTGATATGCTTCTACAGAAAAAACAGTAGTACTATCTATAACTGAATTTTGAGCAATGGCAGTAATAAAGCTAAACTGGAGTAGTAAAATTGTTATTAAAATACGCTTCATAATTTTTTTTGTTTAAAGTGTCGAAATATATATTTTTTGAAACTATTTTTTCGGCATTGATTTTCGATAAGTGTAATACAAATTTCTAACTACTAACACCTAATCCCTTATTTTCTCTTCTTCATAAAATAAATCATCAAGTTTCACATTGTCATACAGTTTTAGCTCCATTTCTTTTTCTTTGTTAACTTCTTTTTCTACTTCTTGATTTTCAATAATTGTTAATTTTTCAGTTGCTGTTGCAACCAAATCGGCATGTTTACTATTGTCTTTAATGTTTTTAAGTGTAATTTTTGCTTGAAAAATATCTTCTTTTGCAATGTAATTATCAGCCAATAAAAGCAACGCTTTTCCTATCCAATAATCATACGAAGAAAAGTTTTTAACTAAACTAAAAACTTCTGATTCACATTGATTGTATTCTCCTCTAAGATAAAAAATATAAGCTACATTGTATTTTGCTTCAACTCCAAATTTATTGTTGGTGGATGAAATGGTAGTAAATTCTTTTAGGGCTAAATTAAAATCATCTTGTTTTAGTGCTGTTTTAGCATAAATTAAGTGGGCTTCGGAGGTTAATACATTTGAAGACACATCCTTATTTATAATTAATTGACAATATTTAATTGTGTTTTCAAAATTATTGAGTTTAAAATTAAGTCGCATTTGTTCCACTTGAGCTAAAAAAACATTTTCTTGAACATCGGCCAAATATTCTAATTGACTGTAATTGTTGAGGGCTTCTTGTATATTACCTAATTCGGTATTTAACTTACCACTGTTTAATAAAGCATTTTCAGTAAAGTTATTTTTAGAGGCTTTCAGTACTTCATTAAAACCAATTAAGGCTTCATTTTTAAATCCTGATTTAAGCTCGCAAACAGCTCTATAAAAAAATGCATTTATTCTATACGTTCCTGTTGGATATTTTTCTAAATATTTTGTGAAATCAGTTGTTGCTTGTTGGCAATTTCCATTCATGTAATTATTTTCTGCTACTTCATAATAATCTTTATCCAAAATCATTTGTGACTCATCAACATTTCCAACACTTGAAAGATAGGTTTCATACGTTGCTAAATCGCCTTTTTCAATATATATTTTTTTAATAGTAGATAATGCTTCTGTTGCCTCTGATGTTGAAGGATAATCTGCAACCACTCTTTTAAATGCAATAAGTGCCTTACTATCTTCTTTTTGATTATAATGAATCAATCCTTTTTTAACTAATGCTTTACTAATATATGGACTATTGGAATGTTCAGAAAGTAATTTTTCATAGTTAACCAACGCCTTATCAAACTGATTTCTATCTTGTTGTGTTTTTGCTAGTTCATAAATAGCATCATCCAACAAATAAGATTGTTTTTTCTGATTAATTAATGTATTCAGCAAACTAATTTTATCAGCATAATTTCCCATAACGCCATTAACTATAGCACTTTGATAAAGAGAATAATCATATTGATAAACACCTAACATCGCAGCTTTATCATAAAACTCAATGGCTGATTTATACTCCTTTGAAATTAAAAAACAATCGCCAATTCTATTAAATGCATCATTTTTAATTTTAGTGTTTTCTGAGGGTGCGTTTTGAATAAATTTTCTAAACCAACCGTTTGCATTACTATATTCTTTTAATTCAAAATAGGCATATCCTAAATTATAATGTGCGTCATTATACGTTGTTGAGGCGATAGCATTGGGTTCATAAATAAATTTTTTATACTCACCAACGGCAATCGTATAATTGGTTAATCGGTAATTAGCTTCAGCTCTCCAATACATATTTTCCAATTTAATTTTGTTTGAAACAGGATATTTATCGGATTTATTAAAATGAACAATGGCTTCTGAATAATTTTGACTATTAAATAAATCTACACCTCTGTAGTAAGCAACTTTTTGATAGGCTTCTTGTAAGGGATAATCTAATTTCTTGATATTCTCTAAGGATTCTAGAGCTGCTTTATAGTTTTTTGTTGTGAAATATACGGTTAAAAGAAATTCATAAGCATCATTTAGTTTGGTAGAGTTTGGATAGGTGTTGATGAATTTTTCAAAAGCTCTTATGGCATCATTAAAAGGATGGTAAGACAGTTCGTAAGATATTTTGGCAAAACTAAACAAGGCATCTTCTTGAATTTGTTTATCAAAATCAATTAATGATGCTTCTCGAAATGAATTTTGAGCATATTTTTTTTCTCCTTGTTTAAAATAGCACTCAGCCAAATGATAATGTGCAATTTGAGAAATACTATCTGCTTTTGAAATTGATTTTTTGAACCAAGTAATCGCTTTTTCGCAACTATCCGACTTAAAATAAGCATAACCTAATTGGTAATAATCAGCTCTATTTGCTTCAACAGGTTTTTCTTTATTGTATCTTAATAAATATGGAATGGCTTTTTTATATTTATTGGTTCTGTAATAAGAATCGCCAATTAACCTTGAGATTTCGGCTGATCTGTTAGGTATTGCACTATCTAAAAGAGCTGGTGCATAAGAAATTACATCGTCATATTTTTCTTGTAAATAATAAATTTGAGTGATGTAATAAGGCACAATTGCAGCAAATTTTTCATCATTTTTAAGGGTTAAAAATGTTTGCAAAGCAGATTCATATTTCTTTTGAAGATACGCAATATGTGCATAATAATAACGAGCTGGCGAAGTATAAGCATTATCCGTATCCTTTATTTCAAAGAATGCGGTTGAGGCTTGTTCGTAGTTTTCTAATTGAAAATTACAATATCCTTTTTTAAAATAATATTCAGCTAATTCATCCATCGATAAGTCATAAGCATCAATTTTGCTAAACCATATCAATGCATCATCATACTTTTTTTTTCTGAAATAATAATTTCCTAAATGAAAAAATGCCAATTTAACTTTAGGACTATCAGGATATTTCAATGTAAATTCAATTAATAATGCCTCTGCATCATTATTAAATAAGTTTAATCCACACAACGCATGGTAATAAGATGCATTTACAACAATTTCTGATTTATCATCACTGTTTGATTTTAGCAACAATGAAAATTGTTCTTGGGCTGCACTATACTTTTCTTTATCATAAAGCTCCATGGCTCTATTGTATGTAGCGTTGGGCTGAGTAAAAACAGTAGTTTGTTGAGCATAAAAAACACTAATAAAACAACAAAAAACTCCAGAAAGCAAACAATTTTTTAAATTCATTAGAAAATCCCCATTTTAAAGAATATGTTTTGTAAAATTAAAAAGGAATATACATTTTAAATCAGTTAAACTTTCAAGTTTTCAACGGCAGTATGTTGACATTAATTTAATTTAAGTAAAGAATAAGCCTTAGATTATTCAAATATTTAGATACATTTGTTATTATAGAATATTTTTACACTATGATTATATCCATTTCAAAAGCAAACATTTTTCAAAAAGAGAACCTTGTTCTTCAAAATGTTGATATGCAAATAAATAAAGGAGAATTTGTTTATTTAATTGGAAAAACTGGGGCAGGAAAAAGCAGTTTATTAAAAACCCTTTATGGCGACCTTGCATTGAAAGAAGGAAATGCTTCTGTTTGCGATTTTGACTTAGTAAATCTAAAACGAAGTAAGGTTCCTTATTTGCGAAGAAAATTGGGCATCGTTTTTCAAGATTTTCAATTACTTTCAGATAGAAGTGTGATGGATAATTTGTTGTTTGTTTTAAAAGCTACAGGTTGGAAAGATAAAGCAAAAATGACAGGGCGATGTGAAGAAGTACTAAAAAGTGTTGGTTTATCAAACAAAGGCTTTAAATTTCCTCACGAACTCTCGGGTGGAGAACAGCAACGTGTTGTTATTGCTAGAGCATTACTTAATGACCCTGAATTAATTTTGGCTGATGAGCCAACAGGAAATTTAGACCCTGAAACTTCGGAAGAAATAATTAAATTACTTTTTGAAATAAGTAAAAAAGGAAAAGCAATTTTAATGGCTACCCACGATTTTCAACTCATGCAAAAATTTCCTTCCAGAACCATAAAGTGTGAATCTAGTAACCTAGTGGAAATGAATGCAAAAATCAATATTCCTATCCCTACTTCTAATGATGACACGAAGCATGAAGGAGAAAATTTATAAGAATACACGCTATTGCTATGTAGTTTTAAACTAATTTTATTATCTTTCCTGAAATTTTAACTTAAAATTTTGTTTAAAAAAATATTCATAAGCTTTTTATTACTCGCCTTTGCATTAGGTTTGTTTGCTCAAAATGACAAAAACAAAGAAGATGGTGCAAGGCAAGCTCTTTTCATCTATAATTTTTCAAAATACATTGAATGGTCTAATTTTAATTCTTTAAAAGAGTTTAAAATTGGTGTTATTGGTGATGAATACAATTATGTTTATGATGAATTAATTGTCCTATCCAAAACAAAAGATGTTAAAGGAATTCCTATAAAAATTGAGCGAGTAAACTACGACACAAAGCTTGATGAATTACAATTAATTTACTTTGATAATTCAGAAAATACCTCAATTAAAGACCTCTATAAGAAAACAAAAGGTAATCCAGTTTTATTAGTTGGAAAAGAATATCCTTTTGGTCAATCCATGATTAATTTTTTAGATGTAAATGATAAAATTGAATTTGAACTTAATGAAGAAAAATGCAACAAAGCAGGGTTGAAAGTGAATGTTGTTATCAAAACAATTGCAATTAAAACTAAACGAGAATGGGATTCACTTTTAGAAAAAATGGAGACCATTACGCTTCAAAATGAAAACAAAGTACAAGTAAACACTAAAGACTTAGAAGCAATTATTGCACAACAAAAACAACTAGAAAAAGAAATAGAAGCAAAAAAAGTTACGCTAGCAGCACAAAACGAAAAATTAGAGCAAAAAGTAGCTGAAATTAAAGAGAAAGAACAACTCATTGAAGCTTCAACCATAGAACTAATTAAACAAAAAGAACTGGTTGATATTCAAAATAAAAAAATAGCTAGTCAACAACAAAACCTTAGCAAGTTAAATTACAACGTAGTTTCAAATCAAATAAAATTAGCTGAACAACAAGAAAAACTTGAAAAAGACCAGGCAAAATTAAAAGTAATAAAAGAAGATGTAACCCTTATTGAAAAAGAATTACAAGAAAAAGAAGCTGTATTAGCAAGAAATGAGAAATTAATTACGCTCCAAAACAGTGAGTTAGTAACAAAATCATCAAAAATTGAACAACAAAAACACATCATTTGGATTTCTGTTTTATTTTTAATAATTGTTTCTATATTAGGATTAGTAGCTTACAGAAGCTACAAATTAAAAAACAAAGCTAACTTACTTGTAACGCACCAGAAACTTGAAATAGAAAACCAACACAAAGAAATTATTGATAGTATTACCTATGCAAAACGCTTGCAAGAAGCTATTTTTCCAACACTTTCTTCTGTAAAAGAATTTCTTCCTCAAAGCTTTATTTTTTTTAAGCCTAAAGATGTGGTAAGTGGCGATTTTTATTGGATGGAAACAAGCCCCACCCCAACCCTCCCTAAAGGGGAGGGAGATTCTCCTCCGCCAACTGGCGGAGAATTGGAGGGAACTTGCATCCTATTTGCAGTAGCAGATTGCACTGGACACGGGGTTCCTGGAGCAATGGTTTCTGTTGTCTGTAACAATGCACTAAATAGATCTGTTAGAGAATATGGAATAACCAAACCTGGAGAAATTTTAGATAAAACCAGAGAAATTGTTGTTGGAGAATTTGCTAAAAGCAATGAAGACGTTAAAGATGGAATGGATATTTCTCTTTGTTCGCTTCAACTTTCGGAAAGCTGTGCAACCCTTCATTGGTCAGGAGCTAATAATTCTTTATATATAATTAGACCAACCGTTGGTAAAACCTTTGAACTTATAGAAATTAAACCCAACAAGCAATCCATTGGGAAAATAGATAATCCTGAAGCATATTCTACGCACACATTTGAACTAATGAAAGGGGATACACTTTATTTATT
>PCUH01000124.1:3421-3563 GCA_002770955.1 Flavobacteriales bacterium CG18_big_fil_WC_8_21_14_2_50_32_9 | reverse complement strand
AACGATGTATGGATAATTGAGAATATTGAGCAATTTCCAGAAAATGAAGTAACCATCTTTAACCGTTGGGGAGAGCAAGTATGGTATGGCAAGAATTATGACAATGATACCGTATTATGGAAAGGAACAAATAATTCCGGAG
>PCUH01000124.1:0-3405 GCA_002770955.1 Flavobacteriales bacterium CG18_big_fil_WC_8_21_14_2_50_32_9 | reverse complement strand
TAGTTCTACCTATTTTTATGTAGCTGAAGTTGGTGGAAAAATTTATAAAGGGTGGGTGGAAATTACAAGGTAATGTATTGATGTGTGAATGAGTGAGAATTAATATCTCTGTGTTCTCTGTGCCTCTGTGGTAGAAAAAAATATGAAAAAGTGTGGATTCGTGGCTAAAGAAATGTGGAAATTAAAAACTTTGCGAGAAAAAATATAGAAAAAAATTTAAAATGAAAAAAATATTACTAATACTTACGTTTATAATAAGCTTACAAGGTTTTGCACAACAAGACCCGCAATATAGCTTATATATGTTTAATCCACTTGGCGTAAACCCAGGTTATGCAGGAAGTAGAGATGCCATAAGTGGTGTGTTACTCCACAGAAGCCAATGGGTTGGATTAGACGGAGCACCAACCACACAGGTTTTTACACTACATTCTCCATTAAAAAATCAAAACATGGCGTTGGGGTTTCAATTAATCAATGATAATATTGGACCACGAACAACACAAGATATTTCATTGGTTTATGCTTATAAATTAAAATTAGGAAAAGGAAAATTAGCTTTTGGCTTACGAGGAGGAATTTTAAACTACCAATACAATTGGGCTAAAATTGATTATAAAGACCAAGATGATGCCATCCCAACAACGGCTAATGATAATTTTATTTTACCAAATTTTGATTTTGGAATCTATTACAACACGCATAAATTTTATGCTGGTATTGCTTTAGATCATCTTAACCAAGCTAAATATAATTTATCCGTAATAGACACATCAACTTCTGTGGCAAGAAAATATATTAACCTAACAATGACTGCTGGAAGGGCTTTTGCTCTTAGTGAAAAACTTACCCTTAAAACATCAGCCATACTAAGAGGTCAAAATAAACAAGGTCATATTGATATTAATGGAAGCCTATTAATAAAAAATAAATTTTTAATAGGACTGACGCTTACGCATCGCCAAACCATTATTTTTATGACTGAATTTAATATTACAAAAACACTGAAAATGGGTTATGCTTATGATTATACAGCTACCCAACTGACCAATGGTAGTTCTCACGAAATATTTATCGGTTACGATTTTAACACCTTCAAATCAAAAGTAGTTTCACCTAGATATTTTTAATATTATGTTTATTAGAATAAGTTTTATTATAAGTATTATCGTTTTTAGCACAACTGCTTGTTTAGGTCAATTAAACAAGGCAAATGCATTTTTTCAACAGGAAAATTATCCATCTGCTATTAAACAGTACGAAAAAGTATTAAAAAAAGACAACAACAACATTGAGGCAACTCAAAAACTAGCTTTCTCTTATAAAAAACTTAAGGATTATACCAATGCCGAAATCTATTACAAAAAAGCAGTAGAACTTAACCCTAATGATCCATCAAATTATTTGTATTATGGACAAGTTTTGAAAAATAATAACAAACCAAAAGAAGCGAAACTACAATTTCAAACTTTAGTTGATAAATATCCAAATAACTTAATTGGAAAAATGCTTTTGCAATCTATTGATGATATAACTAAATGGGAAACCGAAGATAAAAATTTTGAAGTGAAATTAGTCGAAAATATCAACTCAAAATATTCTGATTTTTGTGCTTTAGCATATAAAGACGCTGTAATTTTCATATCAGAGCGACAAGTTGATTATGTAAATGAAAAAACGAACAGTTACACTAACCGTCCATATCTATCTATTTTTTATTCAAAAAAAGACAAACATTTTGAAAAAGTTAAAGAATTTTCTAGTCAATTAAGTACCGAGTATCATGATGGTCCATTAAGCATTTCGTCAGATGGAAACACTATCTTTTATACCCGTTCAGTTAAAGGAGAACTTTCAAAAAAATCCGTAAATCATTCAAAAATTTATCAAGCAACAGCAAAAGGTTCTAAATGGACAAACATAACTGCTATGTCTTTTAATAATGATACTTATTCTGTTGCGCATCCATGGATAACCTCTGACGGAAAAACACTTTTTTTTACTTCAAATATGCCTGGAGGGTTTGGTGGTATGGATTTATATATGGTAACAAAAACAAACGATGGTTGGAGTGAGCCAAAAAACCTAGGAAAAGACATTAACACTCCTTTAGATGAAGTTTTTCCTTACTTCAAAGACAATAGTAATACGTTGTATTTTGCCTCAGATGGACATGGTGGATATGGTGGTTTAGACATCTATTCGATAGTGTACGAAAATAATAATCAATGGAAACTTCCTGTTGAAAACTTAAAAGCCCCATTAAATTCATCAGCCGATGATTTTGGAATTACTTTTCAAGATAAAGATACAGGATATTTTTCTTCAAACCGACTAGGAGGCGTGGGAAGTGATGATATCTACAGTTTTAAATGGCATAATGTGTTGGAACAAACTTCCATAACTGGAGTGTTAAGTTACAACAAACTTTCAACAGATGGAGCATCTTTATTATTAGTTGATGAGAACGACCAAGTTATTCAAACTACAAAAACAGATAAGGATGGAAATTTTAAGTTTGAAAAACTAAAAATGGATAAAAATTACCTTATTAAAATAGATGAAGACGACCAAAATTTATTGGAAAAATCTAAAATATATTTAACCAATGAAAAAGGAGAAAAGGTTATTTTAGCGAATCGTTTGGGTAGTGGTAAATTTAATTTCAAGGCACTTCCATATTCTTACTACAATGAATTGCAACTAATTGAAGAAGTGGATGAAAGTTTATTAACCATTTCTATTTTTGGACAGGTTTACAAAAAATTACCAGGCGATTATTCTAATGGAATGAATATATTTATTATTGATGAAGAAGGAAACATAATTGGAAGAGCAAAAACAGATAAAGATGGAAAGTTTGTTTTTGAAAAACTATCTCCAGATGAAGTATATCTTTTTAAACTAGAAGAAGATGATGATATGAATGTGATTTTATTAGATGAAAATGGAAAGGTAATAGATGCAGCCAAAAAATTTGGTAAAAACAAATATAGTTACAAACGATTAAGCTCTGATAAAACCATCATAACGCTAATAAACGAAATAGACGAAGTAATTAAAATTGCAGAAAATGAAAATTTTATCATCTCAAAAATTTTATATGACTATGATTCTTTTGAAATCAACGAAGCTTCAAAAAAAGAGTTAAATAAATTAATTACCATACTTCAAAAAAACAAAGATATCGGTGTTGAATTAAGCTCACACACAGATGATATAGGTAGTGAAAAATTTAATCTTACACTTTCTCAAAAACGAGCAGAAGCAGCAGTTTCTTATATTCTATCCAAAGGGATAGCTAAAAACAAAATTATTGCTAAAGGCTATGGGAAAGCTCAGCCCATTGCACCAAACAAACTTCCAAATGGCGATGATAATCCTGAAGGAAGAGCAAAAAATAGA
>PCUH01000203.1:2808-3731 GCA_002770955.1 Flavobacteriales bacterium CG18_big_fil_WC_8_21_14_2_50_32_9 | reverse complement strand
ATAATTAGATTTACTGAATGATGTAATAGGTCTTTTAATCATAATATCTGCAATATATCCTTGTCGATTTGTAAGTAAATCACTATTATAATCTGTTTCAAATGGAGATAAATCAAATTTTTTAATATCAGAAAAATTAAAATTACCAAAAGTAACTTTCGAAGTGCTTTCTCCTTCTCCTTCGTCAAACATAATAGCAAAATCATTATAATTTGAAAAAGGTGAAAATTTAATAAATTTACTACTTTTAATTGACTCATTCTTTAATTCACATGGTTCAGTATCTTCTTTAAAAAGATGAACAGCTAGTATTTGGACGGTATGTCGTGTTAAATGACCAAACCCTATAATTTCTTTAATAGAACTCAATATTCGACTAAACACATCCCATTGAGGACTTCCAGATTTTGTAAAATCCAAGGGATCTCCTTCATACATCATTCTAACAGCACTTTTACTGCAATGAACAACAAAGTTTAAATCAGTAAAAACTAATTTAATAGATTCATCTATTGTGCCAACATTTTCAAAACCATATCTTAAGTTAGGTTCTTTAAAAATAGTAGCAATTTTTTTTCTATACTCTTCTTGAAAAGTCAGAATATGAGTGAACTCGACATCATATTGTATCCTACGTATTTTCATTTTAATCAAATAATGAATGTAAATTTAATAAATACTTTCTAAAGTAAGCAGTATGTTTTTTATATCTTACGAGTGTAATAAAAATAATTTAGATGCACGCAAATATATAAAAAATAATTTATAAATCAATAACTAAGCTTTTTATAGAATCCCTACTCTTTCCCCTTAATCACCACCTGCAACAACGCAGCCAATCCGATAACTAAGCCACAGCCAATAACATTGTACCACAAATAGCCAACTTCTTTAACGGGTGTTTGGAGGAGGTAAGAGAAGAT
>PCUH01000203.1:2525-2737 GCA_002770955.1 Flavobacteriales bacterium CG18_big_fil_WC_8_21_14_2_50_32_9 | reverse complement strand
CTTTAATTTTATGAATGAAAAAAGCCACCAAGAAAATGCCTAAAATAGTTCCGTAAAAGATAGAACCCAAAATATTTACGGCTTCAATAAGGTTTTCGAGCAATTGGGCAAACAAAGCAAAAGTAATGGCTATAATTCCCCAAAAAGCGGTAAACAATTTAGAAATAATCACCATTTTTCTGTCGCTGGCTGTTGCAGAAGAGCTTGATAAG
>PCUH01000203.1:2217-2509 GCA_002770955.1 Flavobacteriales bacterium CG18_big_fil_WC_8_21_14_2_50_32_9 | reverse complement strand
TGGTGCTGGTAGAAGCCAAGGCATTTAGCTCTCCCGAAGTACTGGACATGGCAGCAGAAAAGATAACTGCCAACAACAAACCAATTAAACCTATGGGCATATAGTTCATAATAAAAGATAGAAAAATATAGTCAGAATCTTTTGATTTGCTTTCTGGTATGGCTTTTAAAATAATGGCTTTGGCTTGGTTTTTCAGTTCAATTTCCTGTTTGTCTTTTTGTTGAGCCAAACTAACTGCTTGGTCAATTTCTGTTGGATTGGTGGAGGTGCTTATTTGCTCCAAATATTGTTT
>PCUH01000203.1:2009-2151 GCA_002770955.1 Flavobacteriales bacterium CG18_big_fil_WC_8_21_14_2_50_32_9 | reverse complement strand
GTAGGCTTGATCTAAGCTTGTTTGGTTAAACAGAATTCGGTGTTCTTGAAATTGAAAAAATACAAAAACCATTATCCCTACAAACAGAATAAAAAACTGCATAGGAATTTTCAGCAAGGCATTGAACATTAATCCCATTCGG
>PCUH01000203.1:1604-1993 GCA_002770955.1 Flavobacteriales bacterium CG18_big_fil_WC_8_21_14_2_50_32_9 | reverse complement strand
TTCCGCTTAAGTAGCGTTGTACTTGCGATTGGTCGGTGCCAAAATAGGAGAGAGCAAGGAAAGTTCCTCCGGTAATTCCTGTCCAAAAAGTATAGCGTTTATCAATGTCTAACGAAAAATCAATGACATTCATTTTGTCCATCATCCCAGCAATGGAAACAGCCTCTCCAAAAGAAACATTTTCGGGTAAATTGAAAATAATAATAAAAAAAGCGATGAACATTCCGCCCATAATTACTGCCATTTGCCATTTTTGGGTAAGGCTGACTGCTTTTGTCCCTCCCGAAACGGTGTAAACAATTACCAACGCACCAATTAATAAAATAGTAATATCGAGCTGCCAACCCAAGGCGGTAGCAATAATAATGGCAGGAGCATAAATGGTTATT
>PCUH01000203.1:0-1557 GCA_002770955.1 Flavobacteriales bacterium CG18_big_fil_WC_8_21_14_2_50_32_9 | reverse complement strand
CCTACTTTCAACACCAAAACGGGTTTCCAAATATTCGTAAGCAGTATAGACTTTTAGTTTGTAATAAATAGGAATAAAAACGGCTGAAACAATAATCAAAGCGATGGGTAAGCCCAAATAATTTTGCACAAAACCCATTCCAGATTCGTAAGCTTGTCCGGGAGTAGAAATAAAAGTGATAGCACTGGCTTGAGTAGCCATAACTGAAAGTCCGATGGTAGCCCATTTCATATCGCTATCTCCTTTGAGGTAGCCTTCAATGTTTTGGCTTTTACGGGTTTTCCAAGCACCATAAATGGCAATAAAACCGAGCGTTCCGAGTAAAACTAACCAATCTATACTGCTCATGGTTTATAGTAGGAAGTTATCAGTTGAAAAATAATTATTAAAAAAACTAAGAATCCCACTACAAAGATGTAGAAGCCTTTCCATGATTTAAAAAATGGAGGGAGTTGATTGCTCATTTAGTTTATAGTTTATGAGTTTAATTCCTCCCCTAACTCCTCCAAAGGAGGGGAACTCCCTCCCAATGGGAGGGTTGGGGTGGGACAAACCTTCTATAGCGAAGCTAATTTATCTAAATCCATACTTTTAGCGATGCTTTTTACATTATCGCAGTTTTTTTGGTTATCTGCATCTATGGAAAGCATAAATCGATTAGAAATTCCTATAACAATAGAAGCTTTTCCTGATTTCTTTTTGAAAGTTTCCCACCCTGAAATATCATCACTAATATTGTAGCTTTGAGCCAATTCATCTTTGGTATCTATTTTTAAACCGCTAGTCCACATTGCTGTAGCCATAATATACATAGATAAAGCAGCATTGTAATCTAATAGCGATACTTTAATTCTTTCTCCAGCTTCATTTTTAAAAGTAATGTCGGCATTAGAGTAAGATATTCCTTGCATTTCAACCGTTCCTCCATCAGGTTCTTTGGCAGTATAGCCATCAATTTCGGTAGGTAAAAACTTGATTAATTCTTCGTAATGCATGGCTTTAGCAACTTTACGCTTTTCCATGTCCTTTTCCATTTTTTCTGCTTGTTCTTGCATGTTTTTAGCCATTTTCATAGCAGCTCCAAGCGGATTTTTTTCCATATCAATGTTATCATCTTGACTTTTGTCTTTGCCTCCGCAAGCAAATAAAATAATTGATAGAGCAATAAGTAGGGTTTGATTCATTTTTCGCATCGTTTCAAATTTTAATAATTAGACTTCAAATTTACAATAATTTCATTAAAAAACTGAGTAAGTGGTTTTTCTGCCATCATTTTCATAAAAGGATTGATGTTGGCTTCAAATACATAAGCTACATTGGTTTGATTTTCGGATACTTTTTCTAAATAAAAATTTAGTGTGAATTTAAAAGGTGTTTTTCCGTGAGAGTCTATACAAATAATTGTGTTTGGAGTAGAAGCAACTATTTTTAATCCAACTTCAGCCAATCCTTTTATTTTAAAGATACACGATTCTTTTGTTGCACTCCAATTGTCTATTTTATCTTTGGGAAATAAATGGATATAGTTGGTAAGGTCGGAAAGTAAATCAAACAATT
>PCUH01000113.1:16662-17514 GCA_002770955.1 Flavobacteriales bacterium CG18_big_fil_WC_8_21_14_2_50_32_9 | reverse complement strand
TAGTATATCGTTAGTGCTTTTTATGTTGGGAATATTAGGATTAATCTTGCTAAACACGCAACAAATTTCTAATCATGTAAAAGAAAATATTGGTTTTTCCATTATCCTTAAAGGCGAAATTAAAGATGTGGACATTAACCAAATTAAAAAAACCTTAGATGCCGAAACCTATGTTAAAGCGACCCATTTTATCCATCCGGATTCTGCTGCTGCAGAATTACAAAGAGATTTAGGTGAAGATTTTATCAGCTTTTTAGGGTATAATCCGCTGTTGCCATCCATAGATGTAAAACTAAATGCCGATTATGCCAATACCGATAGCCTAAGCATTATTGAAGCTGATTTATTAAACAACCCTAATATAAAAGAAGTTATCTATCAAAAAGATTTAGTGAGTTTGGTGAATCAAAATGTTAAAAAAATTAGTTTTTACATGTTGGCTTTTAGTGGTTTACTGCTTTTTATAGCTACTGCTTTAATTAACAACACCATCCGATTATCTATTTACTCCAAACGATTTTTAATAAAAACCATGCAGTTGGTCGGAGCTCGTCATTCTTTTATTAGGAGACCATTTGTTTTGCAAGGAATTGGCAACGGAATTGTGAGTGCATTTATAGCAATAGGATTAATAGTTACCATTTTGTATTATCTTCAAAAACAATATCCTCAATTGATTGATTTTAAAAATATTGAGTTGTATGGGGCATTATTTTTAATAATAATTGTTATAGGTATTATCATTTCTTGGATATCTACGAATCTTGCTGTTAGTAAGTATTTGAGAATGGAATCAGGAGATTTATATTGATTTCAAATAGTTGTCTGTAATGTCAAGAGACTGAACTGTAA
>PCUH01000113.1:0-16511 GCA_002770955.1 Flavobacteriales bacterium CG18_big_fil_WC_8_21_14_2_50_32_9 | reverse complement strand
CAGAAGACTCTAGTGTCTGTCTTTTTAGTCGAGAGTTTGGTTCAGAATGTTCGAGACCGAGGTTTCGATGACCTGAAAATCAGGAGTGTACTAAAGTACATGACTGATTTGAAAGTCGAGAATAACGAAGATATCGGACATTATGGACAAACTCTATATACATTTAAAATAATCAAAAGGTTCCAAGCAATCCTTACATTGATAGAGTGCTTTACAGGCTGTTGAGCCAAATTGACTTTTCAAAACTGTGTTTTTTGAACCACATTGAGGACATTGAACAATTTTAGGTCCGTTTTCAAACAATACTCCCTTATCATGCGAACCTTTTACAGGTGGAGCTATTCCATATTTATTTAGCTTTTCCAACGCTTCATCGCTCATCCAATCGGTAGTCCAAGCAGGAGAATAGACCATTTGTAGTTCTACATTTTCAATGCCTTCAGTATGTAGTTTTTTTTTGATTTCATCTTCAAACATTTTCATGGCAGGGCAGCCACTATACGTTGGTGTTATTGTAATGATAACTTTATTGGAAAGCACTTCTACCTCTCTTAGCACCCCTAAATCAACAATGGTTATTACAGGGATTTCAGGGTCAGGGATTTCAGCTAAAAAATCCCAAATCTGTTGTTTTGTATATTTATTTTGATAGTTCAAGATTTAAAGTTTGAGGTGGACTATACAAAGAACATTCCATGGAAAATAATCTACCACGTTGCCTCAGGATAAGCCCGGGGTAAAAATTGCATTTCTGCCAAGAGATGACCTAAACATTCAGCATGTCGACCTTCCAAACTACCTGATTGCATATAGGCATCTTCTGGACGTTGCAATGTAGCTCTGTGAAGTACTTCGTTAACGGTGTTGTCCCAGTTTTTCTTAATGTCTTTTAAATTAACAGCAATTCCTTCTTTTATCAAAATTTCGTCCACTTCATTCATAGCAAACAAATCACCTGTAAACATCCATAAATCATTGATTGAATCTTGAATTTTTTGATGACTTTCTTCTGTACCACCTCCTAAACGAACCATCCATTCACTAGAGTGACGTAAATGATAGGTAACTTCTTTGATTGATTTAGCCGAATGAGCAGCTATGATTTCATCTTTACTGTTTCTTAATGCACTGTATAAATGATATAAAAAGGCATCATGCAAAAAGTTACGGGCAATGGTATCTCCAAAATGTCCATTTGGACGTTCAGAAAGTAAAGTGTTATAAAATTCTCGTTCGTTACGTTTGAAAGCAAAATCATCTTCAGACTTTCCCTTTCCTTCTAATTCTCCTGCATAAGAGAGCATAGTTCTAGCTTGACCGAAAAAATCTAATGAAAGATTAGTAAGTGCAATATCTTCTTCTAGTGTTGGTCCATTGCTGCACCATTCTGCCATTCGTTGTCCTAAAATTAAGCTTGTATCCCCTAATCGTAAGCAATATTTTATTAATGCGTCTTTTGTTGTCATTTTTAGTCCCTCCCTACCTCCGTTAGCTAACGGAGGAGTTTCCAACACACTTGACTAAAATTGCAAGTTTAGTTGGATGGTTTTTTTTAATTGTTTCTACTATGTTATTTACTATTCATTTTTTTTGCCCCTCTACACAAGCCCCAATAGCTATCGGGGTTGGAGAGACTTAAATATGTTTAGCTCCTTCAGGCATTACATAATGTGTTGGATGTCTGTACGCTTTATCGTTAGCAGGGTCAAAAAACGCACCCACATCATCAGGTAAAGATGAAACGATAGCGTTTAGAGGGACAACCCAAATGCACGTACCTTCATTTCTTCTTGTATATAAATCTCGAGCATTTTGCAATGCCATTTCTTTGTCGGTAGCATGAAGGCTACCCGCATGTTTGTGTGGCAGTCCAGGTTTGCTTTGTACAAACACTTCCCACACATCTCCTTGATTATCTTTAATATTATCCATAAATCTTTATTTTTCTAATATATATAATTCTTAAATAACTCCCTTCCGTCAGTTAACGGATTGAGGTGGGCTTTACGCCACCAACTGCTTTTGTTTTTCTTTATGAGCATACGTTAAAGCTGCTTCACGCACCCATTTACCTTCGGCATGTGCTTTTTTGTGGTGGTCTAAACGCTGTTTGTTGCATGGGCCATTTCCTTTTACCACATTCCAGAATTCATCCCAATCCATTTTACCAAAATCATAATGTCCTCTAGCTTCATTCCATTTCAAATCCGGATCAGGAATGGTTAATCCAATAATTTCTGCTTGCCCTACTGTTTTATCAATAAATTTCTGACGCAATTCATCGTTGGTTTCCCTTTTTATTTTCCATTTTGTAGCGTTTCCTGTATTTGGAGAATCAGAATCGTGAGGACCAAACATCATAATAGAAGGCCACCAAAAACGATTAAGTGCATCTTGAGCCATTGCTTTTTGCTCAGGAGTTCCTTGAGCCATGTGTGCAATAATTTCATACCCTTGGCGTTGGTGAAAACTTTCTTCTTTACAAATTCTTACCATTGCTCTGGCATAAGGACCATAAGAAGTACGTTGCAACGAAACTTGATTTACAATCGCAGCACCATCCACTAACCAACCTACAGCACCCATATCTGCCCATGTAAGCGTTGGGTAATTAAAAATGCTCGAATATTTTGCTTTTTCCGTTTGTAGTTCTTCAATGTATTCATCTCTGCTTTTACCTAAAGTTTCTGCAGCTGAATACAGATATTGCCCATGACCAGCTTCATCCTGAATTTTAGCTAATAAAACTACTTTTGCTCTTAAACTTGGAGCTCTAGAAATCCAATTGCCTTCTGGTTGCATACCAATAACTTCTGAGTGAGCATGTTGAGAAATTTGTCGTTGCAAATGTTTACGATAATCTTCGGGCATCCAATCTTTAGGCTCTATCTTAATTTCAGCATCTATTTTTGCTTGAAATTCTTTTAATTTTTTTGCATCTTCCATAAGAATTGTAGTTAAATTTTTGATGTCCAAATTTAAGAAATAAAAAATTAATAGAATTGATTTTTCTAAGACACTAATAATCTTTAACGGATTATTATTTTGTAGGCAATAAATTTTACGCTAATTAAAAAAATTATAGTAAATTTGCAGACCATTAAATAATGGTCCTGTGGCCGAGCGGCTAGGCAGAGCTCTGCAAAAGCTCCCACAGCGGTTCGAATCCGCTCGGGACCTCAACAAAAAAACCTTGAATCTTTTGATTTGAGGTTTTTTTTATTTCTTTTTTTAACCTCAACTCATTTTCTAAAACTTGTTATCACGCTTTATTCATGCAATAGCGAAGCGAATTGTATGAATGTGCGAAGAGCTGTGGAAAGCAAAGCGGTTAATCCCTTCCGATAATTATCGGAGTAGTAATACCCATATTTGGGTATTACTTATATCGTATAAAATTTGTGAACCGAGCTTGCACGTTCAACGAAGTTAATTTTCTGGGTTATACCAATTGTAATTATAAAACAGTCCAAACTGTTTTATAATTTTATCCCGAAAGCTTTCGGGAGTTAATGCCGATGGAATCAAATAAATAGCCCAAATAAGGTGTAACCGATTTTGGACTATATTATTTACCCAATCGGTATTAGTTTCTACTCAATATTTATTTTATAATTCTTAACATTAGCTTAACATTAAATTGTTTTTAGATTAACTTATTGGATTGTTTGTTCCCCTACATTTGCCTAAATTATTACATTTTCAATCAATTAATTTTAACAAATAATTAAACTAGTAATATGAATTTTAACTTAATATTAACTTTTATTGCAGCCTTTTTTTTAAGTGTAATGGGTTTTTCTCAAGAAGTAACAAATGGTAAGTTTGGCAAAGGAATATATAATGTTATAGCTGCCGATAGTTCATGGAGCATGAAAGTAGGAGCAAGATTTCAATCGTTGTATATAGGTGAGTGGGATGTGGATGATAAAGGAAGTTTTACGAATGGTAGTTCTAATTTCTTAATCAGAAGAGCTAGGTTGAAATTTAGTGGATTTGCTTACAGTCCAAAATTAGAATATAAGTTAGAGCTAGGCTTGAGTAATAGAGACATGTCAGGAGCAAATCAATATACCAGCAATTCTCCAAGATATATATTTGATGCATTATTGAAATGGAATTTTTATAAAAATTTTGTTTTATGGATGGGTCAAACCAAATTACCAGGAAATAGAGAGCGAGTAATTTCGTCAGGAGATTTGCAATTTGTTGATAGATCTATATTAAATAGTGCTTTCAATATAGATAGAGACATGGGCGTTCAACTGAGACATCACTTTAAAATAGGGAGTACATTTTTAGTTAGGGAAATAGTTGCTTTTTCTCAGGGAGAAGGAAGAAATATTACCTCTGGGAATCTTGGTGGTTATCAATATACCTATAGAGTTGAGTTTTTACCTTTTGGAGGATTTTCTAAAAAAGGCGATTATATAGGGGGCGATATAGCGAGAGAAGAAAAAGTAAAATTATCTGTTGCTGGAGCTTATGATATGAACGATAACGCTGTTAAGACAAAAAGTAATTTAGGAAGCTATATGATTAATGATATTGGGATGTATGAAACAGATATTCATACTTTTTTTATTGATGCCATGCTAAAATATAAAGGATTTTCATTAATGGCAGAATATGCTCAACGAGAAGCTGATAATCCTAAAGCAATAAATAGTGATGAAACACCTACAAATGACATAGTAAATGTAGGCAAAGGAATAAACTTGCAAATGGGTTATTTATTTAAGTCAAATTGGGAAGTGTCAGGGAGGTTTACGCAAATTGATTATATAAAAGAAATTACTGGAAAAGATGTAACAAGTCAATATACACTTGGAGTTTCAAAATATTTTTCTGGACATAAGTTGAAAGTACAATCTGACGTAAGTTATGCTACTTCAAATAATTTCACAACAGGAGGATTAATGAGCAGAATACAAATTGATCTTCATTTTTAAAAATATTTTATCTATTAAGCCTTAAATCAACTTTAAAATAGTCTAATAAATTCTAAAAATGTTAACAATTAATTAATGTATAAATAATAACGCTTTAACAGGATTGCTTTAGATAAAAACTAGTTTTGTACAAAAATTATATTCAATTAAAAATGAAAAGAAAAACAAACACCATTTTAACGCTAATTTTAGGAGCAATAGTAGTTTTAGGACTAGCTTCTTGTGGAGAAAATACGGAAAAAAACGAAACAACTACTGACGCAACAGCATTAACAGGCGACATTAAAATAGATGGTTCAAGTACGGTTTATCCAATAACCGAAGCGGTAGCAGAAGAATTTAGAGCAGAACAACCAAGGGTAAATATTACTGTTGGAGTTTCTGGAACCGGTGGTGGATTTAAAAAATTCTCGAGAGGAGAAACCGAAATCAGCGATGCATCAAGACCAATTAAAGACAAAGAAAAAACAGCATGTGAAGAAAACGGAATTAGTTATGTAGAATTAGAGGTGGCTTACGATGGTTTAGCGGTATTGGTTAACAAAGAAAATACATGGGTTGACCACTTAACCGTTGAAGAACTAAAAAAAATATGGGAACCTGCTGCACAAGGTGTAATTATGAAGTGGAATCAAATCAGAAAAGAATGGCCTAACGAAGAAATTCATTTATTCGGTCCTGGCGTAGCTTCTGGAACTTACGATTATTTTACACAAGTAATTAATGGTGAAGAAGGAGCTAGCAGAGGTGATTATACTGCTAGTGAAGATGACAATGTATTGGTACAAGGAGTTTCGACCGATAAATTAGGTTTAGCCTTTTTTGGTTTAGCCTATTACGAAGAAAATGCAGATAAATTAAAATTAGTTGGTGTTGATGGCGGAGAAGGTGTTGTTCTTCCTACACAAGAAACAGTTGCAAACGGTACATACCAACCATTATCTCGACCAATATTTATTTATGTAAGTAACAAAGCCGCCCAAAAAGAAGAAGTAATTTCTTTTGTTAACTTTTATTTGGAAATTGTGCCTTCCATTTCAAAAGAAGTGGGATATGTGCCAATTCCAAGCGAAATGCTTGCAAAACAAGTAGAAAAATTTAAAAAATTTGTGTCAAAGAAATAGTTAATAACAAAGTCCGAAGACCAAAGACCGAAGTGAGAAGACTGAAGTTAAAAATACTTCCGTCTTCGGACTTCCAATCTTTTTAGTAGACGTAATAATGAGGACGAGAACACAGGAAAATATAATTGAAGCACTTTTAAAGCTAGCCACTTCAATTACTATTTTAACTACCGTAGGAATAATTGGGGTGTTGCTTTATGAAACTATTGCTTTTTTTAAAGAAGTATCCATCATTGAATTTCTTACCGACCTTGAGTGGACTCCTTTATTTTCTCAAAAACATTTCGGTATTCTTCCTTTGGTTTCTGGAACTATTCTCACAACATTAATCGCAATTGGTGTTGCGTTGCCTTTAGGATTAACCATTGCTATTTATTTAAATATGTACGCCCCAAAAGGATTTAGAAAATCTTTTAAGCCCATGTTAGAGGTTTTAGCCGCTATACCAACTGTTGTTTATGGCTTTTTTGCATTAACAGTGGTTACACCATTTTTACAATCCATTTATCCCAATTTAGCAGGTTTTAATGCCTTATCAGCAGGTATTGTGATGGGAATAATGATAATTCCTTTTGTATCCTCTTTAAGCGAAGATGCTTTGTATGCTGTGCCTAAAACACTAAAAGAAGCCTCTTTTGGAATGGGTGCTACTCGTTTTCAAACTTCTTTTAAAGTGATGGTTCCAGCAGCATCATCAGGCATTATTGTTTCTGTTATTTTAGCCATTTCAAGAGCCATAGGCGAAACCATGATTGTTGCTATTGCAGCTGGTCAGCAACCTCGATTAACATTTGACCCAACCGTTCCAATTGAAACCATTACTGCCTATATTGTTCAAGTTAGTATGGGTGATGTTCCTCATGGTTCATTAGAATATCGAACAATTTTTGCTGCTGGAATCACACTGTTCATCTTTACCTTTTTATTGAACACCCTTAGTTTTTGGATAAAGAAAAAATACCAAGAAAAATATGACTAATGCACTAAAAAATAAACTTATCGACAACGCTTTTAAAGTGTTTGGTATTATTTGTACGCTTTTTGGTTTGGTTATATTAGGTATCTTAATTTTTAATATAGCTGAGGTAGGTTTAACACGAATTGATTGGAATTTTATTACCAGTTTACCTTCTAGAAAAGCTGAAAAAGCAGGTATTTATACTGCGTTAATGGGAACTGTATGGATCTTGTTTTTAACGGCTATCATTGCTTTTCCGATTGGCGTTGGAGCAGGAATATACTTGGAAGAATATGGTAAAAAATCGAAATGGGCTAATTTTTTAGAAATTAATATTTCCAACTTAGCTGGAGTTCCTTCTATTATTTACGGTCTGTTAGGCTTAGAAATTTTTGTACGTGCTTTTAATATGGGAGGAAGTATATTAGCAGGAAGTTTTACACTTGCATTATTGATATTACCCATTATTATTGTTTCAACCAGAGAAGCATTAAAAGCTGTTCCAAGTTCTATCAAAGATGCTTCGGTTGCCTTGGGAGCTTCTAAATGGCAAACCATTTGGAATCAAACTTTACCAGCATCAATAGGTGGAGTTTTAACAGGTGTTATTTTAGCAATTTCTCGTGCAATTGGCGAAACAGCTCCTTTAATTGTTGTGGGTGCTTTGGCCTATGTTCCTTTTGCTCCTTCAAGTCCTATGGACGAATTTACCGTAATGCCCATACAAATATTTAACTGGGTATCTAGACCACAGCATGAATTTGCAGTAAATGCAGCTGCAGCAATAATTATTTTATTATTAATTACTTTTATGATGAATGGTGTGGCGGTTTATTATAGAAACAAATGGCAGAAAAAAATTAAATGGTAAGATGCAAGTACTAGAAAAACAACAAATAATGACAGGTTCTCAAAAATTAATAGAAGAAAAAAAAACCATTATAGAAGCAAGAGATGTAAATGTTTTTTATGGACATTTTCAAGCTTTAAAAGGTATTAATCTCACTATAAAAGAAAATTCAGTTACTGCTTTTATTGGTCCTTCTGGTTGTGGCAAATCTACATTTTTACGCTGTTTTAATCGTATGAACGACTATATTGATGAGTTTTGTTTAGATGGTGAAATTTTAATTGATAATAATAAAATTTATTGGAATAAAATTGTTGTAGAGGAACTGAGAAAAGAAGTTGGTATGGTTTTTCAAAAACCCAACCCATTTCCAAAAACAATTTTCGAAAACGTGGCTTACGGTCTAAAAATTCATGGTATAAAAGACAAAACCTACATAGAAGAACAAGTTGTAAAATCGCTCAAAGATGTTGCCTTGTGGGATGAAGTAAAGGATGATTTAAAAAAATCTGCATTAGCTTTGTCTGGTGGTCAACAACAACGATTATGTATAGCCAGGACTTTAGCAGTTGAACCAAAAATTATATTAATGGACGAACCAACTTCAGCGTTAGATCCAATTTCAACTGCAAAAATAGAAGAGCTATTATTTGATTTAAAACAAAAATATACCATCGTAATTGTTACCCACAACATGCAACAAGCTGCAAGAATTAGTGATAAAACAGCATTTTTTTACATGGGTGATTTGATAGAATATGATGATACCAAAACAATATTTACCAATCCGAAACAAGAAAAAACTCAAAACTATATTACTGGAAGATTTGGATAACCTCCCCAATCCTGATTATTCGGGACTACGAAGATGCTCGAAACAAAAAACACCAAACTTATGACACATTTAGATTCAGAATTAAAGCAAATAAAACAACAAGTTATCGAAATGATGACCTTGGTAAGAAATCAATTAGCGAAAGGAAAAAATGCTGTTTTAACTTTTGATAAAGACTTGGTTCACGAAATAAATGCCAACGAAAAAAGGGTAAATGCCATGGAATTAAGTATCGACAGAGCTATTGAAAATACGTTAGCATTATATACTCCTGTTGCAGTAGATTTACGGTTTGTAATGGCTTCTTTTAAAATTAGTGCGGATTTGGAAAGAATAGGTGATAATGCCGTTGGAATTGCCAAATACATTAACCATGTGAACGAACAACTTACTGCTGCCGATCTTGATAAAATAAAGTTTGTTGAAATGTATGAAAACGCTCTGTTAATGCTAGAAAATGTATTTGAAGCTTTTGAAAAAGAAGACACCAAATTAGCAAGAGAAGTTTTTGTAAAAGATAAAGTATTAAACAAAATAAATTTAAACGCAGCTAGTATTACTATTCAGTTTATACAGCAAACGCCCGATAAAATTAATAATTACCTTTATTTGTTATCTATTATACGAAAACTTGAGCGTGTAGGTGATTTAGCTAAAAATATTGCTGAAGAATTGATTTTTTATATCGAAGCCAAAGTGTTGAAACACCATAAAAAAAAATAAACCCAATCGGGCTTTGCGTAATTTGTTAACATTAAATTAACATTAGCTTAATATTTAATTATTGTTGTTATAAACAATAATTCCACTAATTTTACCATACTTTTTTAATACAATTTTCTAATTAGCAATTAGTAAAAAAAACTATGTCAAATCAATCAAAAAATAAGCAGGTATCATTGAGAAAAATGCTCAAGACAAAAACAGTGCTTTTAAATACGCTTGCAGAATTAATAGCTTCCACTATTTTTTCATCATTGTATTTTATTTTTATCAGCCGTTACCTTAATGAAAAATTTCATACCGATTATGTAATGCTATCTTTTTCTGTTGGTTTAGCTTTTTTTGCCGCTGTTTATATCCCTTTTCATACTTATCGAATTCACATTATCCCATTCATAACACTAATTACTTCGTTGAGGAGAAAAAATCCTTTTATTCTTCTACATAAAATTCCAGCTCAAATTGTAGGAGCTTTTCTTGGTGTACTTATATTTAATACCATTAATGAAAGAACTACACAAATTAACATTGAAAACTATCAATTAATAAATTTAAATGATTCCTCTTTGTTGATTTTCATTAACACCATAACAGCTTCATTACTTTGTTATGGTTTTTATATGATTAGAGTCCTTTTTAAATCAAAACAGCTTGTAGGAACTGTTTACTTAAGCCTGTTTTTTAGTGTTCTATTTGCAGCTACTTCCTTTTTCGCAAACACTTCTGCTTTAAATCCTTTTGGGTATTTGTTTTACGACTTATTAGGCAATCAAACCATCAAGGAACAAGCTATTCCTTTTATTTTTATTAATCACATTATTGCTCCAATTGTTGGCGTTTTATTAATCTTTTATTACATCAAACCAAAAGTATTATCTTTTAAAAAATAACTATAACTCATGAGTAAATTAAGTTTAGCATCACAAATAATAGGTGAAAAAAGATACGAATCGCTCCTTTTGTTTGGATTACAAGAACGTACTTTTTTACGCTTATTGGCTGCTTTTGTAGTGATTGCAGCTATTTTCTATCCTTACCCAAGAGTAGCCATGTGGATAGGCTTTATGTTTGCAGGATATTCAGCCATTGCCAATGATTCTATCCAAACTATAGGCACTTTTATTTCTTCCAACAGTGAGCAAAAATGGTGGAAACTATGGCTTTGGATAGGAGGTATTTTTGTTGCTACCGTACTTTACAGTTGGTTAATGTATGATGGAGATGTTTCTTTTCAACGATTGACATCTAAAGGATTTTCTGAATCTCCAACTGAATTTCACTTTTTGCAAATTATAGCACCTGTTATTTTACTCTTAATTACTCGATTAAGAATGCCTGTTTCCACAACATTTATGTTGCTAAGCTGTTTTAGTGCCGATGCATCTGGAATTATAGGAGTTACTCAAAAAAGTTTGATGGGTTATGGATTGTCATTTGTTGTAGCCATGTTAGTTTGGTATTTATTAGCAGGAGTCATTAATAAACTTACTCAAGGAAAACCCCACCCGGCATGGAGAATTGCTCAATGGATAATAAGTGGTTGGCTATGGAGTATGTGGATTACTCATGATGCTGCTAACATTGCTATTTTCTTAAACAGAAGCTTAACACTAACCGATTTCATCATTTTTGCCTCTTTTATCTTTTTTGGATTGGGAATTTTATTCTACTTACGAGGTGATAAAATTCAAAAAATTATTACAGAAAAATCTCAAATGGTTGATGTGAGGGCTGCAAGTGTTATTGATTTGGTATATGCATTTATTTTATTTGTTTTCAAAGAATGGAGTAACATTCCTATGAGTACAACTTGGATTTTTCTTGGTCTTTTAGGTGGTAGAGAATTAGCCATGCAATTATCTAAAAAAGCAGAAACAAACAGATCAATGGGAGGAACAATAAAAATGATTCTCAGAGATGTAGGTTTTGCTGCTTTAGGTCTAGTTATTTCTGTTGCTCTAGCAATAGCTGTTAACGTGAACATCCAAAACGAACTTAAAGTTTATTTGGGTTGGTAAATTACGATTGACGATTGACGAATATTGAATTATGAATTATCAGTTATAAATTAACAAGATGGACTTTACATTTATAGATACATTAAGAATCATTGGAGCTTTAGGCTTATTTATTTATGGTATAAAAATCATGAGTGAAAGCATCCAAAAATCATTTGGACCAGCACTAAAAATGCTTTTTAATGTAATGACCAAAAATAGATTTTCAGGAATCATAGCTGGTTTTATGATTACCTCTCTTATTTTTTCATCATCTTCCGCCACCGTAATGGCTGTTAGCTTTGTGAATACTGGTTTAATAACTCTAGCAGAATCTGTTAGTATTATGTTGGGTGCAAATGTGGGAGCAACAGTTATTTCTTGGTTAGTTTCTGTTTTTGGGTTCAATGCAGATTTTTCTTTTATCTATTTAATGATTTTTGCTGTTGGAACTCCTCTTATCTTTTCAAGTAAAAACAAATTAAAATACATTGGTGAATTTATTTTTGGTGTTGCCCTTTTATTTTTAGGACTATCCGAAATTATTTCTACAATGCCCAATTTGAATGATTCTAATTATCTTTTTTCATTTTATGAAAACACTTCATCATTAGACTTTTTTAATAATATATTTTTTGTTTTTGTAGGCGTTTTACTTACGATCATACTTCAATCATCAAGTGCATCAATCGTATTTACCCAAGTACTTTGTTTTAATGGCATCATTCCTTTTGAAGTAGCAATACCAATGGTATTAGGTCAAAATTTTGGCAGAACAATAAATACAGAAATTGCTTCAATAACTGGTAATGTGTTTGCAAAAAGATCTGCAAGAATTCACTCTTTAGTTAATATTTTTGGTTTAGTTTGGATGCTCATTTTTCTATCCGTTTTTCCTGTTCTAGATGGATTAGATTATATCATGATTGAAGTATTTCACTTAGATTCTGTTTTTCAATCAAATAGTGCCCCTATAGGTATTGCTCTGTTTCATTCACTCTATAACATTATTAATGTTGCCATAATGATTTGGTTCATCCCTCAACTAGTTAATTTAGCAACAAACACCATAAAATCAAAAGGAGATACCGATGAAGAATTCCGTTTAGAGCATATTAGCACTGGCATTATGGCTACCCCAGAAATGTCAATTATTGAAGCTCAAAAAGAAATTGCTAAGTTTGGGAAACTTATTAATAAAATGAATGAACTTATAAAAACATTGCTTACCGAGCAAGATGCTGAAAAAGTAGATACGATAATTCATAAAATAAAGAAATATGAAAATATTACTGATAAAATTGAACAAGATGTTGCTGATTATTTAACAAAAATTTCTCAAGGTGAAATGAGCGAAAACTCATCCATACAAATAAGAGGAATGTTAAGTATAATTGGAGATTTAGAACGTATTGGAGATATTTATTATCAAATTTCTAAAGTGCTAGAAAGAAAGTTTGAAGAAAAAATATGGTTTACTCCTGAACAAAGAAAAAACATACTTGATATGTTGGTTATCTTAGATGAAGCATTAGTAATTATGCAAAAAAACCTTACTAGTAATTATGCAGATGTAACTAAAAAACATGCTGTGGACATAGAACAAGCACTTAATTTATATAGAAAAAAAATAAGAAAAGAACATTATAAAAATGTAGAGCAAGGAGCATACAGCTTCCAAAACGCAGCCATTTATAGTGATTTATTCAATTCCCTTGAAAAAGTTGGTGATCATGTTATCAATGTTACCGAAGGAGTGGTTGGCGAAATTTAAAAATAAACAATTCTTATTTAATAACTCTACAAAATCCTTTTACTAAAGCATTCATTTTTGCTCTAATTTGGCACTATGAACTATTTAGATATTATCATTATAATTCCTTTGATTTGGGGTGCTTACAAAGGTTTTAGAAAAGGGTTTATTATTGAAATAGCCTCCTTAATCGCATTGATTTTAGGAATCTGGGGAGGCATTAACTTCTCATCTTATTCTGCTGATATTTTAAGTAAAACATTCCATATTTCTTCAGAAATAATACCATTACTTTCTTTTGTGGTTACTTTTATAGGTATAGTAATTTTGGTTTTTTTTATAGCTAAAATGCTCGAAAGAATTGTAAAAATGGTTGCACTTGGTATAGTAAACAGAATTGCAGGTATGGTATTTGGAATGATGAAATTTGGAATTATTATTAGTGTAATTTTAAATTTAGTAAATACAATCGATGCCGAAGTTTCATTTATAGAAAATGACATGAAATCAAAATCATTGTTATTTCAACCTTTAAGCGATTTTTCTTCTACCTTGTTTCCAAAACTAAATGAAATAAAAGAAAAAACAGCTTCTTGGAAAAATGAAATTGTTAATCAAGTGCTTGAATAAAATAATAATCGAACTCAGGTTATTTACCCGCTTTATTCATGCAAAAGCGAAGCGAATTGTATGAATGTGCGAAGGGCTGTGGGAAGCAAAGTGGTTAATCCCTTCCGATAATTATCGGAATAGTAATACCCAAATTTGGGCTATTGAAAATAGCTAAATTTGTTGGTATTACTTATATAGTAGAAAATTTGTGAACCGAGCTTGCGAATTCAACGAAGTTAATTTTCCGGGTTAATGCTTTTAAAACAATATTTATGAGTAACCAAAGTTTAAAAGTATATGAATAAATTAAAAATATATTTCACACTCGTCTTTTTTATAGCTGTTAGTTTAAACGGATTTTCCCAGTTTAACACACCAGAAGACATGAAAGAAGCAAAAGAAATGCTTGCTATTTGTAATAGTTTCACCTTTTTAGATCTTTATAATTCCGATAGAGAAATTATTCCTAAAGGATACAAAAAAACTTACACATCAGGAACCTTAGGTATGGACAACAAATATCAAATTTATCAAACAGAAAAAACAGCAGTAATTAATCTGAGAGGTTCCACAGCAAAGAAAATAAGTTGGATGGAAAACATTTATTCATCAATGATTTCTGCTAATGGATTTATTGTACTTCCTGAAGATACTTTTTTTTATAAATTTGCTTCAGACACAGCTGCTAATGTTCATGCTGGATACACATTAGGCGTTGCTTTTTTAGCAAAAGGACTTATTTCAGCTATAAAAAGTTTAAACTATGATGGGATTTACAACATTACGTTAACTGGTCATAGTCAAGGAGGTTCACTTGCAATTTTAATAAGAGCTTACCTTGAAAATTTACCAAAAGGCACAATAGATAGCAGAAATCAGTTTAAAACATTTGCATTTGCTCATCCTAAAGTTGGTAATAAAGAATTTGTTTCAAACTATGATAGTTATTGTGAAAAATGGAGTAGCTATAGTATTGTAAATACAGCTGATTTTATTCCAAAAATGCCCTTATCAGTTGCCGAGCAAGAAACAAATTCTCTGCAAAGCATTGCTTCCTTATTTTTTGACAAATCATCTCCAAGTCTTAAAGAAATAATTGGAAAAAAATTAGGAGGTATTTATGGAAATAGCATTTCAAATTACATGAAATCATCATCCGAATCAATTCACAAAAACATTTCTAAAGAACTTGGAACTATCGAAATGCCTCCCTACCAGGACGAAATAAACTATGTTGAAATGAGTAATAGAATAGAATTAAATAAATTTGAATACCCTAAAATTCTCAAAGATTCATTAGCTCTACAAAATGAATCCTCAATATCATCTACAAAAAAAAGTGAAGAAGACAGTTCAATATACAAAGAAGAACCTAGTTTTTTTCAACACAAACCCTACAATTATTATGTTGGTTTTTTAAAAGAATTCTACCCAATAGAATATGAAGAACTTACAATAAAATACCTTCCAGAAAACCTGTAAATCCGAGTTCGATTATCGCATTTTTTCTTTAATCACAAGCACTAAGTTTTTATAAAAAATAAAGATTTTACAATTTTTATAATTCATGATATTTATCATAATCAAACAGCATGTAAACTATTAATTTTATTACCAATGTTTGCTGATTCCTCAATTATAAAAAATAGAATTTCCACCATTATTTTGGCCGGAGGTCATTCAATCCGAATGAACTATCCAAAAGCATGGTTAATGTATAATGAACACGATACCTTTTTAGAATCTATCATCAATAGCTATCAACAAATAGGAATTAAACCAATAGTGGTTTTAAATGTTGCTTTTATGGAGAATTCGTGGCATCCTTTTTTAGAACGTATTCTCGAAAAAGCAATTATAATCAAAAATTACCATCCAGAAAAAGGAAGGCTTTATTCATTAGCATTGGGTTTAAACGAATTGAAAACCGAAGAGGCTGTATTTATTCATAATGTAGACCAACCTTTTGTTGAATCAGAAGTTATAAATGAATTACTTAAAAACTTTGAGCCTAACGGAATCACTTTGCCATCGTTTAATGGCAAAAACGGGCATCCTGTTTTAATTGGTAAACCAGTTATTAATGAGATTAAAAATCATTACTCCGAATACCAAACTTTAAAAGATGTTTGGAAGTTTTTTCCTAAAAAAAGAGTTGAAGTAAATAGTAAAAACGTGTTAATCAATATTAATACGCCTGAGGAATATAAAAGTCTCCCCAACCCCAAAATAAATTCGGGACAGGCTCCCTTCTTCGGAAGGGCTTGTGTGGCTAATTTAACAAAGGGTCATGACCCCTTGTCAAAAACAAAAATGAATAACAAACTATTATGAATTATAAAGAATGAATCGGTTAATTTTAATTACTATAGTAGGCAAGTGTGCTGGAATCTACTCCCTTTCGGGGAGGCTTGGAGGGACTAATGAATATCTATAACGAAATAGAACAATTAAGAACAAGTGGAATAGATGCCGCACTTTGTACCATTATTCACACCAAAGGTTCAACACCTCGAAAAGTAGGTGCAAAAATGTTGGTTTTGATTGATGGTAGTATTAAAGGAACAATTGGAGGGGGAAATTTAGAAAAAGAAGTGATAAAAAATGCTTTGATTCAATTAAAAAAGAATGAGCCTAAACTTTTTAAACACGACTTGTTGCATCAGCACAACATGTGTTGTGGCGGAACGGTAGAAATTTTTATAGA
>PCUH01000111.1:6945-23419 GCA_002770955.1 Flavobacteriales bacterium CG18_big_fil_WC_8_21_14_2_50_32_9 | reverse complement strand
CCCAAAAAGGTTGCAACATATTGGTAAGCTGGTCACCATAAGCCAAGGCTAAAATACTTTTGGGTAAGGAAACTCCTATTTCTTGTGCTGCCTGAACAATGATTGGTCCTTGCACCGCCCATTGTCCGCCACCACTTGGCACAAAAACATTGATTAAGCCCGCACTGAAAAAAGTATAAATAGGATACGTTACCGTATTGGATATGGAAACAAAAAAATCAGCAATATCGGCTATTAAGCCACTGTTTTTCATCATACCCATAATTCCGAAATACAACGGAAATTGGATTAAAATCCCTGCTGCTCCTACAATTGCTTCATCCAAAGCAGATAAAAATGCTGTAAAATTTTTATGCAATGTAATTGCCAACGCAAAAAGCAGTAAATTAATATTGTTGGGAGTAAAGAAATCGAGCACATTAAAATGATGCACCATTGCAATTTTAACCGCTAAATAGCACAAAATAGCTCCTCCAAAAAACAAGGAAAATAATCGGGAATAATCTAATTTTTCAGCTCCTTCAAGGGTGGTAAAATCTACTGTTTCTGTTTCGTTATTACGAGCTGTAGTTAATGTAAACTGAGCAGCTGTTGTTCTTTTTCCTAACCAAAACATAGCAAACGGTAAAATTACAATTACCATCAACATTACCATAATATTCATGGGCGACCAAACGGTTTCGGCATAAGAGATTTTGTTGGGCAATAGTGCAAGTTGCGACTCATTAAAAATACCTGCCATCATTTCTTTTAAATGATTATCTTCAGCTACTTTTGCCAGTGACGAACCTGAAAGTCCGCCATGCCAAACCATTAAACCAGAATATCCTGCTGCTCCAATTAGCGGATAATTTATAGCCAGTTGTTGTTGTTTCGCATATTCACCCACTTTTCTGGCAAAAATAGCTCCGAAGATTAATCCTAATCCCCAATTAAACAGGCTTACTAAAACCGTTAACAATGTTACTAAAAAAGCTGCTTTGGCTGTGGTAGTACAATGTTTTACCACCATTAAAATTAAACTATTAAATGGTCTTGTAAGTGCCAGTATATGCCCCAACACCAACATCAACATCATTTGGACAGCAAAAACTAACAATCCGTTATCCCAAAAACCTTGTTCCCAAAAATGCAACACATCATAAGAATAAGCTGCAAAACCGTTATTATCTGGTTTGGTAGTAAAAAGTACAATAAAAAAAGTAACTAAGGTAAGCACTACAGCAATGGTAAATGGTGTAGGCAGTAGGTATTTAAATGCTTTGGTATATTTTTCTGAAAAAGACAAGTTAGTTTATAATTTTTTTCCGCAAATTACACAAATTACCGCAGATAATTTTTCAATTAATCCTTAAACCTTGAAGGTTTTAAAAACCTTCAAGGTTTTCACTATTTCAACAACACTTTCCATGCATCTATTACTCTACCTTGTTGGAGTAAAACATGTGCATCTTGGTGAGAATTAGTGCCATCATAGTGATAAGCTGCTACTTCTTCAGAAGAAGGAAGTTCTTCCACACTGCCCAACAATCCTAATTCATTTCCTGTTAAAATGTTACTGTTTCTAATTTTTTCAGGAATAGCATCTACTCCTATTCCAATAGTGGTGATGGGCTTGGCTACTTCAAACATAGCATGTTGGTCGGCTCGGCAATACCAGTTTCCACCCATACGGCTTACTAAATCTATCTTTTGTTGGTCTATCATATCATTTTCATCCAACACATTCTCATTGATATGGATTTTTAACACTTCACAAATTACTAAATTTCCTGCTCCGCCATTTTGTCCCAACTCAATAATGTCATTTACTTTACACTCAAATTGCACAGGAGATTCTTTTACCCTGAACGGTTTTACTAAATCTGAAGCAACAGGCGTTAATCCTGATTTAATAAATTCATTTACGCCTTTTTCGTAAGGAGAACTAGCTAGTGAAACTTGTTGCACAATAGCATACGTTACCACATTTATTACCACCTCTCTGGTTTCCTTCACATTGTCGAACGTATTTTTTGTAGCTCCTGTTCTACCACTTCTGGCAGGAGAAAAAACCATGATGGGTGGATTGGCACTAAACACATTGAAAAAACTAAACGGGCTTAAATTTGGATTTCCGTCTTTATCCACTGTGCTTGCCAACGCAATTGGTCTTGGACCAACACCTCCCAATAAATAATGATGTAGTTTGGGTACTGGTATTTCTTTAGGGTCTATTGTAAGCATCTATTTTTGAATTTAACTTTCCAAAAGTTTTAAACTTTTGGAAAGTTCATTTATTTTTAAGGAAAAGCTATTTCATGTTGTTTTTCAAACAAAGTAACTACCGCATTATTGTCGCAACCTGATCCAAAATCCAATGTCCTAACCGCCAAATTTGCAGGACTCACTGTGGCAATTCCTGAAGAAACCCAATTGCAATTTCCTAAAAAGTTTAATCCTTCTGTGTTGGTAGTAAATGCATTTCCTGCATAGGTTCTTCCATTAGAAATTCCTGTAACTGTATAACTATCATCCAAAAAATCAGCAGTAGTTTCTCCTGAAGTTTGGGTTAAAGATTGGTTGGCATTCCAATAAATCGCTCTGTTTTTCCAACCTTCTTCTACTTTCAATTCATTGGTAGAAAAATTATAGGTAGGATTGCCATTATTTATTCCTGTGTTAACTACTTTAATAGCTCCTGAAACAGGCATTCCATTATGCGTATAATCAATAAAACTAATGTTAACATTAGCCCCAGCCATATCATATTTTGAACTAAATGTTGCTTTTATTATTCCATTTCTCACTATTCCACTGACACTACAATCAGTAAATTGAACAATGATAGACATAGGAGAAGAAACCGTATCTACTATTAGTGTATCACAACCAAAAATAGTGGTTGCAGTAGTTAAATTATTGGCAGAAATACCTTGAGAACTCAATGCTGCTTGATGGATAATTTTATTAACATTTAGTGCCATAGATTGCACCATGGCATAATCCTGAGAAGTGTTGGTTGTTTTGTCATCATCTCTGTCGGATTTTCTACAACTATACTGTGCTAAAAAGCTTATCAGTAAAAAAGAAACCATTATTTTCTGCATAATCCTACGTTTTAAAAAACAGTTTAAAATTAATTTATTTTTTGATATTCCACAAAAGTAAAAGAATACTTATGTTTTTCATCTTTTTCATATTTTTCAGAACCCACTATTTTCCATTGAGTTGTATCAATTTCTGGAAAATAAATATCGCCTTCAAATGCTTGATGAACATGCGTAATATACATTTTATCCACTACATTTTTTTCTATTGCTTCTCTATAAATTTGTCCACCACCAATAATAAATAATTCCTTTTCGTTGTTGTTTTTTGCAAATGAGATGGCATCTTCCAACGTATGAAGAATTATACAATTATCTTCTTTAAAATCTTTTTGATGTGTAAGTATTATATTGGTTCTATTTTGTAGTGGCCTGAATTTTTCTGGAATAGAAATGTAATTTTTTCGTCCTGTTATGATATGATGTCCTTCTGTTATTTTCTTAAAATACTGCATATCTTTGGGTAAATGCCAAATGAGTGCATTGTTTTTTCCAATCACATTGTTTTCAGCAACAGCAACGATAAGTGATATTTTCATCTGTATATTTTATTGTTTTTTATATGTCATCCCGATACGCTGGACAAGTTAATGGAATCGCCATATTAAATATTCATTGTTATTGGTGAGTATTTTTGCTCATGGCTTATTTCATACGTTTTTTAATTCTCGTTTTTTCTCTCGCAAAGACGCAACTCAGGTAGTCTCATATCTTATGTCTAATTTTCAAATTGCTACATTAATTCATTATCACATTAATTAACCGCCATCCACTTCGTATAAATGCTATTTTTTTCTTTAGGTGATGAAATCATATAACGAATAAATTCACTTTCTTTTAAAGGAATTTTTAATATTTGAATTAAATTATCTCTGCTAATTAAAACATCCAACACTTCTCCTACTTTTTTATCTTCAATAATAGCAGCAAAATTATCACTAAATCGGAAGCCATTGATTGCTAAAATTTCATCATTTACATTAAGCCCCCCATCATAACCCATGGTATTTCTTTTTACGTTTCGCACCACATTTCCTGTTAAAGAAACACCTAAACTCAAGCTTTTTTCAGAAAAAATATCTACGTCTGTATTGGCGTATCCAAAAACAGTTTTATAATCAAATGTTTGCGTTCCATAAATATAATTTTCAAAGAAATCATTTAGTTTTAACCCACTCACTTTTTCTAATGCCTGCTGTACTTCCTTTGGAGTAAACCCTCTGTTTTGTTTTTTATAATATTCTTGATATAAGTATTTCATTACATCATCCAAATTTTTAGCTCCCTTCGTTTGGTCAATAATCATCAAATCTAACATATTAGCAACTATACCACCCTTAGAATAATAAGTAATTGTTGTGTTTGCACTATTTTCAGTAGGTCTGTAGGCTTTAATCCAAGCATCAAAACTTGAATGAGCAAGTGATTGCACTTTGTTTCCTGGTTGATTTTCAACATAATTTATTGACCCTGAAAATTTTCTTATCAACTCCTCTTCGGTATAAAAACCAGCTCTAAGCAAAAGCAATTCATCGTAGTAGCTTGTAAATCCTTCCATTACCCAAAGTAAGGTAGTGTAATTTTCATTATTATAATCAAAAGGACCTAATTCAATTGGTCTAACTCGTTTCACATTCCACAAATGAAAATATTCATGAGCTACCAAGCTCAAAAATCCTTTGTAACTAGTTTCGTTATACGTCCACCTGTTCACTTGCAATGTTGTTGAATTAAGGTGTTCCAAACCACCACTTCCAACAGTTAAATTATGAATAATAAACAAATAATCTTTGTTCGGATTTTCGCCAAAAACAGCCGTACAAGCCTCAACTACTTTAGCCATATCAGTTTTTAAAGTTTCTATGTTGTAGTTTCCTTCGCCATACATAGCTACATTGTGCAATACCCCAGCCGCAGTAAAATCAAAAGTTACGTGATTGCCAATTTCAAAAGGAGCATCCACCAACACATCATAATTAGTTGCCGAATAAACAAAGCCTTTATCAGCTGTTTTTGGCAATGCTGTTGAAACTTTTTTCCATTCTTTATACGGATAAATTGTAACTTTTGAAGGTTGATTTCTTAATTCATCTACAAACATAAAAATGCTTGTTCCATTAAAATAGCCATGAGATGCATCTAAAAAACTTGTCCTTACACTCATTTCAAAAGCATATACTTTATAAGAAACATTAATTTCTTTTGCTTTTTGTGAAAATATTCTCCAAGTATTTTTATTTATTTTCTCTACTTTCAGGATTTTTTTATTGAAAGTTGCCGTTACTTCATCAATACTTTTTGCAAATTCTCGGATTAAATAAGAACCTGGAGCCCAAACAGGCATTTGCACATCAATATATTCCTTTTGATAGTCGATAATTGTCATTTTCACCTCAAAATAATGCGTGTGAGGTTCGGACATTGAAACCTCATAATTTATAGATGATGCTCTTAATAAAACACTAAATATAAGCAGATTAAGTACTGTTAAAAATAATTTCATTGTGTTGTAATTTTGATAGAAAGTATTAAAATTTGTTAAAAGTAAAAGTAGCCAATAATAATTAGTAAAAAAAATGGTTTTAGCAATTGAAGAATGAAACATTTATAAAAAAAAAGAGTAAAAGGTATCATTGTTTCTTAAAAAATAAATAATTACCTTTAACAAGTTAAGAAAAAGTAAAAAATATGAAGCAAAACAAACTAGAGTACGCAAAAACCATACTTAAAAAGGTAAGTTTTGACGTAAAGCTTTTTAGAAAAGAGTTAGCTAAATCCTACCAATATTTATTAGAAGATGAAATTAATGAATTGATGGATTGGGTTATTCAAAATTTTGGAAAGCAATATTGTTTAACGCCAATTTTAGTGAAGAATAATTAATTTTTTACTGTTTATGGAATTATTTTCATAAAAATCTGTTGTTATTACTTTTTTAAGTAAATTTGCACTTTAATAATTAATAATTTAATGAAATGCAAAACGGAACAGTAAAATTTTTTAATGATGAAAAAGGTTGGGGATTTATTTCACCAGAAGACGGAAGTAAAGACATCTTTGTACACCATTCATCAAGTAATCAACCATTAAACGAAGGCGATAGTGTTTCTTTCGATATCGAAGATAGCGACAGAGGACCAAAAGCAATTAATGTGCACGTTCAATAAGAAATATATATTTTTTATTACCAATTACTTAAGAAAGCCTCTCAAACAAATGTTTGAGAGGCTTTTTTTGTTCTATCTAATTTAAAAAATGTAAAAAAATCATTTTAATCTTATCATTTAACGATATATATTTGTATAATTGCAAAGTTCAACAACTTTCTTTTCACTATAAACAATGAGACTTAGCTTAGCATTATTCCTTTTATTGTGTTTTCAATTAAATGGTCAAGACATAATTAATTTTAACGGATTACAATCAGAGGGCGAGGTTCCAGCAGAATTTAATATTTTATCTTCAGAAAAAGTAAAACAAGAAAAAGAATCTATTTCTAAAAATGAGACTAGAACGGACAGAAAATCTACCGAGCGTTTTATTTTAGAAAGTCATTATTTTATTGACAAAGTACTTTCTAATGGAGCAATACTTTATAATGAAAAACTATGTCAATACATTTCTAAGGTTGCTGATGAACTGTTGAAAGATGATTTAGAACTTAGAAAAAAACTGCAGTTTTATGTTCTGAAATCACAATCGGTGAACGCATTTGCTACTGACAGAGGAAGCATTTTTATAACCGTAGGATTGTTAGCTCAATTAGAAAATGAAGCTCAATTAGCGTTTATTTTATCGCATGAAATCATACATTACACTAATTCTCACGCAAGAACTGGATATGTTGAAAATGAAAGAATTGAAAGAGGTGATGGAAAATACCAAAGAGAAAATTGGAATAAAGAACTAAACAAAAGTAAATACTCAAAGGAACTAGAACTAGAAGCTGATGTTGAAGGACTTAAGTTTTATTTAAAATCAAATTATAGCTTAGAAGAACTACACTCTGTTTTTTATATTCTTCAATACGCACATATTCCGATTGACGATATTCCTTTTGATACAACTTATTTTAATGACACTAACTTTACACTTTCGAGTGAATATTTCAAAAAAGAACTCAAAGCTATCGAAGCAATTGACGATGGAGATGATCAATATTTAACACACCCGAACACAAATAAAAGAAGGTCTATAGTGGCTTCTGAAATCGAAGGAAAATCAAACGCTGGAAGAGTTAAGTTCATTAACTCTGAAAAAGAATTTTACGACATCCAGTTATTAGCCCGATTTGAACTTTCTAATTTATTTACAAAAGACAGGAAGTATGCAGAATCGTTTTACAACAGCTATCTTTTGCTAAAAAAATATCCCACAAATAAATTTTTAAGAACCAATATTGCTTATTGTTTATATGCCTTATCTAAATATAGAAATGATGGAAAACTATATAATGTATTAACAGATTATGAAAAAGTACAAGGTCAATCTCAGCAGGTGAATTATATGTTTGAAAAGATGGAAAAGAAAACACTGAACACCATTGCTGTTAAATATTTATGGGAATTAAAACAAGACTTTAAAGATGATGAATTTATAGCCACCATTGCTAAAGATGCTCTTTATGAATTGGTTATGGAATCGGGAGCAAGAAAATTAGATTATAAAAAAGCATTTCCTATTATTGAAGAAGAAAATACTCTCCCAAAAGATTCTTCCAACATAAGTAAATATGATAGAATCATAAAAAATTCAGAAGTTACTGAAGATGAAATAAAATATGCTTTTGTTAACCTATTTCAAAATGAAGAATTTAATGATTTAATTAATAAATATGAAAAAGAATATGTTGGGAACGTTAAAAATGGAAATGATTACGAGGTTGAAAATATATCCGAAAGAAAAAAAAATAAAATTGGAAGAGCTTTAGGTATAGACAAAGTAGTAATGGTATCTCCGAATTACAAAAGAATTGACTTAAGAAAAAAAATTAGCGAACAATATGTGTTTTCTGAATCCAGAAAAGAGGATTTTATTGGTGTAAATGAATTTTGTGCTAAAAAAGCAGGTGTAGATTTGAACATTATAAGTAATACTTATTTTGAATCTACAGAAAAATATAACGATATGAGTTTGCTAAATGAGTGGATGAGTGAAAGGTTCGACCATCATAATATTCATATTTACCCTTACTGTAAATTATTTACTGATGACTTAGCTAAAAAATACAACACCAACTATTTTGGTTGGACAGGTATGTATTCGCTAAGAGCGAGAAAAGACAAATGGGGATTTATTGCTGGTGCTGTAGTTATATATGGTATAGGTATCCCATTAGGCATTTATTACGCTGTAACACCAGAAAACCATACATTTTACTACACTTATTTGGTTGATATTACTAATTATGATTTTTTAATGTCGAAAGAAGATTATGTGAAAATGAAAGATTATGATGATATAATGAAATCATATATTTATGATACCTACAATCAAATAAAAACTCAAAAAGATAAATAAAAATTACAAAGATTTACGGATGAAAAAGATTCTACTCCTAATTATTACATTGTTTACCTATAATTTTTGTTTTTCTCAAAAAACGCCTGGTTATTTGGGTAAAAAATTAGTGCCTACCTATTCCTTAGGGTTTGCTCCTTCTTTTTTTAATCCTAATAAAAATGGAGCAAAAGGATTTTTTACGTTCAACCTTTTTCATCAATTAAGATTAGATTATGTAACTTCAAGAAAATCAGCTGTTGGCATCGGATTTGAAACCTATTCTACTGGAATTGATTATGATTACGGTTATAGAAATGATGCTCAAGACATAAATATAAGATTTGCAAGACATGGTATTTTAAACGTAAAAGGTTTTCAACTTTATAGATCTTTTTACAGCAATGGCATTGCCCCTATGGGAAAAAGACATAGTTTAGGTCTTAAAGTATTATTTTCTTCAACTGACTTTGAAGATGTTGGTGCTACAAAAACAAAACCTGATAATAGTAATCCTTATTCAAATCAAATTACATCTCCCTACGAAATCAAAAAAGGTGGAACGAGTAAAGATTTTGGGTTTATGTATAGTTACTCTTCTAGTAGAATTATTTCTGATATAATTGTACTAAGTTTTGGAATTGATTTTAATGTCATTTTTTCTGCTCATTTTAAGTATTTTGGTTCTATTATTAGTCAAGACCTTGATGATAGTTCACCAAGTAACCAAACTGAAGAATATTTTTTAAACGACAAAGCCAAACAAAGAGTGTTTTCCAGCCAATTTTTAATGCTTAAAATAGGTATAGGTTTTTTAGCATTTTAAAAATTTAAACAATACTAAATCAAATATCATGGAAAAACTCACACTACTTATTTCTTTAACTCTACTTCCATTATTTTCTGTTTTCAGTCAAGTAGAGACAATAAAACGAATTGAATTTGAATTAAAAGAAGGATTTGCTTCTCATGACTTGGCAAAATTTGATGATAATGGTATATTATTCTATTCGAAAAGTACGGACAAAAAAGGAAAAACAAGGCAATGGAAAATTGAACAATATTCTACAGATTTGGAACTATTGGACACTAAGTTTATTGAAATTCCTTCAAAACAGTTTTTAGATGAAACCTACTCCAATACAACAGATTTATATTTATTTTTTTCTGATAAAAAAGCAACCTATTCTCTATTTAAAATAAATGCCAAAACTCTAAAAATAGAGAAAGTAATAGGCAGCTTTCCTCCAAAAGTTAATGTAAATGAAATCCGAGTTATTGATGACTATGTATATTTCGATGCAAACATCAAAAGAGCACCGATGCTGTTCAGTCTCAATATAAAAACAGGCAAACAAAACTTAATTCCTATTACACTATCAGGATACAATCCAAAAGATTTAATTATAGAAGATGTTCAAGTAATGGATAATTCCAAAGAAGTGTTGGTTTATATTAATGCATATATGAAAGGTAGTCATGATATATTTATTCTTCGATTTAATAATGAAGGAGAAAAGAAAAGCACTACAAATCTAACAGAAAACCAAGATATGAAATTATCGTCCATTTCTGCATCTTTTATAGAGAAAGGAGTTTATCTTTATACAGGAACCTACTCAAAAAGAAGTAGCACCTCATCTCAAGGCGTATATCTTTGTAAAACTGTAAATGATGAAGTTAAATTCATTAAATTCTATAATTTTTTAGAGTTTGATAAATTCCTATCTTATTTGCCTGAGAAAAAACAAGCAAAGATAAATGCCAAAAAACAAAAAAAAAAAGCTCAAGGAAAAGAATTAGAAATTAATTATTTAATGGTTTCGCATGATATTATGCTTATTAATGGTACTTATCTATACGTTGGAGAAGCATATTATCCCACCTATAGAACAGAAACATATACGTCTTATGTTAATGGAAAACCAGTAACACGAACAAGGACAGTTTTTGATGGATACCAATATACACATGCTACCATAGTTGGTTTTAACCAACAAGGAGAAAAATTATGGGACAATACATTTGAGATGTGGCCTTCCTACAAGCCTTATTTTAGAAAAAAATTTATAACAAGTTCCATCGAAGATGATAGAAAACTTAATCTTTTATTTTCATCAAGATCTGAAATAAAAGCAATGACTTTTTTTTCAAATGGAGAAGTTTCGAAAGAAGAAGTTTATTCTTTTATAGAAACTGGTTCTGAGAAAGATAAAGTTAAATATTCTAATTCAAACCTAGAATATTGGTATGGCAAATACTTTTTAGCTCACGGCAGACAACTTATTAAAAATAAAGAAGAAGCAATAGGCAATAAAAAACGAGAAGTTTACTTTATAAATAAAATTACTTATAAATAATTATTTAAAAAAAATATTTTATTTCTACATTTGTCTCATAACCAATTAAAAAAACATAAACTATGAAAAAAATCTTTATCACTTTAACATTGAGTATGTGTATATCTTACACTTTTTCTCAAGATGCTGAGGCAGTAATACCTCAACAAGAAATGAACAACACTATCCAAACAAAAAGCAATGCAAATGACAAAGCGTTGTGGGATGTTCAATTTTCATTTAATGCCACATCAGCAGCATTAGGAGATGTAGGTATGGCTGCAATAACCTTTTTTAACAATGAATTTTGGGTTTCTCGATGGGCAAGCGACACACTTTATAGATTCTCATCTACTGGAGTGCTTATTTCAGAGTTTACAATATCTGGACTGACAGGCACTAGAAGTCTTACCACTGATGGAACTTATCTTTATGCTGGTAATGCTTCTACTACCATTTATAGAATTAATCCTTCTTTACTTCAATTAGCACCACCTCACATCACTTCCTCATCAAGTGTAACTGCAAGATTTTGTACTTATGATGCTACTTTAAATGGTGGAAACGGTGGCTTTTGGATAGGAAATTTCAGCACTGATATTGTTGCTATCAGCATGTCAGGAGCTATATTATCCACAATTCCAGCTACTACTCATGGATTAACAGGTATGTATGGTGCTGCAATAGACAACAGTACTCCTGGCAGTCCTTATTTATGGGTTTTTAATCAAGGAGGAACTAACAATTCACAATTAACAGCGTTAACACTTCCTGCTGGAACACCTTCCACAACATACAACCATGATGTTTTCCCCGATGTTAGTACTACTTATTCTTTAACGAGTGGACTTGCTGGAGGAGCCTTTTTTACCACAAATTTTGTAAGTGGAAAAAGTTCTGTAATGTGTTTATTACAAGGAACTCCAAGTAATGTTATTGTTGTTTATGAGATAGCTTCTGTTGTTGGAATAAATGAATTAAGTAATACAAAAGATTTTTTAATTTATCCTAACCCAGCTAAAAACAACATTCAATTAGATTTCACTAATTTAAGTACCGATTTTAATGAATTAACCATACAAGATATTTCAGGAAAATCTGTGTTAAACAAAAAAATCAATACTAATGACAAAAAATTGAGTTTAGACTTAAACGACTTACCAAACGGAATTTATACTATTTCTATCCTATCTAACAATCAAGTTTTACATAAAAAACTAACTGTTAGCAAATAAACCTATTGTTGCTATTTAAAAGATTAAGAGGCCGTTGATATTAACAACAGCCTCTTTTTATTTATTTAAACTTTTACAGTTTTACTTTAGTTTACAAATTCTTAATTTTACTGACCAATTAAAACTAACAGTAAAAAATCAACTATGAAACTTCAAAACTACGCTCAAGGAAAATGGACAGCAGGGAAAAGCAAAGAAAAACCATTATTCAACGCTATAACAGGCGAACAAATTGCAACTGCTTCTAGTGAGGGGTTAGATTTTGCTGCCATGATGGACTACGCCAGAAAAGTGGGCGGACCAGCTCTAAGAAAAATGACTTTTCAAGAAAGAGGATTGATGTTAAAGGCATTAGCATTGCACTTAATTGAATTGAAAGCGAAATATTATGCCGTAAGTGCAAAAACAGGAGCAACAAAAATAGACAGTTGGATAGATATTGAAGGCGGCATAGGTAATTTGTTTGCCAATGCAAGTTTACGAAGACAATTTCCTGACGAACCTTTTTATATTGATGGAGAAACTGCTCCACTTTCAAAAAGCGGAACTTTTATTGGGCATCACATAATGGTTCCTAAGCAAGGGGTTGCCATTCATATCAATGCGTTCAACTTTCCTATTTGGGGAATGTTAGAAAAAATTGCTGTAAACTTTATGGCGGGCGTTCCAGCTATTGTTAAACCCGCAACAATAACTTCATTTTTAACCGAAGCAATGGTTAAAGACATTATTGCATCCAACATATTGCCTGAAGGAGCATTGCAATTGATTTGCGGTTCTGCTAATGGAATTTTAGAACACGTAACCAGTCAAGATGTAATTACTTTCACTGGTTCAGCATCAACGGGAAAAATGCTAAAAGCTCACCCAAGATTGTTGGAAGAAGCTGTTCCTTTCAATATGGAAGCCGACTCGTTAAATGCTAGTATTTTGGGAGAAGATGCTGTGCCAGGAACAGAAGAATTTGATTTATTTATAAAAGAAGTGCAGCGGGAAATGACCGTAAAAGCAGGACAAAAATGTACCGCAGTTCGTAGAATTATTGTTCCTTACAACTTAGTGGAAGATGTTCAAATTGCGTTAGGAAAGCGTTTAGCACAAACCACCATTGGCGATCCAGCTGTTGAAGGCGTTAGAATGGGTTCTTTAGCAGGATTGGAACAAGTAAAAGAAGTAAGAGAAAAAGTAGAACAACTATCCAAAACACAAAAAATAGTATTCGGAAATTTAGATACTTATGAAGTTGTTGGAGCTGATAAAAACAAAGGAGCTTTTATGTCGCCCATTTTATTTTTGAACGAAAACCCTTTTAAAAATACTGATTGCCACAACATTGAAGCATTTGGACCAGTTTCTACCATAATTCCTTATAAATCTATAGAAGAAGCCATAGAATTAGCCAACATGGGCAAAGGCTCTTTGGTTTGTTCCATTGTTACCAATGATGATAAAATAGCCAAACAATTTGTGCTAGGAGCTGCTTGTATGCATGGACGAATTTTAATTTTAAATGCTGCTTGTGCTAAAGAAAGCACTGGACATGGTTCTCCGTTGCCATTACTAACACACGGAGGACCAGGAAGAGCTGGTGGTGGAGAAGAAATGGGCGGAAAACGTGGTGTTTTACATTATATGCAACGAACAGCCATTCAAGGCTCTCCAACCATGATTACCAAAGTTACTAACCAATATCAATATGGTGCTGAACAAACCGAATTTGACAAGCATGTTTTTCAAAAACATTTTGAAGAAATTTTAATTGGTGAGACTGTAATTACTAGAAAACATACGGTTACAGATGCCGATATTGTAAATTTTGCCAATGTAAGTGGCGACCATTTTTATGCTCATGTTGATGCTACCTCTTTAGAAGGAACCATCTTTGAACGCAATGTAGCTCATGGTTATTGGGTGCTTTCAAAAGCGGCAGGATTGTTTGTTGATGGCAAAAAAGGACCTGTATTGTTAAATTATGGATTAGATGAATGTAGGTTTGTGAAACCTGTTTATCCAGGAATGACCATCGGTGTTCGGTTTACAGCCAAACAAAAAATTGCACAAGAGAAAAAAGACGAAACCGACATCAAAAAAGGAATTGTTAAGTTTTTGGTTGATGTGTATGATGAAACAGGTGAAACAGTAGCGTTGGCAACTATTTTAACCATGGTTAAATTTAAAAATCAGGACTAAATCTAACAGCAATAAACGATAGTAAATACAAAAAAAAACACGAGAAAGTTTGTTAAAAACTAAACCACCTCAGCAACAACAAAGGTACTTCCTCCAATAAAAATCATATCTTGGGCAGTAGCATTTTTTTGAGCTGCTTTGTAAGCCGCATCAACAGATGGAAAAGTTGTGCCCGATAAACCAACTGCTGTTGCTTTTTCTGCTAAAACACTTACTTCTAACGCTCTTGGTATGTTGGCTTGACAAAAATAATAACTCGCATTGTTGGGTAATAATGCTAAAATATTGGTAATGTCTTTATCGTTTACCACACCCAACACAACGTGTAATTTTTCAAACGATTGTTGATTGATTTGAGCCAAAATTAATCTTATCCCTGCTTCATTATGTCCCGTATCACAAACGGTGAATGGTTGCTTGTTTAACACTTGCCACCTTCCCATTAATCCGGTATTGCTTACTACATTTTGCAAACCTTTTATGATGTGATTTTCTGCGATATTCCAACCTAATGTTTGAAGCACATGAATAGTCGCCACTACTGTTTTTTTATTTTGTTGCTGATACACTCCTTTCAAATCACTTTCATATTCTTGAGTGTGATGTTCATCAGCAAATTGTATGGGAGCGTTCATTTGTTTTGCCTTTTCAATAAAAACGTGTTTAATTTTAGGTTGTGTTTCACCAATAACTACAGGAATAGTTGATTTAATTATTCCTGCTTTTTCAGCTGCAATTTTCTCCAAAGTATCTCCCAACAATTGTGTATGATCCATACTAATATTCGTGATTACCACCACTTCTGGAGTAACTATATTGGTAGAATCGAGTCTGCCACCCAAACCAGTTTCAACAATGGCAATATCCACTTTTTGGTTAGCAAAAGAATGAAATGCTAGTCCAACTGTCCATTCGAAAAAAGAAAGCTGTATTTTTTCAAATTCATTTTTGTATTCCTCAACAAAGTCAATCACTTCATTTTCCGAAATCATTTCCCCATTAATTTTTATACGCTCTCTAAAATCTTTTAAATGAGGAGAAGTATAAAGCCCCACTTTATAACCAGCTTCTTGTAAAACAGATGCCAACATGTGCGAGGTAGAACCTTTGCCATTCGTTCCTGCGATATGTACCGATTTAAATTGCTTTTCAGGATGGTTTAAAATTTCACTCAAACGATATGTATTGTCTAAATTGGCTTTGTAAGCTGCATTTCCAATACGTTGGTACATGGGCAACTGACCAAAAAGGTAATCGAGTGTTTCAGGGTAATTCATTAATTAAGAATAAAAACAAAGGTCATAGTTCCTTTTTGCTCTGCCACAGCATCTGCTTTTACATTGAAACGAGCTTCTAAGGCTGCTTCTTTAGCAATTTTATAAAGTGTAGTATTGGTAGTACTAGAACCTCTAGCTCCTGGTGTTGCTCTAATTACTTTTCCGTTTTTATCCACTACAATTTCTACTACTACTTTTCCATCTTCTTGTGTTGGATTATTGGGTTTTTTCACTTTTACCATCGACCTTCCTGCTAAGGTAAAATCCACTCCATTACCAGTGCCCCCACCTGTATAATTACTACTATTGGGGTCGCCATTTGGGTCGCCTTGGTCTCCAGCAGTATTGCTGTTTCCATCGCCTGTTGAATTATTATTAGGATTATTTAACGCATTTAACGCATTGGTTAAATTTTCATCTACTGTTTGCTCTGTTTGTTGCTGTGTAGTTGTTTGTTGTGATGTAGTATTGCTTTGCGAAGCATTTATCTCCACTGATTCTTCCGTAGTCGTTAGTGCATTTTCTTGAGCCGAGCTTGGTGTAGTGGTTTCGCTTGTTGTAGCATTTTCAGAAGTAGTGCTAGTTTCTGAAGAAGAGGGTTGCACATCTCCCATACCTTGATCAGTTGTTCCAAAATTAATGACCATTCCTCCTGCATTTTCTTCAGGTGGGTCTTGGTAAGTCATCCCAAATTGAATAAAAATCAACAGTAACAGCAAGTGAAACAAGATAGTTCCAATTACTCCAGCTCTACTATTTTTTTCTTGTATGAGTTCCATTTATGTTGCTTGATGCATTAATTTTTAATATTTCATAATTTATATCAGTAAAAAACCGCCTTTTTT
>PCUH01000111.1:0-6831 GCA_002770955.1 Flavobacteriales bacterium CG18_big_fil_WC_8_21_14_2_50_32_9 | reverse complement strand
GGGTTTTCTTCATTAGCCGTATGCGATAACAATAAGGTTTCTAGCTCTTCAACAGCTACCTCATCTTTATTTACATAATATCTTAAATCTTCTGTAATACTCACATTTACCGTTTGAGGGTGAGGTGCTGAATGACTTGCTTTAGGCAAAATAACATCCAACGCATTAGGACTAATTAATGTAGATGCGATGATGAAAAACACCAACAACAAAAACACAATATCCGTCATACTCGACATATTGAAATTGGTGCTTACTTTATTTTTTGAACGTATAGCCATTTTTATCAGTTAAAAGTTTGAGGTTTGAGGTTCGATGTTTGAAGCTTGAAGTTTCTCTCATTTCATTCTCACATTTACACATTAAATAATCCACACATTAGTTAGCTGGCTCATGCAAAATATCTAAAAACTCAGTTGTTCTTGCTTCCATAATAAACACAATTTTCTCCACTTTTGCTACCAACGTATTATAACCAATATAAGCAACAATACCAACTATAAGCCCGGCAACTGTTGTTGTCATTGCTGTAAAAATCCCTTCCGAAAGTGTGTTTAAATCAACTCCACCGCCACCTGTTGACATTTTATGAAAAACCATAATCATCCCGATAACAGTTCCTAAAAAACCTATCATTGGTGCAGCACCAGAGATAGTTGCTAAGGTAGATAAGTTTTTTTCTAACTTATTTAGCTCTAATTTACCTGTATTTTCAACAGCCGTTCCAATGTCGCTTAGTGGTTTTCCAATTCTGGAAATTCCTTTTTCTATCATTTTAGCTACTGGAGAAGTTTTCGTTTTGCAAAGCGATTTAGCTGCATCAATTTTTCCGTCAAGAATAAAATCTTTAATTTGATTCATAAAATTGACGTCTTCTTTACTTGCAGTTCTTATTGCAAAAAAGCGTTCTACAATTATATAAACAGCCAAAATTGAGAGTATCAACAACGTAATCATAATAATACCACCTCCAACTCCTCCTGAGCTAACTAATTCCCAAATAGAAAGCGTTTTTTCTTGTGGAACTATTTCTTGAACTGCAGTTGATGTAGAGTCAGCAGCAACATTAATTTGTAATAACAAAGATTTTATCATAATTATATTTTTATAGTGCTAAAATACGGTTGATTATAAGTTTTGAAGAAGCAATTAGACGTAATTTGTAAACAGCCAACTGTTAGCTTTTATTGTGAGGTTAGAAAAAAAAGTACCCTTTCTGTAATTATAGAAAGAGTACTTCTTAGAAAGGGATAATTATTCATTTACTTTCATCACCTGATTAGGGTTACTTTTCCAATAAATTCATGTCTTTTAAGGTGTACAATATCTTTAACATTTAGTTTATATACATACACATCATTTTTCACTGATTCTCCTTTGTAAGTTCCCTCCCATCCTTTCTCAATAGCATGTGATTCGAAGATGAGTTCTCCCCATCTGTCAAAAATCAATAGTGTGAAATCATCTTCACTTATTCCAACTCCTTTTGGGAAAAACATATCATTTTTTCCATCACCATCAGGGGTGAAAGCATTTGGAATATACAACGAAAAGAAAGGATTTATTCTTAAAATTACAGTATGAGTGTCTATACAATTAAAATTATTTGTTGCAATTAAACGAACTACATAATTCCCTGTATCTTTATATTCATTTATTGGATGAAGTAATAATGAAGTATTTCCATCTCCAAAATTCCAGTTATAAGCGGAAGCTCCTACACTTTCATTTATAAATTCTACTGTTGGATTTAATATTGAAATTTCAGTTGGAGCGTAACTAAACATTGCGTCAGGAACAGGATAAACAGTTACTGTGCTACTTATTGTCGTATTTACCATACATCCCACCGCAGAAATGGCTGTTAAATTAATATTATATGTTCCTGAGTTTATAAACGTATAGGTAGGCTGTTCAAGATTGGAATGTGTTCCATCACCAAAACTCCAACCATAAGTTGTATTTGCAGGGTTATTGGCATTATTGAAAAAATTAACAGATAAAGGTGGACATCCTTGACCAAAAGAAGCTGGAAGATTAATGATAGGATAAGGATTTGCATTAATGGTTACTGAATCAGAAATAGAGATATTACAAATTACATCTGTAATTGTCAACACAAAAGTAGTTGTGTCATTTAAAACCATATTATGAGGTCCTAAGCCAGTAAATCCATTGCTCCATGAGTAGTTATAGTTAAAATTATTACTATTGTTATGATTTCCATAAAAAGTAACTATACCTCCAACACAAACATCTCCTCCTGAACTTATTACAAGACTATCTTGTAATAAAAGACGAACAAATACAGAAATTGTGTCTGGGGTTGAAGGACAACCAAGCCCATCATAAGCAATAACTACATAAGTTTGAGTATTGGATGGACTAACATTATGAGATTGACCAATTCCTAATCCTTGATTCCACACATAAGAATAACCACCATTTCCGCCTGTAGCATTTGCAGAAATAGTTGCTGTGCTTGAAGGACAAATTGTATCATTATCAATTGTATTTACTATTACAGGAAGAGGCTCCATAATTGAAACAGAGTCAGCCACAACACAACCATTGATATCTTGTATAGAAAGGTAATAAGTTCCTGCTGTTAACATATTTATTTGATTATTATTTCCAGAAACTGGAGTCCAATTGTAGGTATAAGTAGCTGTTCCTCCTGAAACATTTGCAAGAATGGATCCATCATTTCCACCATTACAAGAAACATGATTTGGGCTAAAATTTAAGAGTAGAGAATCTGGTTGAGTTATGTTAACATTAATAGAAGCAACACATCCATTTGCATCTGTAGTTTCAAAAGTATAATTTCCAGCAGCCAATCCTGATGCCAGCGTTGTATTTTGAGCAGGAATTGTATTCCAAGCATAAGAATAAGAAGGAGTTCCTCCACTAACACTGACATTAGCTTCTCCATCAGACAACCCATAACAACTAACATTTGAAGAATTAATTAAAAGAGGTGTTAGTGGAGTTGGTTCTGTTATTAAAACAGAATCTGTATAACTACAGTTATTTACATCTTGAATGATTACAGTATATAATCCAGCTATTAAACCATTTGCTGAATTACTGCTTTGAATAGGTGTTGTATTCCAAATATAGGAATAAGGTTGTGTGCCTCCAATAACATTTATATTAGCTGTTCCATCAGAAAAGCCAAAACATGAGGTATTAGTGGAAGACATAGTTGCTGTGATAGGTTGAGGCTGAGTAATTTCAACTGCATTTGATGTTACACAACCATTCGTATCTGTAATAGTTAATATATAGTTTCCTGAACTTAAATTAGTTACTGTGGCTGTAGTTTGCATTGGAATTGTATTCCAAGAATAAGAATAAGGAAGTGTACCTCCATTTACAAGTGCTGTTGCTGTTCCATCGTTATAACCAAAACAAGAAACATTAGTAATGGAGGAAATAGTAGATATTAAAAGTGGCGGTTCAGTAATAGTTACAGGAATTGTTGTGAAACACCCATTATAATCAACAACATCAACGATATATGTACCTGCTGCTAAATTAGTATTTGTAGATGTAAAAGAATTAGGAGTTGTATTCCAATTGAATGTATATGGAGGAGTTCCTCCCGAAACGCTAATAGATGCATATCCATCATTAAAACCATTACAACTCACGTTATAAATAGTATCAACTTGAGGTAGTAGTGGTAATGGTTCAGTTATAGTAAAGCTATATAAGGTATCACAACCGTAAACATTTGTTACTAAAACACTATAATTTCCCGGAGCTAATCCAGTTATAGGATTTAAGGAGGAAGGAGGATTTATTTGAAAAAGAATGTTATAAGGACCTTGTGTTCCTCCTAAAACATCAACATAAGCTTCTCCATCACTAGCTCCTGCACAAGATACATTTGTAGTGCTTACTAAAACTGTAGAAATAAAATCAACAAAATCAATCCGTATAGTGTCTTGGTCTAATGGACATGTTCCATTATTTGTAGTAGTTAAAATAAGGTAGGCATACCCTTGAGCTAATTCTGAGGGCGAAGGATTATATGTGATATTTAATGAATCTACATGAGGGCTGAAAGTTCCATTTCCACCAGACCAAGTACCTGTGGTAACACCTGTAACTTGACCAGTTAATGAGATAGGTAAAAAGTCTTTACAAATAGTTGTATCATTTCCAGCAAAAGCGGTAATAACATTGGTAAATTGTGTTACAGTAATTGTATTTTGGACAGGAGGACAATTAGAAGTATCAGAAAGTATTACCCAATAAGTTCCTGCTGTTACATTGATAGTTTGGGTGGTGTCACCTGTACTCCATTGATAAGAATAGGGCGGAGAGCCACCCAATCCAATGGCACTTATTGTTATACTTGTATCACCAAAACAGATGGTTGGGTTAGGTGGAAAGAAGTTTACAATCAATGTTGGATTATAATAAACTCTCATTGTATCACAAAATGGAACTGTAGTACAACCACCAAAAGGTAATCCACAAACTTGATAATCAATATAAGGTGGCAATCCTGTTTGGGAAGTAAATATGGTAGAGGCACAACCAACAGTACAAGACAAAGACCCATTAAAATCACCAAAATTACCAGGATAAACCGAATTCCAAGTGATAGATGAGGTGTCAAAACCACTTGTGGTTAAAAGAGCAGAACAACCATCGTTTACGGTAACATTAGGACCTATTTCAGGACCTGAAACAGATAAAATTTGATATTGATTGTTGTTATTACCTGGTTTACAAAATGTAATTAAATGGGGTCCAGGACCATTTAAACAAAGCACAGTTCCAATAGGGGTGGGAGTGCCACAATTAAGTTGATAATACAAAGCACCTGGAGGAATAGCTCCTGAAAAAATTGTAAAAATAATCCCTACTGCATTAGGATGAAGCAAAACATTAAACTCAATACATCTGTCTGGGCTTACCGCTCCACAACACAAACCACTTCTTAATGTATCAGGACTAATCCATGCTCCATTAGGATTACTACTTAAGTCAACATTCAAACTAGGAACATTAGGACCACAGCCAGTTTGACTATATAATTTATCTGTGCTAATACTTAAAATAGATAGTACGAAAACCACTTTTAAAACTGAGTTTTGTATTGTGGTTAATAGGATATTTAGGTGCGTAGTATTCATAATAATATAATTTTGGTTACTACAAAAGAATTCAAAACTTTATGCATGCATAATATTGTTCTGATATATTATACGTATCTTTTCCTTTTTTAGATACAATTAATTTAGATGTTTTTTCAACAAACTAATTCTTGATGAGTTTCGATTTTATTTTTTCAGCTTAAACAAGCAGAGGTAAATGGTGGGAGAAGTGATTTTTTTTTCTATAATATACTGATTACTAAGCCAATTTAATTCGGAATCACTAAAATCATTATTTACATTAGAATAAAGAATATAAGTATCTTTTCCTACTTCTTTCGGTTTGAATGAACGAATATCATTATTAACAAAGATAACCGAATGTTCTCCTAACATTGGAAAAGCAGTACCTACTTCACTAAAAGTAATTTGATTTTTATCTAAATAAGTATTCATTTTTTGTTGTAACGAATAAAAAGGGATATGTCCCAAGGTCGAATCCCAACCTTGTGCTATCTTATTTGGATAAACCCAAAAATTTCCTGATAAACTACCAAAAATCAAAACAACAAACACAAACTTTTTTAGCTTATCTGAATGAGATAAATGAGAAATAAGATAAGCAGTAATTAATGAAATTATTAAAATAAATGGTAACACATACCGATGACCTGTGAGGGTTTTATAATAAAGAAAAGGAATAGAAAGTATTGTCCCAACGATGCAAAAAATGAGAAGTAAGTGCTTTATTTTACTATTTTCAAAAAATTGTTTTCTAAATTTAAGAAGTAAAATAGCTAAACTAACTACAATAAAAACTCTTCCAAAGTCAACTAATCTCCACATAAAAATTCCTGTATTGTAAAATAGTCCGCCAATGTTGTTTTTTGCTCTACCAATATCCCAAGCCGAATCTGGGTATGTCCAGAGCCAACCTGTTTTTATATAATGATAAGAATGAAATGCTACAAAAAGTAAAAAAGGAAGAAAATATATTTTTGCTATTTTAATAAATGTAGAAATGAAGTTTGTTCTTTTATATGTTAAAACAAAGTCGATTAAAAAGAGTGCGAATGCAACAACAATTCCACGCATACTAATTAAAAACAAGCCAAAAAGTGCCAATAATAGGAAATTTCTTTTTTGTGAAATAATAGCATTTAATCCTAGTAAAAAGAAAAATAGTAGCACAATGTCTGGGGAAATAAGAATCATTTGGCTTAATAAGGTTGCGTCAGACAAGATGAGCATCATTGCCCAAACAACGAAATTAGGAGAAGAAACAAAATGTTTAACAAGTAAAAAAACCTGAAAAACAATTCCCAAAACAAAAGGTAACATTGCTAAATGAGCTACCACCAAATTTTTTCCAAAAACTTTCCAAACAAGTGCTATGTAATACCCTAATGTAGGAATATGACCTGTGTCAATTTCTGCTGGAAGAATAAGTGTTTTGAAATTATTTTCATAAAAGAAATGAGCGGGAGCTGAAACTAAATGAATGGTATCCCAAAAAAAGAAATTATTAGAAACAAAGAATATTAAGGCGATAAAAAACAGAAAAAAAGGAAAAAGGATTTTAAGATGCTGTTTCATTAAAGATGTATAACTATTTATCCAACAAATCTATCGAAACATGTACATTTTTCCATATCCTTTTTTAAAATACGAATCCATGCTGGTGTCTCTGTGTTCAATATCATCATTTTCAATTTTT
>PCUH01000249.1:3033-3793 GCA_002770955.1 Flavobacteriales bacterium CG18_big_fil_WC_8_21_14_2_50_32_9 | reverse complement strand
TCATAAATTTTAAATTTAGTTATTGAAGTTATTTAAAGTCCTCCCTATAAATTAAAAAATGTTTCTTTTTTCACATTACTTCGTTATTTTCTCCAACCATAGCCTACGGCTATGCTTCTCAAAAATGCCTCGTATTGCAAAAAAATAATTCATTTTCATTATTATATTTGAACTTTAAATAACTTCATTGTGTTTTATAGTGGGACGCTTGTGGGTTTAAAAAGTTACAAAAAAAATAATTACTATTTTCTTGCATAAGAAAAATCCCCAATTTGAAGTACTTGTAATTTACCTTTTTCATCTGTTTGCTTTGCTAAGGTTACTCTTTCTTGAGTAATTTTTTCAGCTAAAACCCAAAATAAGGAGGTTTCATTTTTTTTAGTATTAAATTGATTTATTTCATTCAATGTTGCTTCATCTATTGGTTCTATGGAAATAAAGTTTGCTAAATTATCTTCTTCTAAATAGGGTTCAATAATGATAAATTCCCTATTATTGGTATCAATAATGGCAGTCTCATTTATAAGTAGCATTTCCTCTAAAGGTAATTCTTCAGCAACAACAAAAGATTTTTTTTCTTGAAGATTGATTTGTCGTTTTTCTTTTTTTTCATTTGTTAAAGTTGTGGAAGCAACTTCTGTTGTTTGGTTATTTTCATAATCACTATTTGATGGTAAAATTTCCGTTGTTTGATTTAATATTGAATCTTCAACAACCACTTCAACCAACTGTTCTGTATCATTGATTTCAGAAGTACTAA
>PCUH01000249.1:0-3007 GCA_002770955.1 Flavobacteriales bacterium CG18_big_fil_WC_8_21_14_2_50_32_9 | reverse complement strand
ATCAAAGCAGCTGCGGACGACATCCACCAATAAATTAACCGTGCTGGCTTTTCCTTTCTCAAGCTTTCTTTGTCTAAAAAAACAATTTTTGATGGAATCAAAACAGTCTTTTTATATAAATCAAAGTCTTTTTGTAAAATCGGTTGTAACGCTAATAATTCCTTTAACTCTTTACTGTCATTTTCTGAACTAACGCCTTCCATTTCAGCAATCATTAAGCTTTCAATTGCAATTTGTTTCAACTTGTTTTTGTTTTCAAATACAATTGAATCGTCACAAACTAATGGATTGTTGCTTAAATCGTTTAACTCAATATTTAGCTCAGGATGTTCTTCTAAAAACACAAACAACTCTATTTGTTGGTTATCTGATAAATTATTTTCTAAATAATCTAACAAATAAGCTTCGTAGTTATGTATGTTTATCGTGTTCATAATACAGCTTCTATACTTCCTAAATAATTTTTCAAAAAAGTTCTTCCTCTAAAAATATATACTTTTACTTGAGCTTCAGATAATTTCGTGATTTCAGCAATTTCTAAATAGTTATAGCCTTCATAGTCTCTTAATAAAATCACAGCTTTTTGAATGGGGGGTAATTTTTCTAATGCTTCATGTAGTACCGCCTGAATGTCGGTAAATTGGTCTTCATAAATCAATGAATGTTTATTTAGCTCTTCATTTGCGACTAGCTGAATCTTACTTTTCCGAACGTAATCTATTGTTTGATGGTAAGCTGTTGAAAATAGATATGATTTGGCTTTTAGGAAGTTAATTTCTTCTTTTTTAAGCCATACTTTTAAGAATGATTCTTGCACAATGTCTTTTGCATCATCTTCATTTTTTATATTTTTCAATACAAACCGAAAAAGATTATCCGCATAATTATCAATGATTATGTTGTATTCCGATGATGTCATTCGCTTTTTATATACGCTTATTTATTAACTTTCATAAATAGGACGTTCAACGATATGAAAAGTTACAGAAGTTAAAAAAATTTGCTATTATGAATTAAATTTTGCTATCAATAAGCAAATTTATCAATGTTTTTCCCTCTAGTTCCTCTAAATCTTTTACGAAAACTTTCTCTTTCTATTATGGAAACAAAATTTGAATCATAAGCTTCTTGAGCATTAATGGGTGGATTTATCATCATCGGTTCTATTGTTTTCAATGAATCATACACCATAGGAATAATGGTAATAGGAGCTTTCATTTTTTTACAAATGAATCTTTTCAGCATTTTTGATTGAAAGGGGTCTGTTGCAAGGGCTATTTTTTCAAACCCTAATTTTGTGGCTTTTTTGTAGGAATAATAGATATTTTCGGTAGAGTGTTCAGCTTTTGTTTCTGTATAAATATTTTCTTTTGGAATTCCAATAGCTTGAGCATATAATGCCATAATATTTGCTTCATAATAAGGTGAATAAACGGCAGAGCCTGAATACATAATATTTTTGGTTATACTTTTTTCAAACAGATATTTTGACCAATAAACCCTTGCCTTCATTGTACTGCTCCAATTATTATTTTCAAATGGAACGCCAGGCACAATAATTACATCAAATGTTTCATTTTCATTCTCCTTGAATAATTTATGTGCTTTTTTTTGAGAAAATGAACAAGCATTAATGAATAATACAACTAAAAATAGTAGTAAATACTTGAAAAATAAATTACATTGACTAATCATCTTTCACATCTTCGTAATCCACATAATCACCAATACCATCGGTTTCTGGTTTATTGGTTTTTGTAGTTTTAATTTTTACTTCACCCTCTTTTTGTTTGGCAAATTCTTTTGCTTTTTCAGCGTCTGTAAAATGATTTTGTTGTTGAAATTGCTGTGTTTTTTTATTAACCCAGCGAGTTAAAAAAAATGGCATGACTACTCTAAAAACAAACTTGAATCCATAATAGACAAGCAGAATAATTAGTATGGTGCGTATAATTTGCATTTAATTAATTGAAGGATTAGAGATTAGAGATTATTATTACATTTTTAAATTTACGCATTGTTCTCGATACGGTTCAACTCCGCTACTGCTCCGTTAAACCTACTTGAACTGACAGTAAGCGTAACATTTTCATATTTACACATTTTCAAGACTTCCATAAACATCACTCCCCTTGCTCTCCTCTCGAGAGGGGAAATCCAACGCACAATGCCCACTTCCAACTTCTCTCTTCCAACTTCTTTCGAGATTTTCAACTACTTACTCAAGTACAAGTTTCTTTCTGCATAAATATCTCTAAAGAATTTATCTTTTAAATCATCAATAAACCTTATTGCTTCACCTGTTGATTTCATTTCTGGACCTAATTCCTTATTTACATTTGGGAATTTGTTGAACGAAAACACAGGGATTTTTATTGCATATCCGTGTTTTTTAGGATTAAAATTAAAATCAGCGACTTTTGCTCCTAACATCACTTTAGTAGCATAATTCACATAAGGTTCATCATAAGCTTTTGCAATAAAAGGAACAGTTCGGGAAGCTCTTGGATTGGCTTCAATTACATAAACCACATCATCTTTAATGGCAAACTGAATATTGATTAATCCAACGGTTTTTAATGCGACAGCTATTTTTTTGGTAATTTCTTCAATTTGAGTAATGATTAAATCTCCTAAATTATAGGGCGGCAAAACTGCATAAGAATCTCCCGAGTGAATTCCAGCTGGTTCTATGTGTTGCATCACTCCAATAATATACACATCTTTTCCATCACAAATGGCATCTGCTTCGGCTTCTATCGCTCCTCCTAAAAAGTGGTCTAGTAAAATTTGATTATTAGGCATGGCTTTTAAAATATCCACCACATGATGCTCTAAATCCTCTTCATTAATAACAATTTTCATTTTTTGACCGCCCAATACATAGGAAGGTCTTACTAACAAAGGAAATCCTAATGTTTTGGATAATTGAATGGCTTGTTCGGCACTTTCAACCACACCAAATTCTGGATAAGGGATTTTAAGTTCTTTTAATACATTAGAAAAA
>PCUH01000251.1:2021-4521 GCA_002770955.1 Flavobacteriales bacterium CG18_big_fil_WC_8_21_14_2_50_32_9 | reverse complement strand
GCCGTAGCTTTAAACTTCAACGTATTGTTATCAGCAGAAACATCTATCCATTTTTTCTCAATAACAGATGAACCTGACTCTACACTTAATAACGCTCTTCCTGTTTTTGCATTAGGCAATTCAATTTTTACTTCTTCACCTACCTGATACACTTTTTTATCGCAACTAAAAGAAAGCATTTCGGCACCTCCAGGATTATCTCCTGAATTGCTGTTCCACCAACCAGAATAAGACATATAAAAAGTTTGTCCAGTGCTATGTCCAGTAACGGGATCAGTAACAATTATCAATTTTCGCCCCCAATAATCTCTATCAAACTTCATATCAAAAATGGCTTTTCCATTCGTGGTATTGATGTATTCTTCTTTGATTAAATTTTTAGAACGATTGGAGACATACCTAGCTAAATCATAATTATCAGAACTTTCCCACCACCAACTCCAATATACATCATAAATTTCAATTTTTACCTTTTGGCGGCTAACAGGTTTCCCATCCTCATCAACCGTAACTATAGGGATTAGGTTAGATTGATCTGAAAACAAGGCTCCATTCCAACCTTTACCTTCTGGAACTTTAACTCCTACATATCCTCTATATGGAGAATAATCTATCGCTTGTCTGTCTATACTAAATTCGCCACCATTTTCAAACGCTCTAATTTTAAAATTGGCTTTTAACATTCCGGGAGCCACCTCTTTTTTTACGTTAATTTTAGGATAGATGGTAGCTTTCCCTTCGCTGTTCAGTTTACCATCAAAAATCATATTTTCTTCCGATTCAAAACTTTTAGCAGGATTATCAAAAGTATAATCAGGATAATCTTTAAAAGTAGTTTTTGATGGAGATAAAATCAGTTCCACATCCGTTTTAATATTTCCAGCAATAGCTCCATGCAGCCATTTTACTTCCATATCACCCGTCATAGGTTGATTGTCTTTGAGTACTTTGGTTTTAAAATCGAGATTTATTTTTAGTCGATTAGGTTTGATGGTCTCAATTTTTATAGTTTTTGTAAAGGAAGAACCACCCACTTTAATTTTTGCCAACCAATTTCCTGTTGGTGCATCATCATCAGTTTTGGTTCTAAAGTCATAAAAACCATTTTCGCCTGTTGTTTTAATTTTACGTGAATAGAGTTGGCTTTCGGGAGTATAAAGCTCCATTACCACTGGATGATTTAATGGCAACACTCCTAATTTATCTTCTAAAATAAAAGACACAAAAAGCGAGTCGCCCGGACGCCAAACACCTCTTTCTCCGTAAATATATCCTTTCACTCCTTTTTTAACTTGTACTCCACCTACATCAAACATACTCACTGACAAAGCAGATCCATCATCTAAACGTAAATAGCCCACCTGCTTATCTTGTTTAGCAACCAATAAGAATGGCTTTTTGTTTAAATCAATATCCACTAATCCATCGCTGTTAGTAGTGGCTTTTTTCATTAATTGATGTTGAAAATTGTAAATTTCTATACTAACATTAGCAAGTGGTTGCGTAGTTTTAATATCTGTTACCGCAACAGTAAGGGTTTTGCCATTACCACCTTTAGCAATAATTCCTAAATCAGAAGCAAATACATTTTTGGCTACTTTTCGGTTGTTTCTAGAATAATAGGATTTGCTGCAAGGATTATCTCTTTCTTCCCAACTGTAATCGTCATAATAATCGTAGTAATCATCATCATAATAATAGTAATCGCTTGGTTGATCATAGCTTAATGCTTCACGCTCATCTTCTAAATCAATTTCTTCAAGCTCATCAGCAGCATTTTCGCAAGGATAAAGCGAATGTTTTTTACGAAAAGAAAGTTCCACTCTGTAGATAGCTCCCTGTTCAGCATTAATTAAAGAGGATAAATCAATAGAGAATGTATTCCAACTTCCATAATCAATGGCTTTTGTTGCGTTGAGTTTTATTTCTGACTGATGCACAATTCTACCCACACGTTTCATCTCTCTGTTACCACTAAATTGATTGACCTGAAAAAATTGGGCTACATTATTTTCAAAAATTTTAATGATTTTTACATCAACAGCACTAAGGTTAACGGCTTTGAAAGGAAAAATTAGCCCATTGGTGCTAGGTAAAATTACACCTTCCCCAATCAATTCAACATTAGGTTTTAAGTTGGTAAAAGAAATACTTTTTTCAAAACCTTCTATTAAAGGATAGTCAATAGAGTTGGTAATGGATTTATCGATAATAATTTTTGAAGTGCCTGTTAATCTTCTTGTGGGATAGGCACTCAACGTATTTTCATCAATAGATAAACGAAGATTTTCTCCTGATTGAAGATAGACCAACCCATTCAAATTTTGAGTAGTGCTAATAGGATCGGAAAAATAAATAACAACAGTTTGTTCGGGTTGTTGCACCACTTTTAAATCTATTACTTTAAATTCACCAAGAGGAGGAATTTCTATATTTTGTTCTCCTTTTTCTTCTGACTCAATGGCGCCACCATTCCATTTTAATACTACTTCTCCTCTTT
>PCUH01000251.1:1013-2006 GCA_002770955.1 Flavobacteriales bacterium CG18_big_fil_WC_8_21_14_2_50_32_9 | reverse complement strand
TGCTGTCAATAGAGAAAGTATGTAATCGTTCGCCAATACCATGATTCCAAGAAATGGTTAATTTTTTTCCGTTTTGGGTGGCAGAAATTGTTTGTTCTAAGGCTTCAGCATTAGCAAAATCAGCAGTAGTAAGTTCATAGGTAATTTGTTGCCATTTTAGTGAATTATTATCATACGCTTTCACACCAGCAAATTGGAGATTAATGCCTTGTTTGTACGTCTCAAAATCGAAATAAAAAGTTTTTAAATCTTTTTCAACTTTCACAATTTCAGAAAGATAAAATTCGGCTTTAAAATAAGTGTTGGAAGGAAGCGGAGATGCAGGTCTGAATTCAATGGTGGTTTCATCTAACCAATAAGCTTCTCCATTAATGTTCGGACTAAAATCGAATAAATCATCATCAATAGCTTTATCATACTGAGCATGAGCCGAAGGTTCGGCTAAACTAATTTTTATGGTAGATTGGTTGGATATAATACCAGAAGTAAATCCTGAGATATAACCAATAAAAGCAGGGTTAATAGGTTCATTTCTTTTATCATCATCACACCCAACAGTTAAAAGAATTAAGGAAACAAGAATTAGTGCTATTTTTCTCATAATATGAAGTTTAGAATTGAAAAAATAAAAATAGTATAAATTTTTATAAGTTTATTTATTTTTAGAAAATAAAGAAGAATTACATAGGGTAAACTAAGTGTTTTTTAGGATTTTAGAATATTAATAGGTTAATTTCTTACTTTTGAAAAAGCGTAATTAAAAAAAAGGAATGAGAAAATTCTTCAGTATAACTATTATTTTGAGCTTTTTGTGTTCTTGTTATTACAATGGTAATGAACTTCCACAACCAACTTTAACTTATACGCTACATACAAAAAAAATTATTGATAATAAGTGTAATAATTGCCACTCTCCGACAGGGACTCAGCTTATTCATCGTCCCTATTTGACCAACTACAATGAAGTAAAAAATCAAATTGGCAGAATTCATG
>PCUH01000251.1:722-956 GCA_002770955.1 Flavobacteriales bacterium CG18_big_fil_WC_8_21_14_2_50_32_9 | reverse complement strand
GTGGGAAATTAGATGCTTATGGATCAAAAAAAAATATTTTTTTTATGCAAAATATGATTTTCATCATTATATTTGTCGAAAATAATTGTATTAAAAACCCTAAATTTAATGTTATGAAAATATTTTTATTATCTTTTACTTTATTAACAGCTACTTTTATTAATGCTCAAACCAAATACACTATTACAGCATCGGGCATGACTTTTACTCCATCTAGCTTGACCATTAATCAGG
>PCUH01000251.1:0-643 GCA_002770955.1 Flavobacteriales bacterium CG18_big_fil_WC_8_21_14_2_50_32_9 | reverse complement strand
GTGTTTACTGTAGCAGGAAATTATACGTACCAATGTGATGTCCATGCTCCAGGTATGGCTGGCACAATAACTGTTCAGACAGCTACTTCAGTAGCAGAATTACAGAAAAAAACAGAGGTTAAAGTTTTTCCTAATCCTACAGCAGATTATTTTTCTATAGCTACTAAGCAAACTATAAAATCTGTTTCGCTTATTAATATTACAGGACAATTAGTTAAAACTTACTCAGAAACTGCTAACCAAACTAACAGATTTGATGTAAAAGCATTACCTAAAGGAATTTATTTTCTTACTATTGAAATAGGAGATGCTAAATTGGTAGAAAAACTAATCATACAATAAATAAATGAAGCGAATTAATTTATTTTATACTTGTTCGGTACTGTTGATAAGTTTAATAGGTGGCTGTGCGTATAATAATTTGGAAGATCCTCAGATTGTCCCTCAGCCAACACCTTCTAACAATAACAATCAAAAATATACTGTTACTGCTTCTGGAATGACTTTCACTCCTTCGAGCTTAACTATTAGTATTGGTGATACGGTTATTTTTGATAATGTTTCGGGGTTTCATAATGTAAATGGAACACAAGCTACTTTTTCAGCCAACCCTGCAAGTTTTGGCAATACCACTGCAAATGCA
>PCUH01000157.1:3020-3843 GCA_002770955.1 Flavobacteriales bacterium CG18_big_fil_WC_8_21_14_2_50_32_9 | reverse complement strand
TTGTCTTCTTTTTTTATTCTGTAAAATCATATTTCTTTTAATATGAGCTAATTCTTCTGGCGTTGCCTTCCTTAATTCAATACCCTTACTTTTTGAAGTATAAATATCTTTTCGGTCAAAATAATTTTTTCTTTTTGCTCTAGCATTGTTTTTAATCGATGCTATCATTGCCGCTACATGACCACCAAAACTCATAATGAAATATTTTTATTGCCTTTCTCCTACGCAATCAGGAATAAAGTGTTTCCTTTTGTTGACTTACTTTTTCGCTTTCCAAGTATTCATCATAAGTCATTTCTTTGTCAATACAACCATTAGGTGTTAATTCCACAATTCTGTTGGCAATGGTTTGCACAAATTCATGATCATGAGATGTAAATAAAATAGTGCCTTTAAAATCTATCAAGGAATTGTTTAAGGTGGTAATGGCCTCCAAATCTAAGTGGTTGGTTGGTTCGTCCAACAACAACAAATTTCCTTCTGCCAACATCATTTTAGAAAGCATACAACGTACTTTTTCTCCTCCCGAAAGTACATTGGATTTTTTAAACACTTCTTCACCCGAAAACAACATTTTACCTAAAAAACCACGAATGTAAACTTCATCTTTTTCTTCAGAATATTGTCGTAGCCAATCTATCAAATTATCATTTCCATTAAAAAAATGGGTGTTTTCATTTGGTAAATAAGCTGTAGAAATGGTTTGTCCATAGCTAAAAGTTCCTGTGTCAGGTTTTTGATTTCCTTCTAAAATCTCAAAAAGAGCGGTAGTTGCCATACTGTTTTTACTGATAAAAGCAATTTTATCGCCTTTTCTAACATT
>PCUH01000157.1:0-3003 GCA_002770955.1 Flavobacteriales bacterium CG18_big_fil_WC_8_21_14_2_50_32_9 | reverse complement strand
ATAAGTCTTTTTTAGAAATATTCTCTATATGTAAAATCTGGTCACCAGCTTCTCGTTGTTGATTAAATATAATAGCTGGGTATCTTCTTGAGGAAGGTTTTATGTCTTCAAAATTAATCTTTTCCAACATTTTTTTTCTACCAGTTGCTTGTTTCGATTTAGAAGCGTTGGCACTAAAACGAGCAATAAATTCTTGCAATTCTTTTTTCTTTTCTTCTGCTTTTTTGTTCGTAGATTGCTTTTGACGAAGAGCCAATTGACTTGCTTGATACCAAAAAGTATAGTTTCCACTGTAAATATTAATTTTACTAAAATCAATGTCAACAATTTGCGTACAAACTGTATCCAAAAAGTGCCTATCGTGAGAAACTACAATTACCGTGTTTTTAAATTCCAATAAAAAATCTTCTAACCAATTGATAGTATGGATATCCAAATCATTGGTAGGCTCATCTAAAATCAACACATCAGGATTTCCAAAAACAGCCTGAACTAATAAAACACGCACTTTTTCATTGCCACTCAATTCGCCAACTGTTAAATAATGTTTTTCTTCAGTAATTCCCAACGCACTCAGCATAGAAGCCGCATCAGCTTCGGCATTCCAACCATCCATTTCGGCAAATTCAGCTTCTAATTCAGAGGCTTTAATTCCGTCTGCATCAGAAAAATCGGGTTTTGCATAAAGAGCATCTTTTTCCTGCATCACTTTCCACAATTTTTCATGACCCATCAACACTGCATGTAAAACCTGTGTGTCATTATATTTAGAATGATCTTGACTCAACACAGCCATCCGTTTGCCTTTATCCAACGAAATAATTCCTGAATTAGGTGTTATTTCTCCTGATAAAATTTTTAAGAAGGTTGATTTTCCTGCACCATTAGCACCTATCACCCCGTAGCAATTTCCTTCTGTGAATTTAATATTAACTTCATCAAAAAGCACTCTCTTTCCATATTGCAAGGAAACATTTTGTACTGTAATCATTGTTGATTTTTTTTTGTAAGATGGCAAAGTTAATGAAAATAAGTGAGTGTGGAAATATGTAAAATTAGTAGTTAGGGATTAACTTCATTCAGAACGAAATTTTACAAACTGAGGCACGAAGTTTAGTAAAATGAAGTGATGACCACAGTCTGCCTCGACTATTCGGGGAAGTAGCATTAATACCTATTTATAACAGTAAAAATGACATTAATAATCTCTAATCTCTAATTTCTAATCTCTAATTAAACAATCACCCCTCTGTATCTCCCCTTGAGGGGAGAGCTTCCGCACAATGCCATCTTCCAATTTTTAACTTCTCTTCCAATCTCAAATCTGCAATTTATTCATACCTTTGCATTGCAAATCGTTCTATCGCTGTTTCATTTTTAATGAGAGAGAGGAAAGTCCGGGCAGCACAGAGTATCCTACCTAGCGAAAGCTAGGGTATTGTTTCAGGAATGGAATAATAACAGAAAGTGCCACAGAAAATAGACTACCTCAATTTATTGAGGAAAAGGTGAAAAGGTGAGGTAAGAGCTCACCAGTTACAGAAGTAATTTTGTAAGCTAGGCAAACCTTAGGAGCTGAAAAATCAAATAAACCAAGGCTTGAGGGTTACTCGCCTAATCTTGGAGGGTAGATTGTTAGAGCGTGGAGGCAACTCCCCGCCTAGATAAATGATAGAAACCTGAACCAATGTATTGGTAAATAAGGTACAGAACCTGGCTTACAGATTTGCTTTTTTATAGAACACGGATAACGCAGATGATGTGGATTGCTACTGATGAAATACATTACCAAAAAACAAAGAAATAGCCAACCAATGTGTTGACTTTTTTAATTAAAATTTACTTTTTGGAAAGGTTGTGCAACGGTTACTGCTGTTAGGTGATGTGCTGTTGTCTTTCATGTCAGTCAGCAATGATTATTTTTTTTGTTGCAATTATTTTATTTTCTTCTGTAAGCCGAACGAAATACAGTCCGCTTGGTAAATTATCAAGATGCAGAGTAATTGTCAGCCCTGAAATATTTTTTATTTGCTTTACTTGCTGACCGTATAAGTTGTAAACTGTCAATATTGCGTCTTTTAAAAAATTGTCTGTCTCCAAAGTTGTTGTTGAAGAAAAAGGATTTGGATATATTGAAATTTTAGAAGAGTGATTTATTAATGATATTCCTGTTGTGGTGCAGTCATGTCGCCAGAGTGTCCCTGCTTGCTGAACTGTTACTCCATTTGAGTCTACGAGTCCACAAGTGTTCCATAAAGTGCTTGGTGTCTGCCAACCGAGATAAGGGTCAACAGCAGTGAACCAAGTCATTCCTACAATTTTTGAAGTGTCGCTGTTATACCAATTTAAAAGTGTGTCAGCATATGCAAGTTGTTTTGAAGGAGAACCACAGTTTTGCAATATTCCACCTCCGTCCCCCATGCAGGTTTCGGTGAGCAACATTTTTTTGCTACCAACTTCTGCTTTAGCAGTATTAAGCCAAGAAGTAACTGTCGCAGGATTTCCCCAACAAGTATCATTCGGTGGTCCAAGAGAAGTGTAATAAAATGTGTATCCTACAAAATCAACATGCTGTCTTATAGAATCAATGATATCGTAGTTCCCTGTCCAAGTTAAATTATGAAACGCAACAACACTTCCAAGTTTTACATAGGAAAAACCATCGTTGTTCATCCGATTTCTAATTGTGTCAAGAAATGCAGTAAACTTTGTTAATCTTCCAGTTCCCCAATAGGCATTCTTAAAATAAGTGTCAATTTCGTTACCAACAGAAATCCATTTGACATTATTGACATTTTGCAAGATGTGTTTTATAGCAATGTAATTCTGATTTACGAAAGCGGTGTCCGAAAAATAATTCGGGTTGGTAGAGTCAACCACTGATGTGAAACCAGAAGGTTCAGGCAGAGTAGTATTAGGCAATTCAACTTTAATTACTGGGTAAACTATATGGACACTACAATTCCCTGACCACATTGTTAATCCATTTTCAAATCCTTGATA
>PCUH01000317.1 GCA_002770955.1 Flavobacteriales bacterium CG18_big_fil_WC_8_21_14_2_50_32_9 | reverse complement strand
AAGCGTTTAATCAATACATCATAAAATTAAAAGTGCTACTACCTATGGTTAAGGATGCATTATTGTCACAAGCTCCTGTTCCAAAATCTAAGATTCTTGTTGGCAAGCCACTAGGAGTTATATTTATAGTTCCGCTTACCAACCAACGACAACAAATTTCTTTTCGCAAAGGATTTGTTATTTGCATCGTATAAGATTTTCCAAGTCTATTTATTCCGTTTGCATTGCCAGTTATAAGGTAAACATCATCACAAATTCCAGCAACACCATGTGTAAATAAATTGGTTGATTCTCCAGCTATCCATTCATTGGTTCTGATTGACGACCATGTTGTAACTCCTCCATTGTTTGGAAAAGTTATTTTTCCGTTGGAAACATTAACTGTGAAAGATAAGTTGTTTGATGAATTTCGTCCATTGTTGGTTATGGTTTTGGTACCTTCAATTAAATGTTCGTTTACATAATAATTTTGTAATTGCACATTTAAAACACTACCTGGATTTTTATATAAGTCATTGAATGTTACAATAATTTTACCTCTTCTTTTTATCCCATCTGTTCCTATGCAATTTGTAGAGCCAAAATCAATAGTAATTACTTTAGGCCAAATCGTATCAACCCAAGAAGGATTTATGTTAACGGTAGCACAATTTCCAAAAGAAAAACCTGATTTTACTCTCATACTTGCTCCTTCATCATCAATTACTTCAACTACAACTTTTCTTATATCTTCAAAAAGATTTTCAGCCACGGTGTTATCTTGAGTGGAATTTGTAGTTAAGTCGATTGCAGGGTCTTTTTTTCGACAAGAATTGAAAGTGATGGAAAGCAATAAAAAGCCTAATATTAGGATAGAAAGAGTTGTTTTCATATTGTTGATTATTAATAATATAATAATAATTTCAAACAAATATAAAAATTATTTTTATATTTTGTTGTTAGTTGACATAATTTTTTTAAACAGTAGGCAAATCATCAACTGTTTTAGAATCAAGAGCATCCCTCAATCCATTTCCAACTAAAATAAAAGCTAGTACCATTAGCACTATAGCAAAACCTGGAAGTGCTGCCAAATAAGCATTTCCTGTAATGATATATCCTTTGTGTTCGGCAATAATTTTTCCCCAAGTGGCTTGTGGTGGTTGAGCTCCAATACCAATAAAACTAAGTCCTGCTTCAATTAATATTGCAGCGGCAAAGTTGATAGCAGAAATAACAATAACAGGACCTAATACATTAGGAATAATATGATGAAATATAATTCTTGAATTTCTAAAACCCAATGCTCTTCCTGCCTCAACAAATTCTTTTTCTCGCAAACTCAATACTTGCCCTCGAACAACACGAGCAACTTCTACCCACATCGTTAAACCCACAGCAATAAACACCTGCCAGTGCCCTTTTCCAAGAGCCAATGTAATGGCAATCACCAAAAGCAAAGTAGGTATTGACCAAACAACATTAATTACCCAAATGATAATATCGTCCACCCAACCTCTAAAATAACCACCAACAGCTCCCATTGTAATTCCAATTATTAACGAAATGAATACAGAAATAAAACCGACAGAAAGTGAAATCCAGGTCCCAGCCATTAATCGGCTCAATAAATCCCTACCATATTTATCTGTTCCTAAATAATAGGTTTTATTGATGATGTTTTCTTTTTCAACAATCTTTTGTAATTCTTCAATAGAAATTATTTTTTTACCTTCATCAAAAGTATAAAATTCTGAATTACCATTACTATCATTAATGTTTGCTTGTTTAAGAGCATAGACAACATCTGCTAAATCGAATTTAATAATTTGCCCATTATTAACATCTCCACCTGTATATTTTTCGATAATTATTTTTTGTCCTTCAAAGCTATAATCATAAATAGGTATATTTTGATATTGACTTTCTGTTCCTTCTCTAAATTTTTTCCACCAACTTGTTTTTTCAGTTGGTTTATTTTTTTTTACTTTTAAAATATTGATGCTGAAGCCAGGCTTTTTAGTTGTAAGCTCAAGGGTTTGGTCATTTGCTTTAGGAGAGTTGTCAGGTCTTATATTTGGACCTAACACAGCAACTAAAATAGCAATACTAATCAATACTAACCCAAAAATAGATAAGTTGTTTTTTTTCAAGCGTTGCCAAGCAATTTTTGAAAGCGATTTTGATTGTGTATCTTTTTTTTCTTTATTCATTGATAAATTCTGTTTTTCCATTTGTAAGAAGAAATCATACCTAAAAATACTATCATGGTTATGTATATTGGGTAGATAAGTTGCATACCAACAACATAATATAAATAGTTTCTCTTACTGAAAAACTTAGCAGCCAAATATAGTAATATAAAATCGAAAAACCACTTAGAAAGCAGTAAGATTATACCAACTATATAGTATTTATCGACCAATACCACTCCTAAATAGATGAAAATTTGCAAAAAGTTAGTGGCGTAAATAATTGAACTCAAATAAATTAAACTTTTGTTGGAATAATATTTTGATTTAGATGCCCAACGCAATCGTTGTTGAAAAAAAGATTCCCATGTTGGCTGAAGTTGTGTTTTTACAATTTGTTGAGGTGAAATTAATCCATTAATTTTCAACTTATTTTTTATGAATTTTTGCAATAAAAAAACATCATCGCCCGAGGGAGTTTTATGTTGGTCATAGCCTCCAACAAGGTTAAAATCTTTTTTTAGAAATGCCAAGTTTGCTCCATTATTAATAATAGGTTGTTGATGTTGCAACATTCCAAAAGTAATTCCTTGAATGGCAAGCATATCTAAGGTCTGAAAAATCCCTACTGAATTATATTTTGTGTTAAAAGCCACAGGACCAAGCAACATAGCTGTGTTTTCTTCAAACGAAGCAGCTATGTTTTCTAACCAATTTTTGGGTACTTCACAATCGGCATCGGTGCAAGCTATTATTGGGTGAGAAGCATTTTTTATACCCAATGTTAATGCTTCTTTTTTAGACGTAACTTCTAGTAAATCATAACATAAAATGGAGAGATTACTTGTTTTTCTATATGTTTCAATCAACATTTTGCTATTATCTTCCGAATGGTCGTTTATTAAAATAAGTTCAAAATCAGTTTTAGTAATTGTTTGCTTTTCAAATGATTTTAGGCAATTAATAATGTGTTGAGCTTCGTTTCGATAAGCAATCACAACACTAATCTTTTGAGTTGAAACAGTAGCTATTTTATTTTTTTTTGGAATAGACAACCATCCAACAATTACATAAGTTATGGAAATTACGTAAATTAACGTGATAAATATGGATATGTAAATGAGTATTATCAAGCTTTTTGAGGAAGTTGAATTTTTTTTAGCCCAAAAATACCAATAGTTGCAGGCAATGCAACATTTAAAAGCCATAAAACAAGTGATGCACTAAAAATGGCAACATCATTTGGCGAAAGAAAACTGAAAACAAACAACGCAACAGAGCCTCTCACAGCAATTTCCGAAAGAATAAATGTTGGTATAACCGAGGTGAATAAAAAACAAACTGCAATTAACGCTATTTCTGAAAAACTATTGAAGTGTACTCCAAAGGCTTCTAACACTAAATAATATTGAAAAGAAAAAACAGCATAACGAAAAATACTCATAACCAGAGCATTTAGTTTTTCTTCCTTTGAAAAAAGAGGGCTAAAAACAAGGTGTTCATTTTTGGATAAGAAAGGAATTTTTTTCAATAAATTGGGTATCCAAAAAGGAAAGAAATAGCTATAAATTAATCCTATTAAACAAATAAGGATGAAAA
>PCUH01000067.1:3548-3792 GCA_002770955.1 Flavobacteriales bacterium CG18_big_fil_WC_8_21_14_2_50_32_9 | reverse complement strand
CGTGAATTTAAGAGAGGAAACTTGATACCCCTAAAGTTGGTAAATTAAACAAGCTCATGAATAAAGCGGGTTAAAAATAATAGAAACCACAAGCGGGACGCTTACGGCAGCGGAGGGCAAGGTATATGAAAAGTTTGGCATTTCGAAGCACTTCCCTGTCAAGTTATAAGTACTTTTTATACGAGCTGAAATGTTCGATAACCAACTGATTGCCAAATGTTTTACATACAATGTTGTAGCTAGT
>PCUH01000067.1:1720-3531 GCA_002770955.1 Flavobacteriales bacterium CG18_big_fil_WC_8_21_14_2_50_32_9 | reverse complement strand
GTCAATTCATAATTTGTACTTCGTCCTCCTGATTCTTCTTGTTTTAGGATTCCTTTCTCAATCAAATCTTTAATATCTCGCAGTGCTGTATCTGCTGAGCATTTTGCAATTTTAGCCCACTTTGATGTTTTTAACTTACCCTCAAATCCATCAAACAATTTGTTTAGAATTAATCTCTGTCTGCTATTCAATATCGTTTCTTTGTTTCTATCCCAAAAATCTGCTTTTTTAAGTACCTGTTTCAAAGTTATTTCTGTACTTTCGAATGCACGGTACAGGCAATTTAAAAACCAGTCCAACCATTCAGTTATATCACCAGAACTATGCTGAACTTTTTGCAGTATCTCATAATATTTCTTTTTCTCTATTAAAATCTGGTTTGAAAGACTGTAAAACCTTTGAGTACTCTCCTCTGAACGTGCAAGTAACATATCAGATATTGTCCTTGCAATACGGCCATTACCATCATCGAAAGGATGGATTATTATAAACCAAAAATGAGCAATAGCAGCTTTTAAAACTCCATCTATTTCAGTCCTTTGATTAAACCACTCTAAAAACATATCCATCTCCTTTTTCACCTCTGTTGCAGAAGGTGCTTGAAAATGGATTCTCTCTTTCCCCATTGGTCCCGATACCACTTGCATTTCACCCATACGGTAAGAACCGGTATCAATTCTGTGCATTCCATTCCAACCTGTTGGAAAAAGAGCTGCATGCCATCCAAATATCCGTTCTTGGTCTAATGGTCTATCATATCTTTGAGTTGCATCTAGCATCATCTCAACAACTCCTTCTACGTTTCTATCAATATGTACTAATCCAGCATATTCTATCCCAAGTTTTCTGGCAATAGAAGAACAAACTTGTTCGTAATTTAAAAATTCCCCTTCTATTTCTGATGATTTTAAAACATCTAGTGTTAAAGTAGATAAAATGGTTTCTTCCTTAATTAAAAATCCAAGTGCTTCCATTTGTCCGTAAATTTTACCTTGTAGATTTCGGACTTTACCTAAAATCACATTAATCTGTTTGTCATTCCATGTGAATTCTGGCCAGTTGTCATATTCATAAATGTATGTTGCCATTAACTATTGTTTTATTTGCGGTAAATATACTAATTATTCTCCGCATTATTAAGGCAAATAGTCCAGTTTTTCTCCGTACGCTCTTTTTTGGCATTAGCTACAACGACCCGGCTAAAAAGCGTTGTTGCCCTATAAGGCAACTATGATTTTTTAGCCATTGTTAGCATTCGTTTTAATTCTTCTTTATTCGGTATTTTTCCTTTTAATTTTTCGGGTAAATTGTGTGTTAGCTTATATTCCGAAACTCCAATAGGTTTAGAACTCGTTCTTAAAGCATATTCTACTTCAATATCATCTTTTTCAGGGCAAAGAATTATTCCGATAGTTGGGTTGTCGTCTTCAGTTTTTACTTGTTCGTCCAAAAGTTCCAAATAGAAATTCATCTTTCCCGCAAATTCAGGTTCAAACTCGACTGTTTTTAATTCAATTGCTACTAAACATTTTAGTATTCTGTGATAGAATAGTAAATCAATAAAATATTCTTTTTCATTTAGTTTTAATCTATGTTGATTACCAATAAAGCAAAAACCATATCCAAGTTCCATTATTAAATCTCGGATGTTTTCTATCAATTTATTTTCTAATTGTCTTTCCAAAATAGGAGAGGTAATTCCGAGAAAATCTAAGTTGTATTCACTTTTTAAAGCTTCATTTGCCTGTTCTGATAAATGGACTGGCAGGGCTTTGTCGAAATTGCTTTGTTTTGGATTAATCAAACTACGT
>PCUH01000067.1:0-1650 GCA_002770955.1 Flavobacteriales bacterium CG18_big_fil_WC_8_21_14_2_50_32_9 | reverse complement strand
AATAATAGGTTTTTTCTGCTTTGTCTTTTATTTTGTGGATGATAAGCATATTGTGTCCCCACGGAATTTCTAATGCTAATTCAAGTAAATCAGATTCATCTTTGTATTCAAGATAAAATTGGCGCATATTCCAAAGGTTTTGAGGAGAGTAACCTTTTTTACCGTCAATAATTTTGTTGATGTCTTTAGAAAGTGTGTCAACAATGGATTTACCCCAGTTATTTTTATCTTGGCTTTCTACAATTAATTTACCGACTTCAAAATTTAATAAAATAAGATGTTTATTAACCGCTTTAAAAGCTTTGAAACGAGATGAGTTTATCGTTCCAATAATTTGATTAAATAGTGCTTGATATGTTGATTTATCTATATTGTTCATACTCTTTATAAATTCTCCAACAGCTGTTAGAGAAATACAAATGTAAGTAAAAAGAAAATCTCCAACGGCTGTTGGAGATTTGAAAACTTATCTATTGTTTTTATTCATTATTGGTCCTTTCCCATTATGCCTTTGTTTGAATTCTTTGATTAATTCTTTTTCAAGTTCCTTTCTATCATGCAAGTCTTCAACGATTTTCCAAGTTATTTCATAAGATAAATCTTGTTCAATACCTTTTTTCACTTCTGATTGGATAGTTCGTTTAGTAATTTTCTTAGGATTATTCTTGTCCTTTTCTTCTAACGGAGAAAGGTAATTAGCAATTCTGCGATAAATAAAATTAGATTCTCCAATTTTAACAATCTGTTTAATTCCGTTTTTGTTAATACTAAAAATAATATAAACACCACCGAATTTGTATTCTGAAAGATTGTTAAAACTAAATTCTATAGGTGTTGTAAACGAAGATAAATCAATATTGCCTAATTCCATAAGGCTTTTAATTTTTTATTTATATTTTTAACTTCATTCAGTTTTGTTTCAACATTCATATCCCATTCATCTTGAATTTCTAACATTCTGTTTGCTAGTTTAATTAAGGTTGATTTATTGGGGTGATTATATGCTTTTTTGAAGTTTTTACTAGAAAATAGATTTGGAGTTTTTCCATCAATAATTTTAGAAAAAATTTTAAATATTTCACTACTATCTGTCATAATTAATTCGCTATATCTTTTTTCCAACCATCTTTTTCTCCCAACTTATTAATATCTCTTAGCGTCATATCATCTAAATTACCAGAGGTATAATACCGATCCCCACTTTTTGTTGTATAAGCAACTTGACAATATAAACCAAATGTTTTTTCCATCATTTTTTCAAGGTTACTAACCTTTTGCCCACCTCTAATAGTTACGGAGTCAGAAGATTTAACTGTTCTTACTTCCGAAATAGTTTTTTCTGCATCTAAAGGAGTTTTAGTTGATTTTCCTTTTTCAGATAAATCGTAAATACTCAATCTGATGTATGGAAACCTATTGTTAAATTCCTTCTTAATAGTTTTTAATTTAGCATTACCATTCATAGTTAATTCTCTCGCCATTTTATTTATTTTTTAATGATTAATAGTTTATTACATCTTACCAGCTTGTGCTAATGTCATATCATTTTTTGCCAACTTTGTATCTTCCGAGTTGCTAATTTGAACTTTTATTCCAAATTCTTTATGAAAATAATCTTCAACATTTTTTACTCTACTTCTTGATCCTAAT
>PCUH01000182.1 GCA_002770955.1 Flavobacteriales bacterium CG18_big_fil_WC_8_21_14_2_50_32_9 | reverse complement strand
GACTATCCTTTAAGAAAAGATGCTGACCAATATAATTTTATTACCTATTTAAATAACTATGCTGTTGGTTGTTCAAGAAATAAAGATTGGGAACAAGCTCAGTATTATTTTAATAAACTAAGTGCTATTGTGCCTAATTCAAATCAAATTGAGATTAAAATTTTTGAATACCTATCATGTAATTATTTAAACCTTTTAATTGAGAATGTAGATTTAACTAAAATGAAGCAAGAGCTACCAAAAATAGAGCTTGGCTTAAAAAAATACAATAGTAAAATAACACCACTTTTTAAGAAAATTATTCAATTTAATTTATGCTATGCTTATTTTCTATTAGAAGATTATAAGAAAGCACAACACTATAATTTTATTATTGTAAACGAAAAAGATGATTCGTTTAGATCAGATGTTTATCTTATTTCTAGAATAATTCAATTTATTCTTCATTATAAAATGAAAAACATTGATTTATATGAATCATTTTACAATGCCTTAAAATATCTTTTTGAGCAAAAAAACATAAATTACGATTTATATAATAGTTTTTTAACCTTTATTAAGCAAATTATACATGATGATGATATTATGGTGTTTAAAGATTATAAAGAAGAATTGGTTAAGATTATTGAAGTCCCAAAAGAACGTAAATTGCTTAGTAATTTCAATATTCTTAGTTGGATAGAAAGTGAAATTAAAGGAGTAAGTATGGCGGAATGTTTAAAAACTTATAATACTAAATTCTCTTAAAGATATCAATAATTTTAATGTTGATATAAATTACCTTTTTAAGCTATTTTATTTAACTAAAAACTAGTAAAAAAACAGGTTTAAATAGTAATTATTAGCAATTGCTTATTTTTTAGTAATGGTGAACTAGATTAATATTGTTGTGAAAAACAAATATTAGTTTTAGCCATGAAAAACAAATTCTTTAATTTTTATAGCACAACTGCATTAGCAGTAATTTTATTAGTGCAGCCATTTAACAGTGAAGCTCAAGAAAAGAAAAGAGCTACTTTTTGGCATTTTGGAAATCAAGCAGCGTTAGACTTTACTTGTCAGCCCGTTAGTTTTAGTGGTAGCCCAATGAATGCTCCTGAAGGTTCAGCTACTATTAGTGATACTAATGGGATTTTACAGTTTTATACACAAGGAACAACAGTTTGGGATAGAAACAATAATGTGATGCCTAACGGAACTGGATTATTAGGAAATCCTTCATCTATGCAGGCAGCTGTTATAGTACCTCATCCGGGGAATTATGATAGGTATTTTATTTTTACCACAGATGCAATCTGGGAAAATAATGGAGTTAATGGATTGCAATGGCATGAGGTAGATATGACATTGAATGCTGGCAATGGAGATGTTGTTACCAAAAACAACCAATTAATAGATAGAACGCAAGAAAAATTGGTAGCTGTAAGAAATGCTACATCCACAGGGTATTGGGTTGTTATACAAAAATCTGATCCATCATCTACATCAAGTTCAAATGTGGGCAGTAATGTTTATCATGCTTATGAAGTAACTGCTGCAGGTGTTAATCCTGTGCCTGTTATTTCTACTACAGGTCCATTGGTTACATGGCAGTCTTATGGTATGTACATGTCTCCACAAGGTAATGCTATGGTAAATATTCATCCTGATTTAAATGTATATGATTTTGATAATGTTACAGGAATACTTACTCATAGATGGGCTGCTACAGTTAGTCCTTTTATGGGGTCTTTTGAATTTTCTCCTGATGGAAATATATTATACGGAACGCGCCAAGGGAGTGGTGTTTATCAATTTGATTTGAATGCTGCAAATGTTACTGCTTTTCAAAGCTCAATGACATTAGTTTCTCCTGTGGGTTCATCATATAAAGCATTACAGTTAGGTCCAGATTGTAGATTGTACGCCATGCCGGCAAGTGGAAATTATCTATCTGCATTTAATAACCCTAATGTTTTTGGTGCAGGAAGTGGTTTTGCACAAAATGCAGTAACTTTAGTTTCAGGAACGTTTAACTATGCCTTAACTAATTTTTGTGCTTCATTTTTTGAAACCCCTTGTTTAACTAGATTAGATTTCTCTCTTTCTGCTATAGATGCAAGTTGTGTAAATGATGGTTCTGCAAGTGTTATCAACCTACAAGGACAACCTCAATTTAGCTTCTTATGGTCAACGGGAGCTACAACACAAACTATAAATAACTTAAGTGGAGGAATGTATTCAGTTACAATTTCTGACGCAAGTGGCTGTATATTAACCGATAGTATATTTGTTAATCAACCACAAACAGTTTCAATAGATAGTGCTACCATAACTAATGCTTCTACTTGTGGAGCCACTGATGGAGCAATAGATATTCATACATCTGTAGTTGGTTTCGATACGCTTACCACATTATTAGCGGAAGGTTTTGAAACGGATGGGCATGGAGTAAGATATACTGCTAATCCATATCCTGGAACACCAAGTACTTTTTACTTTTTTACAAGAGGAGATGATAATACTATTAACTTTACAACCAACCCAACTAATGAAGAGGGTAGCTTTTATTTTGGAGCGAGAAGAACAGGATTTTCAAGCTTACCGATAACTTGTGATGTAACTACAAACCCAACTAATATAGCCGGATATTCAAATATTGAAGTTTGTGTTTTATTGGCTTTAGGAAGAAACAATATGAGTGTTGACCCTAACAATCACATGACTTTAGAATACAATGTAGATGGTTTAGGGTGGAATACATTAGCTACATTCAGACCACCATCAGGAAGTTTCCCTTCGGGATTAGCAGAAGATACCAATAATGATGGCTTTGGTGATGGAACAGCCTTATCAACTACTTTTCAAGATTTTTGTTACCAAGTCCCAGCTACAGGAGCAAATATTGAAGTACGTGTAAGTACTGATATGAGTGGCTCAAGCTTGCGTCAATCAGCTTTTGATTTTATTAGAGTTAAAGGACAAGCACCTTACAGTTACTCTTATTTATGGTCAACGACAGACACAACTCAAGATGTAAGTGGTTTGTCACAGGGAACTTATTGGGTAACTATTACCGGACAAAATGCATGTGTTGTTTCTGATACTTTTACCATTACAGATCCATGCGTTCCTCAAACATTAACGGCTTCTTTTACTTTACCATCCGATACTATTTGTGTAGGAGATTGTTTTACTCCTGTAGATAACAGTACAGGTGCTAATATTAATTCTTGGAATTGGACTTTTGCTAGTGGAACACCAGGAAGTAGTTCAAACCAAAACCCAGGAAATATTTGCTATACAACTCCAGGAACACATAATATTACACTTCAAGTTACTGATGCTAGCTCAAATACCGATGATACAACAATTGTAATTACCGTGCTAGCTCCAACAACAGGTACAACAGCAGCTGCCATTTGTCAGGGAGATAGTATTTTGTTGGGAGGAACTTACCAAGCAGTAGCAGGTAATTATTACGATACTTTAACCAATTTTTTTGGTTGTGATAGTGTGTTAACAACCACATTATCCGTTAATCCAGCAGATGATGCTGGTTTTAGTTATTCAGCCAGTACTTATTGCTTATCAGATCCAAATCCATCACCAACCATAACAGGATTAACGGGAGGTACATTTACAATTGATAATAGTGGAGTAATTAATTCAACTACCGGAGAGATTAATATTGCATCTTCAGGAACAGGAGCGTTTAATGTAACCTACACAACCAATGGAACATGTCCTTCAGATAGTACTGTTACCATAAACATAACTTCAGGAGCTAATGCAACCATAACACCTATAGCAAATGTATGTGAAAATGAACTTCCATTTACATTAATAGCTGTAGATGCTGGTGGAACTTGGTCAGGAACGGGGATTACAAATACTACAAACGGTACTTTTGACCCAAGTGTTGCCGGAGCAGGAAATCATACTATTACTT
>PCUH01000214.1:1490-3839 GCA_002770955.1 Flavobacteriales bacterium CG18_big_fil_WC_8_21_14_2_50_32_9 | reverse complement strand
ATTAACAACTACTTCGGTTACATATTTTTTAACACCAGTTTTGTCTTCATAACTTCGGCTAGTTAATTTACCTTCAATAGCAACTTCATTTCCTTTGGTAAGGTATTTTTCTACTATTTCGGCTGTTTTTCCCCAAGCAACAAGGTTGTGCCATTGTGTTTCTTTAACAGTTTCGCCTTTAGCAGTTTTATACGATTCGTTGGTTGCAACAGAAAATTTCGCTAATTTTTTACCGCTTTCTAAGTTAATGATTTCAGGTGCATTACCTATGTTTCCAATTAACTGTACTTTGTTTTTTAAATTGCTCATAATAATTAAATTTAAATGGTTTATATAAAAGTTTATTTTTAGTAATCCTGATTTGTTCAGAATTGATGAGGCAAAGTAAAGAAGGTTCAAATTGCACATTCGGCTTTTAAGTGGTTACTTGTGTTTAATGTCAATTGTAACCATTTGTAAACGGATAAATTTATTCTATCAAATAGATTTAATTCCCTAAATAATAATGAGTACAGTCTAAAAAGTCAGAAAAATAAAAAATGCCACAAAGTTAATAAGATACACAAAGGACTGAATTGCAATATTTTAAACTTTGTGGTAGCTTGAGTCTTGGTGTCTTAGTGGCAAAGAGATGACTTTTTTGACTGGACTCAATAATTAATCTCCTTTTTAGTAATTTCACAAAAAAATATATTGCTACTAACTTAAGCAAAAATGAATAAACAAGAAATCGAAAACATAGAATTAAAATTTCTAACTATTGAAGATTATCAAGAGTTGAAAGCGGCAATGATACTGGCTTATAAATCTATGCCAGATGCTTATTGGGAAAAAGTTCAAATACAATCATTAATAAATAAATTTCCTGAAGGGCAGGTAGTTATAAAAATCAATGGACTTATTGCAGGTTGTGCATTATCATTAATTGTAGATTACGATATATATACAGAAAATCATACCTATAAAGACATTACACATAATTACTCCTTCAGTACACACACTAATGATGGCGATGTGCTTTATGGAATTGATGTGTTTATAAAACCAGCATACAGAGGTTTACGATTAGGAAGAAGATTGTATGACTACAGAAAAGAACTTTGTGAGAAACTAAATTTAAGAGGAATTGCATTTGGAGGAAGAATTCCAAATTATCATACATATTCCAATGAGTTGACACCAAAGGAATATATTGAAAAAGTTAAAAGAAAAGAAATAGACGACCCTGTGTTGAATTTTCAGATATCAAATGATTTCCATCCAACAAAAATAATGAAAGGTTATTTAGAAGGAGACCAAGCATCTAATGAGTTTGCCGTGCTGATGGAGTGGGATAATATTTATTATGAAAAACCTAGTAAAAAAGCAGCTACAAAGAAAAAAATTGTTCGATTGGGGTTGATTCAATGGCAAATGCGACCGTATAAAAATTTGGAAGAATTAATGCAACAAGCAGAATATTTTGTAGATACTGTTTCAGGATATCGTTCAGATTTTGCATTGTTTCCTGAATTTTTTAATGCTCCGTTGATGGCTGGAAATAATCATCTTTCGGAAGCAGAATCTATCAGAGAATTGGCAAAATTTACCAATGAAATTGTCCATAAATTTTCTGAATTGTCTATTTCTTATAACATCAACATCATTACAGGTAGTATGCCTGAAATTAAAGATGATCTTTTATACAATGTAGGTTATTTGTGTAAACGTGATGGTACCATTGAAAGATATGAAAAAATACATATAACTCCCAATGAAGATAAAGTGTGGGGCTTGCAAGGTGGTAGTGAAATTAAAGCATTTGACACTGATTGTGGTAAAATTGGAATACTGATTTGCTACGATTCTGAGTTTCCTGAATTAAGCAGGTTGCTTGCTGATGATGGTATGGATATTTTGTTTGTGCCATTTTTAACAGATACACAAAATGGTTACTCCAGGGTACGATATTGTGCTCAAGCTAGAGCAATAGAAAACGAGTGTTATGTTGCCATTGCAGGAAGCGTTGGTAACTTGCCTAACGTACACAATATGGATATTCAGTTTGCTCAATCCATGGTGTTTACACCCTGCGATTTTGCTTTTCCTACAAATGGTATTAAAGCAGAAGCAACACCAAATACTGAAATGATATTGATTGCCGATGTGGATATTGATTTATTGAGAGAATTAAATCAATTCGGATCAGTTAAAAACCTCAGAGATAGAAGAAAAGATATGTACGAATTGAAGCGAAAAGGGGAGTAGTTACTTTGCTTTATTTTCTTAGAGGTTGCAAAATAGCATTTGCTATTCAGCTTGTTGAGTATTTTATGCACTTTCATCAAACATAATTTCGTCTGAGCTGCC
>PCUH01000214.1:0-1458 GCA_002770955.1 Flavobacteriales bacterium CG18_big_fil_WC_8_21_14_2_50_32_9 | reverse complement strand
TAAAATAAAAAGAGGAACCTTTACCTTCCATACTTTCAACCCATATTTCACCACCATTTTTTTCTAACAATCCTTTTACCAATAGCAATCCAATTCCAGCCCCTTTATCTTTTTTTCTTGTTTCTGAAAGCGTTTTCATTTGTGGTGTAAATAATTTTTCCATTATTTCTTTCGACATTCCAATTCCAGTGTCCTTAACCTGAATAATAATTTTGTCATCTTTGCTTTTGGCAGAAACTGTTATTTCCCCACCTTTTCCGGTATGTTTTATTGCATTAGAAAGGATGTTTTGAATGATGCAGATTAACATTTTTCCGTCTGCAAATACAGAAGCATCCACATCAATTTCATGATGAAGACTTATTGTGTTTATTGAAGCGTTCTCTTTCAATGTTTCAAATACTTTATCAATATATTCGGTTAGTTTTAGTTGTGTTGGAGAAAATACATCTGAAGCGTATTTTATTCTTGCCCATTCAACCAAATAATCTAACATATTCAATTCATCTGTTGATGATTTATAAAGTAAGTCAAGCATTTCCTGAACAGCATCAGGTTTCATTTTATGAAAATTTTCCTTCAAATATTTTGCTGTCCCTATAATTGACGACAGTGGACTTCTCAAATCATGTGAAAGTATTGCCATAACACTCTCTTTATGCGTATTCAAATCTTCCAATTCTCTCACATATTTTTTTATAGCATCCTCCGATTGTTTCCTGTCTGTTAAATCCCGTAAAATTTTAACATAGCCCAACATCTCTCCTTCCTTTCCGATGAGCGGAAAAACAATTCCATAAGCATAAAACAGGCTCTTGTCTTTTGCAATGTGCCATCTGTTGTCGGTTGCTCTGCCTTCTTTTAAAGCTGTTTTTATCTCTTTTTTTGGAACACCATTTTTTAAATCTTCTTCTGTAAAAATGATATCGAACGGTTCTCCTATAACTTCTTCTGTTTCGTACCCAAATATTTTTGTTGAGCCAAAACTCCAACTATTTATTTTGAATTCTTTATCTAAAGTAAAAATTGAATAATCCTGTAAACTGTCAATTATTTGGCTATAAAACTCTGTTGTCGGTATGTATTTATCTTTAAGAACCTTCGGATTATCTTGTTTATTTTTCATGAATTAGTTAAGTTGTTTTGTTATTGTTTCTGCCATCATTACATCTATTCAATTTAGGAAGTAGTAGCAAATCTAAACCTTCAATAATTCATCAAAAGTAGGTAAAAAATAGCAGTAAACGAAGTAATAGATTTTTTGGGGACGTACGACAAATTTCCCTTTCAGTAAATGAAAGTATTGGAACATTATAAGAATTAAGTAAGGATGCGACCTTTGATAAATTTCGTTAGTAGTCGTTCATTGCGAGGGAGGTACGACCGAAGCACCACAGCCTGCCCCGATTTCTCGGGGAAGTAGCATCAATTCCTTAATTTACAATAAAAAAGAGTTGA
>PCUH01000235.1:10416-17469 GCA_002770955.1 Flavobacteriales bacterium CG18_big_fil_WC_8_21_14_2_50_32_9 | reverse complement strand
AACAATACAAATGTAGAGAACCACATTCCATAAACTGGTAAAATAATAAGCTCTTTTGCCATTTTTTCTCCTGTAATTGAAAGCACATAGTAGGTTAGAAAGAAAATGATAGAAATTACTACTGGCATTCCTAATCCCCCTTTTCGAACAATAGCACCAAGTGGAGCTCCAATAAAAAACATAATTAAACAAGCTATAGAAAAAGTGAATTTTCGGTGCCATTCAATTTTAACTCTTGCCATTGTATCTTTCATCATATCTACTTCCATTTTGGTTGAAGCAGCTCTTCCTCTCATTGTTCGTGCATTATTTATAGCAATTCCGAACACTTGACTAATTTCTATGTTGGTTAGTTTTTTTAAATCTATGGGTGAAAAAGTAATGATACTGTCAGTTTTAACTACTTTTTTTGGTAAGGTGTCATTAATTAAAAAATTATAAAAAGTATAGTTGTGTAAAGCAGTAATTTCTTGATTAGTAAATTTAATTAAGGTATCGGTTTGGTTTTCTAACTGCCTGAGGTTTAGAAGTCTGTAATCGTGTTTAAAAGCATCTTCATCTGTTCGTTTAAATTGAAATCCGCTTAAATCAATTTGCATTTCATTTTCTTCAAAATAAAATCGGGATAGGGGGTAAATTTTAGTTGCTTTTCCATTGGGTTTATCTTGGTAATCAACACCATTAAAAAGTTTAATTGAAAAATAGGTTTTATCTTTCGATAGACTCATAATTCCTGAATCCGCAACGGTTACTTGTAAATTTCCATTGTTGTCAGAATGATTATAAATCATCACGTCTTTTAGCATTTCTCTACCATCATCCATTGCTTTTTTGCTCTTCACACGAATGGTGTAACCATCAATTTCGTTATAAAAAACATTGGGCATGATGTTGATGGCTGGTTTTTGACTTCTAATATCATACAAAAGCGAGTAAAATTTTAGATTGGCCACTGGAATTACATTATTAGCAAAATAGAATGCTCCAATACTAATAATGATTACAAAAAGAATAAGAGGCTTCATTATTTGTTGTAATGAAATTCCAGCCGATTTAAAAGCAACTAGTTCAAAATGTTCGCCTAAATTCCCGAAAGTCATAATGGATGCTAATAGTATTGCTAAAGGCATAGCCATTGGAACAACATTTGCCGTAGCGTAGAAAAAAAGCTCTCCAAGAACATACCACTCTAATCCTTTACCTAACATTTCGTCAATGTAGAGCCAAATAAATTGCATTACCAATACAAAAACAGCAATAAAAAAGGTCATTACCAGCGGACCGATAAAAGAAAACAATATGAATTTATGTGCTTTTTTCATTTTAGGCAGTTTTTATTGCCGAGATATTAAAAAGATTGGAAATTTAGAAAGTTAATTCCAAATTTCCAATCTTTTATTTAAACTGAGGAGCAACTACCAAGTCTTTTGTTCCGTGCGTCCAAGAATAAAAACCTTCTCCCGATTTCACGCCTAATTTTCCAGCAGTAACCATATTTACTAATAGTGGACAAGGTGCATATTTTGGATTTCCAAAACCTTCGTAAAGCACGTTTAGTATAGATAAACAAACATCTAATCCAATAAAATCAGCCAGTTGAAGCGGTCCCATTGGGTGAGCCATACCTAATTTCATAACTGTGTCAATTTCTTCCACACCAGCAACACTTTCATGCAAGGTAATGATGGCTTCATTTATCATGGGCATTAAAATTCTGTTAGCTACAAAACCAGGGTAATCATTCACTTCAACAGGTTCTTTGCCTAATTTCTTAGAAAGCTCCATAATGGCACTGGTTACTTCATCTGAAGTAGAATATCCTCTAATAATTTCTACCAATTTCATAACAGGAACGGGGTTCATAAAGTGCATACCAATTACCTTGTCGGGACGAGAAGTTACTGATGCTATTTTTGTAATTGAAATGGAAGAGGTGTTCGATGCCAGTATTACTTCAGGACTTGTTGCTTCATCAATGGTTTTAAAAATTTTAAGCTTTAAATCAATGTTTTCGGTTGCCGCTTCAACAACTAATTCAACATTTTTGACTCCTGTTGCAATATCGGTAAATGTGGAAATATTACTTAATGTGTTTGTTTTTTCACTTTCGGTAATTTTTTCTTTTGCCACCATTCTATCTAAATTTTTAGAAATAGTTGCTACTGCTTTATCTAATGCTGTTTGAGAAATATCTATTAAATTTACTTTGAATCCTGATTGTGCAAAGGTGTGAGCGATTCCATTTCCCATTGTTCCTGCACCTATTACTGCAATGTTTTTCATTTTTTACTAGTTTTATTGTTACTAATTATTAATTTTTTGTGTTTTCATTTTGTTTAATACTGGGTTTGCATACATTTTTAAAAAAATTTCTTTGGCTAAGTCATTTCCTTTAAAATCGGCTGTTCTCTTTTCAACATAATCAACAAATGTTTGTTTTTCTTCTGCTGTATATTCATTTTCAAATTCATTTGAATGATGTAATAAGTCATAAGCAACATAGTGTGAAGCAAATAAATAGTAATGCTTATAGATTTCGTTATCAATAATATCGGCAATTTCTTTCAATAAATCATTTCTATTTTTAATGTGAGAAAGTGAAGCTATTTTATTGTTAATGGGTGCTGCAAAATGAATGTTTATGTTCCCTTTATAGCCTTTCATTCCCAACACCATGTGTTGATTGTCTTCATTTTCAGTTTTTGAATAAAGTTCTCCATTGTGTTTTTTAATCAGTTCATTGATTTTAAGGTAGTCGCAAGGGTCATATTCATAAGAAATAGCAACAGGCGTTATGTTTAATCCAATTAAATGGGTTAATAAATCTTCGGAAGAACATAAACCAAACATTTTTAATAACCCTGGATTGGTTTTATCAAAACCATCTTTAGCTCTTCCTTCTCGCTGAGCTATCCAAATGGATTGGTTCTTTTCTTTCAACGTGTAATTAATATAAGCTGAAAGTGCTTTGGATGCTTCTAAAATTTCTTGCTTTGGAATGTTTCTTTTTACTATGAAACTTTTGTTTAGCCGAACTAAATCTTTTATCCAAGGCATTGATAACAAATTACTGCCAATTGCAATTTCACTTGTGTTGTAATTATTGAGGTTTAGCCCATAATTAATTAAAGCCGAATCCAAAACAATGTCTCTATGATTAGAAATAAATAAGTAATTTTTTTTTGAATCAATATCTTTTATTCCTTTAAAAGTAAGTGATTTAGCTGAATGATTTACCATCTTTCCGATAACCATACACACCATTTCACTCTGAAAATCTTGTATGGTTTTAAAGGAAAGTAGGGTTTCTTTTATTTGTGTAAGAGTTAATTCGGGTAAATAAAATTGAATAGCTTCCATCAACAAGTCAATCTGAGTAAGTTTTATCATTACAGATTGGTATTCTTCATCGTTGTAAGCTCTTATATCTTCAAAATTCAAAATAGGATAATTTAGGTGCGATTTTCAAACGCAACAAAGATAGTAAATAGTATTACTTAAATTTTTATCTTTCATCTTTTTAAACTTAAAAAAAAATGATACATTTATCCTTTCAAATTATAACCCATTAACAATCAAAGGAAATTTTTAGAATTAACTTTGTTTCTAAAAACTTTTAAAACTTGTACAATGATTAAATTAACTAAACGCTACCTTTTATTTTTTTTATTACCATTACTACTTTTAGCATGTCCTTATCAAACAAAAATTGCTTTAACTAATTATGAAAATGCTGTAAAATACGATAAAAATATAGTAGGAGAATGGGTCGCATTTCATGAGGATGGAAATAGAGATGAGCTTATAATCAGCAAATTAAACAATAAAGTGGTGCAGATAAATATGAAATCTTACGACAAAACCAATAGAGTGAAAGATGCAACTGATTTCAGAGCCTTTGGAGCAGCACTAGGAGAAGATGTTATTTATAACCTCGAAAGCAAAGACGGATTTTTTGTGTTTGCCAAATTAAACTGGGACAGTAAAAATGAATTTTCTGTTCGATTTATTGAAAGTGATTTTGCAAAACAAAAAATAACCTCCGATTCTCTAACAGTTAGTGAATTAACTTCTTTTATCAAGGAACATCAAGGAAATGAAAATTTTTTTGAAGCTCCACTTGATTTTTATAGAAAATATTCGCCAGAATATGAAAAAATTAGGATTTATATGAAAAAGTCAGGGTTTTAAATACGAGGAAATAAATCTCACAAATTCTCAACTATTCTTTACGTAATTTTGTATCACTTTTAACGATATGGTAAAAATTGGTGATATAGAATTGGGAGCGTTTCCTTTGTTGTTAGCTCCTATGGAAGACGTGAGCGACCCTCCTTTCAGAGCATTGTGCAAAGAAAATGGAGCAGATTTAATGTACACCGAATTTATTTCGTCCGAAGGGTTAATTAGAGATGCCGCCAAAAGCATTCAAAAATTAGATATTTTTGAATATGAACGCCCCATAGGAATTCAAATTTTTGGTAATGACATTGATTCTATGCGTTTGGCTACAGAAGTTACCACACAAGCAAATCCTGATATTATTGATATAAACTATGGCTGTCCAGTTAAAAAAGTAGCTTGTAAAGGTTCTGGAGCGGGAATTTTACAAGATATTCCCAAAATGGTACGTATGACTGCAGAAATTGTGAAATCCACTCATTTGCCTGTTACTGTAAAAACACGTTTAGGCTGGGATGAAAGCTCTAAATATATTGTTGAAGTTGCTGAAAGGTTACAAGATGTTGGTATTAAAGCCATTTCCATTCATGGAAGAACCCGAAAGCAAATGTATAAAGGTGAAGCTGATTGGAGTTTAATAGCTGATGTAAAAAACAATACTAGAATGCATATTCCTGTTTTTGGAAATGGTGATGTGAATACACCTGAAAAAGCATTGGAAAATAAAAATCGTTTTGGAGTAGATGGAGTAATGATAGGAAGAGCAAGTATTGGTTACCCATGGATTTTTAATGAGATTAAACATTTTATGAAAACGGGTGAACATTTACCTCCTCCAACAATAGAAATGCGTGTGGAGGCTGCAAAAAAACACTTGGAAATGTCGTTGCAATGGAAAGGCGAAAAATTAGGTATAATGGAAATGCGTAGGCATTATTCTAACTATTTTAAAGGAATCCCTCACCTTAAAGAACATAAAATAAAATTGGTTACAGAAATGGAGGTGCAAGAAATTTTTAATGTGTTAAACAGTATTTCAAGTCAGTTTCAAGTCTAATGGGATTACCAATTACTTACTGCTCTATTAAAAATATCTTGTGTAAGTTGTTCGTTGATAGTTTTTATAAGATTATCTTCTATAGTGGTTAAATTTAAGTTCGTTTCATAGTCGGCAAAGCGAGAAAAGCTACTTTCAAAATTTTGTTTTTCGTTTTTCGTATTGGTAAATTTTACATCAACAGTAATTGTAAGTCGGTTGGTGGCAGCAGTTTGGTCGCCTTGAATGGCATTAGGAGTAATGGAATAATCTGTAATACTTCCTTCCAACAATAAATCACCCCCAGATGGCAATAATTTCAAATTGGTTTGCGATATGAAAACATCTTTTAGTGCTTCTGTAAATGTTTGACTAAGATTTGCATTTGCCAATGGAGCAAAATTTTGAAATGTTTTAATAGAAAATGTTTTCACATCAGGAGCAATAGATGCACCTGTAAATGAATAATCTATTTTACAAGAAAAAATTAGTGCAAAAAGAAAAATCAGAGATAGGCTTCGTTTATTCATTGATGTCGTATTCTTTTATTTTTCTGTATAAAGTACGTTCAGAAATACCTAATTCTTCGGCCGCTTTTCGTCTTCTGTTGTTGTGTTTTTGTAAGGATTTCAAAATCATTTCCTTTTCTTTATCAGCCAAAGATAAGGATTCTTCTTCTATATCTTCGTGTTCATCAAAAGCTTCTTCAGGAGTGATAATTTTAGGCTTATATACTTCAGGAGTTCCATTTTCTTCTATTTCTGTTGTTGATTTTGCATATAAACGCTGGATACTTTTTATTAGGGAATCGCTTTCATCATTTTCAGTAAGATTAGATTTATTACTGTTCATAATTCCAAAAACTAGTTTTTTTAATTCATTTACATCGTCTTTCAAATCAAAAAGTACTTTATATAAAATTTCTCTTTCCGACAAATCTGAATTTTCTGCTCCTTTATAAAGTGCTGGTAATGTTTGGGTAGAATCGCTTGGTAAATAATGGGAAAGTATAGCTGCAGAAATTTCACGGTTATTTTCTATCACTGAAATCTGTTCGGCTACATTTTTTAACTGACGGATGTTTCCGGGCCAAGGGTATTTGATAAGCATTTCCGTTGCTTCAGGAGTAAGTTGAATGGAAGGCATTCTGTATTTTGAGGCAAAATCTGAAGCAAATTTTCTAAACAACAAATGAATGTCTTCTTTTCGTTCACGCAAGGATGGTAAAACAATAGGTACGGTATTTAACCGATAAAATAAATCTTCACGAAATTTATTTTTCTTAACTGCTTCAGCAAGTTTCACATTGGTTGCAGCAACTATTCGTACATTGGTTTTTTGTACTTTTGATGAACCTACTTTAATAAATTCACCAGTTTCAAGTATCCGTAATAATCGAGCTTGAGTTGATAAAGGAAGTTCACCAACTTCATCTAAAAAAATGGTCCCTCCATCAGCAACTTCAAAATAACCTTTTCGTGCTTCGTGGGCACCAGTAAAAGCTCCTTTTTCGTGCCCAAAAAGTTCTGAATCTATCGTTCCTTCTGGAATTGCTCCACAATTAACTGGAATATATTTGTTGTGTTTTCTGCTTCCAAGTTGATGAATTATTTGAGGCATTACTTCTTTCCCTACACCACTTTCGCCAGTAATTAATACCGATAAATCAGTCAATGCAACTTGAGCTGCAATATTTATCGCTCTGTCTAACATTGGAGAACTTCCAATGATACCAAAGCGTTGTTTTATTTGTTGTGTATCCATATTAGGTGTTATTAGTTAGGTGTTAGGTGTTAGTAGTTAGGGGCTAGGGATTAGTAGTACCTAACTACTAA
>PCUH01000235.1:0-10402 GCA_002770955.1 Flavobacteriales bacterium CG18_big_fil_WC_8_21_14_2_50_32_9 | reverse complement strand
CTCCTTATTTCACTGCCTCTCCCAATAGTGTTCCTCCCGTACAATCCGTAATATAAACAGTTACATAATCACCTATGTTGTAATTTTCTTTTGGAAAAACAACTACGGTATTTTGTGATGTTCTTCCTGCCAATTCTGCATCAGATCGTTTTGATTTTTTTTCTACCAACACTTCATATGTTTTACCAACATAGGCTTTGTTGCGTTCCAACGAATGTTGATTTTGTTTGGCAATAATTTCTGCTAACCTGCGACTTTTTACATCTTGAGGAACATCATCGTTGTATTTTCGTTGAGCCAGTGTATTTGGTCTCTCTGAATAATTAAACATATATCCAAAATCATATTTCACATAATCCATCATTGCTAAGGTTTCTTGATGATCAGTTTCCGTTTCGGTGCAAAATCCAGCAATAATATCAGATGAAATAGCACAATCGGGCATCACTTCTTTTATTTTATCTATTCGGTTCATATACCATTCTTTGGTATATCCTCTGTTCATTAATTCCAATATTCGATTACTCCCACTTTGCACAGGTAAATGAATGTAGTTGCAGATGTTGTCGTATTTTGCCATCACTTCCAAAAACGCATCGGTAATGTCCTTTGGGTGAGAGGTGGAAAAACGTACTCGAAGTTTTGGACTGATTAACGCTACTTTTTCCATTAATTGAGCAAAAGTTGTGCTTTGATTTTTTTCTTTTTCCGAAAGGGTTTCATAATTTTTTTTCAATCCATCTTCTCCATACCATAAGTAGGAATCCACATTTTGTCCCAATAGGGTAACTTCTCTAAAACCTTTGTTGAATAAATCAGTTGCTTCGGCTAAAATACTTTCTGGATTTCTGCTTCGTTCTCTACCTCTGGTAAAAGGAACTACACAAAACGTACACATATTATCACAACCTCTTGTTATGGAAATAAAAGCAGTTACACCGTTGCTCAATAACCGAACAGGATTAATGTCGGCATAGGTTTCTTCTTTTGAAAGTATTACGTTTACAGCTCGTTTTCCTTCATCTACTTGAGCCACTAAATTGGGTAAATCTCGGTAAGCATCTGGTCCGGCAACAATATCCACAATTTTTTCTTCTTCTAACAATTGCGTTTTTAAGCGTTCTGCCATGCAACCCAATACACCAATAATAAGTTCAGGTTTTTTCTTTTTTTCTTTATTGAAAACGGTTAATCGTTGGCGAATAGTTTGTTCTGCTTTATCTCTTATGGAACATGTATTTACTAATACAACATCGGCTTCTTCTAAATTTTGAGTAGTTTGGTATCCTTTTTCAGTTAAAATAGAAGCAACAATTTCACTGTCAGAGAAATTCATTTGACAACCATAACTTTCAATATAAACTTTTCTTCCCTCGTTGTTTTTGTTTTCTAAAACAGTTGCAGTGCCTTGCACAGCTTCATCAATTACTTTATTTTGAAATTCCATCGTATTTTTATTAAGACAACAAAATTAATTAAAAATAATCATGCTTCTGACAAATTGACACGATAAAAGAAAGTGTTAAAACAAAAAAGCTGTTTCGATAGTTCGAAACAGCTTTGGTGACCTCGACAGGATTCAAACCTGTAATCTCTTGAGCCGTAATCAAGTGCATTATTCAGTTGTGCTACGAGGCCATTATTTTGCAAATATAAATAAAAATGATGGAAGTATTCTCAAATTTATTATTTTTAGGTTTTTATAAATCGCTATAAAATACACGATAAAAATGTACGGAAAAGTAACAGTTGAAATTTTAGAACATTTAAAAACCATTGTTGGAGAAGCTTATGTTTTGGTTGATAATGAAGCATTAGATAAATATAGTCATGATGAAACCGAAGATTTAAAATTTATTCCCGAAGTGGTTGTGAAACCAAGAACAGCAGATGAAATTAGCTCTATTTTTAAATTATGCAATAAAAATTTAATTCCTCTAACGCCACGAGGAGCTGGAACTGGTTTGAGTGGAGGAGCGTTACCTGTAGAAAAAGGTATTTTACTATCTATGGAGCGTTTTAATACAATTATTGAAATAGACGAAAGAAATTTGCAAGCTACAGTTGAACCAGGAGTAATAAATCAAGTATTTCAAGATGCGGTTAAAGAAAAAGGATTGTTTTATCCTCCAGACCCAGCGAGTAAAGGAAGTTGTTTTATTGGTGGGAATTTAGCAGAAAATTCGGGAGGACCTAAAGCAGTGAAATATGGTGTTACCAAAGATTATGTGCTAAATTTAGAAGTGGTTTTGCCAACTGGTGAGATACTATGGACAGGGGCAAACGTGTTGAAAAATTCAACGGGATACAACATCACGCAATTAATGGTGGGAAGCGAAGGTACGTTGGGTATTATTACCAAAGCCGTTTTTAGACTTATTCCTTATCCTAAATTTGATTTGTTGATGCTAGTTCCTTTTGTTTCAGCACAAGAAGCTTGTAGTGCCGTAGCTGCAATTTTTAATGCAGGCATAATTCCTTCGGCAATGGAATTAATGGAAAGAGATGCTATTTTGTGGGGAAAAAGGTTCATTAATGATACTGCCATAGTTATTGAAGATAACACAGAAGCCCATTTACTTATTGAAGTAGATGGAAATGATATAGAAGTTTTATACAAAGATTGTGAGCTTATTTATCAGGTATTAGAAAATTTTAAAACTGGAGAAATCCTTTTTGCTGATGATTCCACTCAAAAAGAAAAGTTATGGAAAATTAGGCGAGTGATGGGCGAGGCAGTAAAAAGTCAATCTATTTATAAAGAAGAAGATACTGTTGTACCTCGTGCTGAATTACCTAAACTATTAAAAGGAGTGAAGGAAATTGGAGCTAAATATGGGTTTAAATCAGTTTGTTATGGACATGCAGGAGATGGAAATTTACATGTAAACATCATTAAAGATAACATGAGTGATGAAGCATGGAATAATGAATTACCACAAGGAATTGCTGAAATTTTTCTACTTTGTGTGCAATTAAAAGGAACTATTTCGGGAGAACATGGCATTGGTTATGTTCAGAAATTATATATGAATATTCCGTTTGGTGAAAAAATGTTGTCGCTACAAAAACAAATAAAATCTGTTTTTGACCCAAACAACATTTTGAATCCAAGCAAAATGTTTCCATAAAAAAAGTCCTCTCAATTACTTGAGAAGACTTTATTTCAAAAGGAGGGGATTTTTTGATTTAACTACCTATCTAATTAACTTTTAAAACTATCTCCTTAAGATTTAATAGTATAGACGTATGAGTTTTTGAAAAGGTTGCTTAGTAGATTTTTTTAATTAGGATTCAAATAATATGCAAAATAATATTTTTTAAAAATCAAATTAAATATTAATTTAGTGGAGTAAAAAAATTAAACTATTAAAATATGAAAAAAACTACATTATTTTTTGTGGCATTATCAATCTCAATTGCAGGATTATTTGCCCAAAACAGAGTTGCACAACCTGTTTCATTGCCAACAAATGACATTATACCTTCGGAAAGAACATGTGCCACCATGGACATGATTTCTCAAGAAGAATTAGATGCTTTTCAAGAGTGGTTGGAACCACAAGTGCAAGCCTATCTTCAAAGTCAACAACAATCAGGAAATCCAGAAGTTGTATATACTATTCCAACAATTGTTCATATCATACATAATTCAAATGAAGGAATTGGTTCAGGAAGAAATCTTTCTAATGCTCGTATTCAATCACAAATTAACATATTAAATAACGATTTTAGAAAAACGAATTCAGACATAGGCTCTGTCCCTTCTATGTTTGCTGGTATTACAGCCGATTCTGAAATAAATTTTTGTTTAATTCAAACTTATCCCACAGGACATCCAAATGCAGGACAAGCATTACCAGAGCCTGGAGTTGATAGAGTTGATGCTACTACTATAGGAGGAGGAATAGCTAATACTACTACTGGTTATTCTACATCTCAAATTGATGGCACAATTAAACCAGCAACTTCTTGGAATCCAAACCAAGTACTAAATATATGGGTAATGCAATTGCAAGGAGGGTTATTGGGATATGCACAATTTCCTAATTCTGGTAACGCTAATACAGACGGTGTTGCAATAGGATATCAATATTTCGGAAATAACCCTTCAGCAAATCCTTTTCATTTAGGAAGAACAACAACACATGAGTTAGGTCATTATTTTGGTTTAAGACACATTTGGGGAGATCAAAATTGCGGAAATGATTTTGTTGCAGATACACCAACTCAACAAACAAGTTCATCAGGTTGTCCAAATCATCCACGTCCTACTTGTGGAAATACAGGCGATAATTTTCAAAACTACATGGATTATACTAATGATGCCTGTATGTTTATGTTTACCAATGGACAAAAAGCGGTAATGCAAGGAATATTAAATCCTTCAACAGGTGCTAACAGAAGAAAAACATTAAATGCCGCAAGTGCAACGCTTTGTGCAGCAGCTCCATTAACAGCCAATTTTACTGCTTCAGCAACAACAATTACTGCTGGTCAAACAATTACATTTACCAACACATCAGGAGGACCAAATCCAATCACTTCAAACTCATGGAATTTTGATGTAACTTCTCAAGGTGGAGTTTCTCCATCAACATCTTCAGTTGCATCTCCAGGAGCAGTAACCTATAACAATGCTGGTACTTATTCAGTTTCTTTATTAGTTGGTGATGGAACAAATACAGATTCTGAAATTAAAAATTCCTATATCACTGTTCTTCCTCCAGGAGGAGTTATTTGTAATGATATTACTAACTATTCAGGAACCGCTTCATTGTTAGGCTCAGGAGGAACTGGTGCTTTTGGTTGGATTTCTGGTCATAATAACTTTGATGATAGAGCTAAAGCTGATAAATTTCCTGCTCCAGCACCTGGTTTATTTGTGAATAGTGTTGAACTACAATTCGCAAAAAAACATGCAGGAACTTCAGGAAGTACAATTACTGTAAATGTTTGGAACGCAAATGGAACGGGTGGAATTCCAGGGACTTTATTAGGCTCTCAAACAGTTGCAGTTAGTTCATTAAACTTATATCCAACTCCAACTCAAGTAACTTTTGCAAGTCCAATTGCAGTTACAGGAGCTTATTATGTTGGTATAACTTTTTCAGCAAATACAGGAAATAGCACGCAAGATTCTGTTGCTTTAATTACTAATGCTGATGGAGAAACTAACCCTGGAACAGCATGGGAAAGATGGAATGATAATTCTTGGCATGCTTATTCAGAAACACCAGCTTCTTGGGGATTAAATATGTCTCATTCAATTTCTGTTGAATTATGTAATACTGCAACAGGTGTTAATGAGCTTGTTAAAGAACTTCCAATTTCTATTTTCCCTAATCCTGCTAAAGATATTGTAAATGTGATATTGCCATCAACAGAAAACAATGAAATTTCTGTTTACAATGTGCTTGGAGAAGTTGTTTATCAAAATAATAATCCTACTTCAAATAAAATATCAATAAACTTATCTAACCAACCAAATGGAGTTTATTTTATAAAAGCAAAATCAGGAAATCAACTGATTACTAAAAAACTTATGTTAACAAAGTAATGTTTTTTCATTTAATTTTTAATTTATTAAAGAGTCTCGAATTTCGAGACTCTTTTTTTTATCTATTGCTTACTTTTGCATAAAATATTTTTTATGAAAGCAGATCAACTTACTAAGTTATTCAACAACACTATTCTTAATAATGAATTGCGTGTAATTTATAACAAGATTATTGATAACCAACGTATTTCCTCAGATGAAGGCATCTATTTGTTTTATAATGCGGAATTAAGTCATTTAGGAACACTAGCCAATTATATCAGAGAAAAACGTCACGGAAATAAAACCTATTTCAATAAAAATTTCCATATAGAACCGACTAATATTTGTGTGTTTGATTGTAAATTCTGTTCTTATTCTCGATTTTTAAGAGAAAAAGAGGATTACGATGCGTGGGAGTTTTCGGAAGAGCAAATTTATGAAGCAATTAAAAATTATGATGGTAAAGATATAACAGAAGTACATATTGTTGGAGGTGTTCACCCAAAAATGGGCTTAGATTATTTTAAAAATTTGATTGAAAACATCAAAAAAATTAGACCCGATTTACACGTTAAAGCTTTTACGGCAGTGGAATTGGATTATATGTGTAAAAAAGCAAAGGTAAGTTATGAAGAAGGGTTAACCATTTTGAAAAAGGCTGGACAAGGATCTTTGCCAGGAGGAGGTGCTGAAATCTTTGATGAAGTAATACGAGAGCAAATTTGTAAAGACAAATGCACATCAGAACAATGGTTGCAAATGCACGAAGCCGCTCACAACGTAGGAATGCCTTCAAATGCAACTATGCTTTATGGTCATATAGAAAAATATGAGCATTTGATTGATCACATGAACAGGCTTAGAGAGTTGCAAGATAAAACCAAAGGATTTAACGCATTCATTCCGTTGAAATTCAGAAATAAAAACAACCAAATGTCTGGTATAGATGAAGTGAGTATCATTGAAGATTTAAAAGTATATGCCATTTCTCGGATATTTTTGGATAATTTCAATCACATTAAAGCTTATTGGCCAATGATAGGAAGGAAAACAACTCAATTGTTGCTTTCTTTTGGAGTGAATGATATTGATGGAACAGTTGATGATTCCACAAAAATTTATACCATGGCAGGTGCTGAGGAGCAAAAACCTGTGATGACTTCAGAACAAATGATAGCATTAATTAAACAAGTAGGTCGTCAACCTATTGAAAGAGATAGTGTCTATAATGAATTAAATGATTATTCGCAGCTAATTTTAGTATAATTTGTTTTACCTTTGATATACTCAAACTTAAAACCGAGACCTCATATGGTTTCGGTATAGAAAATAGCTTTTGAATACTAACAAAAATATTATAATTACAGGTCATAGAGGAGCTGGTGGATTAGCCCCTGAAAACACGTTGGCATCCATTCAACTTGCCTTGGATTTAGGGGTGGATAGAATTGAAATTGATGTGCAGCAAACCAAAGACAATAAAATTATTGTGCTGCACGATAGAACCCTCAGAAGAACTACAACAGGAAATGGGTTTGTGAAAAATTTGAATTACGATGAGATTCTACAATTCAGTGCAGGATATAAATTCAACAAATTTTATGTTAATGAAAAAGTACCAACATTAGAACAAGTTATTGATTTGATTGATGGAAAAGTAGAACTTTTAATAGAAACCAAATACAGTTATATGTATTATCCAAATATTGAAAGACACATCATAAACATCATTAAAAATAAAGAGGCAAAAGCATGGTGTAAAGTAATTTCTTTCAATGATAGAGCCTTGTTTCGAATAAATAAATTAGATAATTCCATTCGTTTGGGAAAACTCTTTGTTGGAAAACACGCCCATCTTCCACTTTCTTTTGATAAAGGTATTAACATCCGACCCCTGAAACGCTATGATTTTGTGGATGAGATTATTGTGAAACATGCTTATGCCACTACAGCCATTATAAATCGGGTGCATGAATTTGGGAAACAACTACACGTTTGGACTGTGAATGACCAAGAAACAATTGAAAAATTAATTGAACGAGGAGTAGATGGAATTATTTCCGATTATCCAAATTTATTAATGAAATATAAAAGGTAGTTTTTTTATGGGTATACATTGCATAAGTATAAATATAATTTAAATCAAAAAAAATGAAATATTTAGTTTTAATAATAATCGGGGTTACGTTGTTTTCATGTAAATGTGAAGATGGAATTTGTGATGGTTTTACTGAAAGTTTAATGACTTACGCTCCATATCCTGCTAGTACAAATAAAGTAGTGTTTGAAAACGACAGCAATCAAACATTGGAATTTAATTTTAATAGCACTGATAAAACATATGAAAAGGTTCAAAAGTCCCATCGTAATGAAGTGGGAGGATGCAGTTACTACGATTGTGATAATAAATATTATGGTATATGGTTTATAACACCTGACACATCAAGAACAAATTATGACACATCTGGAACTATAATTTATCACATTAAAAACAATTTGAGTTTTAATATAGTTGATAAAATATATGAATATGAAGGAGATAGAGCAGATGCAACTTTGTCTATTTTTGATGCTAAAATTGAGTATCAAGTTTATCCTAATGTAAAATACAACCCTGAAGACACTCTATTAACCACTTTTACTGCAGGAAGTACTACTTACAATAATGTACTCGTTCATCATATCGATACACAAACAGTATATAGAGGACGATATATTATTAAACCTTTTGTTCAACGTGTTTATTATAACCACGAATTAGGCTTAATAGCTTTTTATGATATTGTAACAAGCTCAATATTTTATAGAAAGCCTTAATGTGTCATTATAGCAGCTAACGATAACTTATTTATTGATTGTTTATAAAATGAAGATTTACGGCATAAGTGGTCTGGGTGCTGATGAAAGAGTGTTTAAATATCTTAATTTAAAACATGAAATTATTCCTTTAGCATGGATTAAACATGACAAAAACGAATCATTAGAACATTATGCAAAAAGATTGGCTGCAAAAATTGATACCAATGAAGATTTTGGCGTCTTAGGTGTTAGTTTTGGTGGCTTAGTAGCTGTTGAGATCAGTAAAATTTTAAACCCAAAAGTTACCGTTTTAATATCATCTGTAGAAACAAAAAATGAGCTTAGCTTCTTAATTAAAGGACTTGGTAAAATGAATGTTGTTAAATATTTACCCTCAAAATTATTTAATCCTCCTAAAAAAATAGCTCATTTTCTATTCGGAACTGATAACAAAGAATTATTAAATAAAATTTTAGATGATACTGATTTGGATTTTACCAAATGGGCTATAAACGAGTTGCTAAATTGGAAAAACACCACACCCCTTTCTTCAATAATTAAAATTTCAGGTACTAACGATAAATTGTTGCCACCAACTAAAGCTGATAATACCATTCTTATTGAAAAAGGCGAACACTTTATGATAGTTGATAAAGCTAAAGAGATTAGTGAGGTTATAAATCTCCTCCCACACCTTGCCAAGTAGGATTAGAAAGTAGGTTGCTATTTATGTTGAGTATATATGACTGAAATTTCGGAGTTGATATATTTGTTTGATTTTAAATACATTATAAAATAATAAAAATTTTAAATTACTTAATATCAGTAATTTATAATTTACTTAATTATCTACTATGAACCACTAGGGTCATCAGGTAAAGCCTTTTATATGTTCCGTTCCTACGGAACTACTGTTTATTATTGTTTCTTAGCAACGGACTAAAGTCCGTTGTTACAATGTATTCGTTCCTACGGAACTCCTTTATTACCACAAAGAACCATAGGTTCGATTGTTTTGTAAGGTTGGACTTCAGTCCAATCCTTATAAAAAACTCTGCCGTGATACAAGAGCCGTAGGCTCGATTCATATTAATACCGATTACACATTCAATATAGTCCAATTTCAGCTATCGCTTCATTGAACTATTTTCATGTTATATCGGCATTAACCATTGTAAAAATTATATTTTAGTTTGGACTAAAATATAATTACAATAGGTATAAATTTAAAACATCATTCATTTTTAACCTTATAACTATGTCTTGAATCCCTTTATAAATCAACAAGATTGTTACTTTTAAAAAATGATGTTTTTTAATCACGTAAAAGTTTTGATTTATATAGCATCTTTTATCTCCGAAAAGTTCAGTATATGATTTTAAGAATTGCTTTATCATGTTCTTTAAAAGCATTGCAAGCTTCCAAATGTATTTCCGCTTCATTCATGTCATTTGCTTTTATTGTAGCACTAAATTTGTGTGCTTTTTGCAACATTTTCACATACACCGCAGCATCTTTTTGTCTGGTTAAACGCCTTAATGCACCTAAATAATCATCACGATAAACTGTTGGAATAATTATTTTGGTTTGATTTTCTTTTACAAGCTCTGCATTCATCATTATTCTTGCAATTCTTCCATTTCCATCCAAAAAAGGATGTATTTCGCTAACCATAAACATTATAAAAGCAGCTTTAGCGAAAGGATTACTCAACGCTCTATAATATTCAAATCCTTTGATAAGGGTGCCTCTTACCAAATTAAAATCAACAAAATGAGTATCGCCCGCTCTATTGTTTTTATCTTTAAACTCACCTGGTTTTTTTGATTTTCTAGCTTCTAAAAGAATGTGATGTCGGTACAGCAATATTTTTAATAGTTCTTCATGTGTTGAAGGAATTTGTTTCATCTCTTTTAAATTACTAACAATTCTATATGTTCCTAGAACATCATGCGAATCTTCATCTCTATTGGCAATAGGCATTTCTGTTTTAATAATATTTTTTGCTTCTTCCAATTCGAAAACGGTTCCTTCTATATAATTTGAAAAATAGGCTTCAA
>PCUH01000183.1:2476-3946 GCA_002770955.1 Flavobacteriales bacterium CG18_big_fil_WC_8_21_14_2_50_32_9 | reverse complement strand
CAACAAAAGTTCCAGAATTTCCAATGGAATTACCACCAAAGAAAACACTATCTCCTTGACAAATAATACTATTTTGAGTTGATGAAAAGATAGGATTAACCGCCAAATTAGTAGTGACTATACTATCACAACCAAGCGTAGTTTGTAAACTATCAGTAAAAGTTCCAGCAGAGGATTGAAAAGCCCCACCTAAAAAGATGCTATCCCCTTGACAAATAGCCACAGCAATAGAATCATTGTAGGTACTCCCAACATTTAGAGTAGTGACAATTAAACTATCGCATCCCAACGAGGTTTGTAAAGAATCGGTATAAACACCAGAAGTGGTTTGAAAGTTACCACCTAAAAAAGCACTATCGCCATTACAAATAAATGCATTTTGGTTGAGTTGAAAAGTGGGGTTTACGGTAATAGTTACGGTATCTGTTGAAGTACAATTGTTTGTGTCGGTTCCAGTAACTATATAAGTAGTAGTTAAGGTTGGACAAGCCAAAGGATTAGCAATGGTTGAATCTGATAGACCTATGCTTGGAGACCAAGTGTAACTTGTCGCTCCTGTTGCATTCAGTTGAGCACAAGTTCCATTACAAACTGTAGTATCATTGGAAGCAATTACTGCCCCTATAGGAACTAGATTGCTTTCGTTAAGTACAATAGATGTTTGTGTTAATCCATTTTGACCAGATGCCGCACCATAAGAAGTATTAAAACAGTTAGACTGAATGTTGGTAGTAATTCCAGGGTTACCACCTAAAACAGAAGGTGTTACATTTACAGGAAAGGTAGTATTCGTGATACCAATTAAACCACCTCCACCACCGCCACCTGGGCCATGACAATGACCTGTTAAAAAACCATTATTAACACTTCCTCCATTTCCACCATTGGTTATAACGGAAAGATTACCTACATAATTAGACACATCGAGCAGAACAAGGCCACCACCGCCACCACCACCTCCACCATCTTCGCCAGATTGGGTTAATATGTTGTTTCCATTACTTGAAATAGGAAAATTGTTGGATGTTAATGAAAAAGCTTTAATGATAATAATGCCTCCTCCATCACCACCTGAAGTACCTACATTACTATCTTGATGACTTCCACCACCACCACCTCCTAAAAAAGATTTTGAAGGGTATAAAAGAGACCTTCCTCCGATTCCTCCTATTGATAAAGATGAACAGCCAGACCACTCTTTCCCTCCAATACCACCATTAGATGCATTGGATCCACCGCCACCACCAGCATTCACATAATTACCACCACCACCACCATTTGCCAATGGTCCCCTACCTGTCATCATAGTAGCAGGAAGTTCTGCAATACCCTCTCCCTTGAACCCTCCAAGAGCTTGATTGGAAATAAAAAAATGATCCATAGCAGAGCAAATTCCTGTTACGAAGTACACATTTGACATATTTCCACCTCTAAACCCATCTCCATCTGTATTGATGTTTGCTTGTAGCG
>PCUH01000183.1:0-2425 GCA_002770955.1 Flavobacteriales bacterium CG18_big_fil_WC_8_21_14_2_50_32_9 | reverse complement strand
AAGGTAAAGCAGTTAGGGTAGAGGTTACCGTTGCATTAGTGTATTGTGGCACACGAATTAATTGCACCTTACCACTTATCGTGTAGGAATTCATTAAATTGTTAACTAAGGAAATGGCAGTTCCATTGATGGCTAAAATAGTTCCAAATTCGTAATTTCCAGCATCGTTAATGGACAAGATGTTGCCAAAACTAGCAGTATTAGTTTGATTTATGGTTGCTCCTTTCATTTGAATAATCAATACTCGGTCGCCAACATTAAATCCATTAGTACTTTGAACAGTAATTTGATTGATGCAGGAGCTAGTAGCTATTGCAGTAACAGGAGTATAGATGTTAATTACACCTCCAATAGAGGTTGATTGTGAAAAAGTACTACTTAGATTAAAAAATAGTAAGAAAAATAAAATAAGAAAAAATAGTTGTCTCATAAAAATAAAACAAATATACATTAAAATTATTTATAGAAGTTGCATCAAATACGCATACATCTCCACCATGGCTTTGATGTCTTTTTTGTGTACTTTTTCATCTGGAGAATGAACATGGTCTTCAGCAGCTCCAATAAAACACCAATCAAAAGGGTAAGGAGAGCGTTGTAGTGCATTGCCATCGCTTCCTCCTGCACTTTCAACTTCTAACTGAAAAGGAATGTTGCTTTTCTTGGCTAAAGCAATAATTTTATTAATATAACTTCTTCTTGGGATGCCTGAATCTCGCATAGAAATAGCAACACCTTTTCCGTGCTTAACGCCTTCTGTTACCCATGTAATGTCTGAAATTAGGGCTTGTTTCACACCAAAACCTTCGTATAAAAATTTAGCTAAATAACCCACACTGCCACCTCCATGTTCTTCCCAAGCTGAGAAAACAATCACTCCATTTTCTAATGTTTTAGCAACTTCTATAGCACTCCAAATGCCTAAACGATTATCCATATAACAACACTGAACATAGTTGTTGTCGTTTCTAAAATTAGGTTGATAAGTAAGCGTAGTTCCTCTATCAAGAATGCGTTTGTATTTGGCTGAGTAAGTTAAAAATTGATGTTCATCTTCTTGTGCATCTAATTCACACACTATTTTTCCTTGACTATCTTCACCCACTAATGTTGCTCCTTTTTTAGCAGATGGTCCACCAATTTTAATAAGGTTATTGTTGTAGCCAACGGTATAACCAACAGAATCCATGTGAGCAAAAATGGCTGTCTTTGGTTCTCCAAAAATTAATAGGATGCAATCTTGAAAATCTTCACCAATAAGGATTTTAGGTTGAACTTTCCAATTCTTTTGTTCTTTTTTGATGTATTTCAACAAAAACTGAGACATGGCTTCTTCACTTCCTGAAGGAGCGTGAATTTTACAAAGTTGTCGGAGAAAACTAAAGTTCATAAAAGTTTATGGATTTTTTATCTGAATATTTATGTGTGTTCTCGATACATCAATATTTCGCTATCGCTTCATATTGCCTACTCGAACTGACATTCCTAATCTCTTAATTTATAAAGTCAAGAGGCTGAATTATAATGTTCGAGTTCGAGGCTTTCGCAGTTTTAAAAATCAAGAGTTTACTGGCGTAAATGATTGATTTTTGAAATAAGAATAACGAAGAAATCGGACGTTATAAACAGACTCTAATTATTCAACATTACAGGCATCACCAACATCAACACTTCTTCGTTGTCATCATCCTTTTCTACAGGAGTAAGAATGCCAGCTCTGTTTGGAGCAGACATTGCAATACTAACATTTTCAGATGTTAGATTTGTAAGCATTTCGATTAGAAAAGCAGCATTAAAACCAATTTCCATATCTTCGCCTTCATATTGGCAAGTTAATCTTTCGTTTGCTTCATTAGAAAAATCAAGGTCTTCTGCTGAAATGTTTAATTCGCTTCCTGTTATTTTTAATTTTATTTGATGTGTGGTTTTGTTAGAGAAAATAGCAACTCTTTTCAGAGAGTTTAAAAATGAAGTTCTAGTAACAGTTAATACATTTGGATTTTCTGTGGGAATTACTGCATTGTAATTCGGGTATTTCCCATCAATTAAACGTGATATTAATTTTGTGGTGTCAAATTCAAATGTTGCATTGGTTTCATTGTAGTTTATAACAACATCTTCGTTTACATTGCTTAAAATATTTTTTAAAAGTGTTAATGGTTTTTTTGGAAAAATAAAGGATGAACCTGTTTTTGCTTTTAAATCCGTTCTTCTATATTTCACTAATTTGTGTGCATCAGTTGCAACAAAAGTAACATCATCATTGTTTAATTCAAAGAAAACACCTGACATTACAGGACGTAATTCGTCATTTCCAGTTGCAAATAATGTTTTGGAAATAGCATTTTCAATTATACTTGCTGCAATGGTAATAGAAGATGGGTCATTAATTTGCGGCACTTTCGGAAATTCATCTCCATTTAAA
>PCUH01000202.1:584-4455 GCA_002770955.1 Flavobacteriales bacterium CG18_big_fil_WC_8_21_14_2_50_32_9 | reverse complement strand
TTTTTTTCTGTAATTTCTTGGGCAAAAATCACATTAGAAGCCATCAATCCTATTAAAAGAAAAGTAAATATATTTTTAATCATTGTTCTGATTTTTAATTAAATAGATGATATAGATGCGTAAAATAATTTCAATAACACCTATTCACCCTACGTGAATAACAAACAAATATATGTTTTTATTCAATACAACTAATCAATTTACAAAATTTTTTAATGAAACATCCTAAATTATATCTTTGTTTGTATCTTTGGAGAATGAGGTATTGGATTCTTAAATTAAGCTCTATTTTATTTTTTATCATTGTTTTAAAAACACAAAGCAATGCACAGTTCATTAATGTATCTCACTACGAAAATAAAGCTCAAGCATATGCTATTCTATCTGCACAATTTAGCAAAGAAGCCTATTTTCACGCAAAAACTGTTAAAAATTTAATTCACATTAAAAACAATTGTGATACTGGTTTTGTTTTTACTCAATTGGCTCTTGAATATGCTGATAGTGCTTTGATTGTAGCCGACAAATCTTCTGTTGAAGCAATTTTGGTTATGAAAAGAGCCATTAATTATCAACAAAATGCAAAACTTCTGTTTCAAGAAATAAAAAACACGCAAAAAACAAAAACATCTAATACTTTAGTTTTTGCACTTGGAAATGCTGTTGACGATGCTTATTTAGCTTCTTTGTTATTCGATTTTGTTGAAGACTCCGTAAATGTAGAAGAAAAAATGGAAACAAAACCTAGAGATGTTTCACGTTTGGAAACTGATGAGTTTTCTTTTATGACCATTAAAGAACTTTTTGGGACTCGTTTGGTTGAAATTGAAGATGAATTAACTAATTTAGAAAAAGAAGCAATTAACAAAGAAGGCGAAGATTTAATTGCTTTGAATATGGTTATTGAGCAACTAAAAAAAGAACAAGTTTCTTTTTCTAATGACATGAAAAATAGTGGTGATAAGTTGGTTTCTATTCGTAATGAATTAAGCGAAGAAATGCTTAAAGTGGTGGATGCAACTATTTTTACGACACAAAAACAAGGTTTTTATAATGAAAATGTGCCTATTCCTCTAAATACCGAGCTACCAGAAGGGTTGGTATATAAAATTCAGGTAGGATTTTTTCAAAATCAATTGCCTGAAGCACATTTTGATGGTATTTTTCCTTTAGCTTCCGAACAAGTTGATAATGTTTATTTCCGCTATACGGCCGGAAGTTTTTCTGTTTATCAGGAAGCAAAAAATGCTTTATTAGAAATCAATAAAAAAGGATATAAAGATGCTTTCGTTGTGGCATATTTTAACGGAAAGAAAATTACAATTAGTGAAGCATTGAAGTTTGAAATTAAAAACTAACTTTTTATTACTCCAAATTAGTAACCCACTTCACATTGTTAATTATCAATAAATTTTTGTTTGCTGGAGCATTTACACCTTTTATCGCAAAAACTAAATCAATGACTTGCATTTGGCGTTGTTTAAAATCCAATAATGGAATACTAATTTGTTTAAAAGAATTAGTGTCTAATGTTGAAGTGAAAACTTCCAACGGAGCACTGTGTCTGTATTCGCTACAGAAATCGGCACCTAAATTAAGTTGATTACCATTAATCATTAATCCAAAATTATTGAAATTAGTGTTAAAAGCATCTGGATGTAATTTAGCATCAAAAACCAAATATCCATTTTTAAATTCTAAGGCACTTCTCTTGTTTAGTAGTCTGATAACTAAAGCGTACTCTCCGTTTGCATCTGAATTTACTAATAAATAAGTTTTTCCATTAATTGTAGTATCAGCAGGAACTATTGTTGTGTCTGGTGGCGTTACATTATTATCAATAATTGTATCTTCAGGAGTTATAACCGTATCTGGATTTAAAAAAATAGTAGTTTCGTTGGTAAAACATGCTTTAACTGAAAAAGAACCTGTAACTGAATTCCCCCAAAAACCTAGTTTATTGTTGGAATAAATAGTGAACGATGAATCTAAATACACACAAGAACCATCATCTTCTTTAGCAAGATTATCATAGTTTGTTGCTCCAATATCTGTGCATCCTTTTCTTATTTCATCATTGTTACATGAAGAAAAAACCAAAATAAAAACAAAAGAAATGAGCGTAAAAAATCTATATTTTGTTTGCATAACTCAATTAAAAAATCATTTATAACAAACAAATATACAACTAAAATTAGAAAAAAGACAATTTAGAGCTTATTTTTCGAGCAACTTACAAGTAAATGTAGTAAACATTGTTAAGTTAACAACTAAATTTAATATGAAGTAGAACAACCTTGTTGATTATTTATTTTAGAATGTTGTAATATTTGATGTTGTATGAAGATTTTGATGACTTATTTTTGTTTAATTATTTTAATGACTTCGAGCATTAAAAGTATAGCTCAAAAAACTTTTCAAAGAGATTGCAATCATCCTCATGAAATACCTCTTTCGGAAATGAAAGAAAATTTATTGTCTGAAGAAATTTATTATCAAGAAGATGATGCTTATACGTTTTGGTATAAAATAACATCCAACATTTCGCTACAAATTAACTATGAATTAAAAAGTATAGATTCGAATGATAACTATGAGATGCTTGTTTATACTTATGTGGGCAACGATTTTTGTAATGATTTAGTTAAAAAAGATATCCGGTCAATGAAAATGGAGGAAAAAGGTGTTTTTGATATAGAAAAAAATAAAACACTGTATGTTAGCATTTTGCATATAAATGGAAAGGGGTGTGGACACGAATTTTTTTTAAGTAATTTGCATCTGAATTATGCTTTTAAAGCCATTCAAAATACCTGTGTTGAAGAAATTGCAGCCACAATTATCAATGAAGAAAGTAGAAAAGATAGTGTTAAAATTATTAAAAACCACATTGTTGATGAGCTACCAACCCCACCAACAAAAGCTACAGAAGAACCGATTTTAGAAAATTTGTTTAAAGGATTGGTTATAAATAATGATACCAAGCAACCTATTGATGCTGAAATTACAATAATCACCTCTGAGTACAATATAAAAAATAATATTTTTTCTACTAAAAATGAAGGTTTTGCGTTGGAATTAGCGAACGATAATCCACTTATAATTAAAATAGAAAAATTAGGCTATAAAACCTATACAGATACTATTGATGACTTCAAAAACAGCATCAAAATACCATTGAACCCATTGCGTGTTGGCGAAAAAATTGTGATGCACAAAATTTATTTTCATCCAAACACCGCTGTATTAAAAGCCAATTCAAAAAATGAACTGGAAAAACTACTTAGTTTTATTAAAGAAAACGAAAATTATGCAATAGAAATACAGGGGCATACCAATGGAAACAGAAAAATTAAGAAAGATAAAAAATACAGTCATTTGGGAGATGAATGGAATTTTAGTGGCTCTGCCAAAGAACTTTCTCAACTTAGAGCCGAAAAAATAAAATCGTTTTTAGAAGAAAATGGAGCAAATGAAAATAACCTAGTTGCCAAAGGATATGGTGGTGATAAAATGATAGTTGAACATCCTAAAAACATGAAAGAAGCGATGAAAAATATTCGGGTTGAAATCATCGTGATTGAAAAAGAAAGATAGGAATTGGAAATTAGAAATTTCCTCAAGTTGTCCCGAATCTTCGAGATTGTTACATTATAAATTGTATTTTTGTTTTTCTATCTATGTCAAAAAACTACGAAAATAACACCATTTACCAACACGAGGCGGAAGATGATTTTAACATCAAGCAATTTTTCCTAACCTATTTACGGTTTTGGTATGTTTATGTTTTTGTGCTTAGTATAACATTAAGTATGGCATACTTCTATAACTGGTTTGCAAAACCAGTCTATAATGTTTCCGCTAAAATTCT
>PCUH01000202.1:0-554 GCA_002770955.1 Flavobacteriales bacterium CG18_big_fil_WC_8_21_14_2_50_32_9 | reverse complement strand
TGATAAAAGTACATCCATAGGTACTGAGGATATACTCAAGGATTTGAATGTTTACAGTGTAACCAAAAACATAGAAAATGAAATTGAAATTTTCCGATCTAGACAACTTTTAAGAGAGGTTATTGATCGACTAGAACTTGATGTTCTCTATTATCTTGTTGGAAATGTAAAAAAAAGTGAGATGTACACAGAATCTCCTTTTAAAATTACCTACGATTCGCTTAATTTTTATGCCTACAACAACTATTCTTATATCACAATATTAGACGAAAATCAATTTGAACTTTCCTACGAAATTGAACAAACCAAGGATGCCTACAAAAAAACCCACTCCTTTGGTGAAAAAATCTATTTACCAATAGGAATAATAACTGTTAACAAACGTGCTTTGTTTGATGCAGATTTATTTAATAATCCTTCTTACGATAAAAGAGATTTTAGAATTAAATTTAATAATACCAAAAACAATATTGATTTTTATCAAGCAAAATTAAATATTGCACTACTTAATAAACAATCCTCAGTTATTCTAATAAGTATTGAAGATGTAGTTC
>PCUH01000225.1 GCA_002770955.1 Flavobacteriales bacterium CG18_big_fil_WC_8_21_14_2_50_32_9 | reverse complement strand
CATTATTATATTTTTATGATGTGTAATTTTTTGGATGACAAAAATAGCTATTTAAAGAATAATTATGAGCGATTAGTTAGGTAAAATTCAATTTATATTTTCAACTCTAAATTGTGATGGGTTTCTCGTAACTTTGCTTAATGAATATAAGTGAATTAATAAAAGAATTAAAATTTAAAACCAGTAGGAGTGGAGGGGCAGGAGGACAGCATGTGAATAAAGTTTCATCAAAAGTAGAATTGATTTTTGATATTGAAAATTCTAAACACCTATCAGACGAAGAAAAACAGCTTGTTTCAACAAAATTATCAAACCGAATAGACAATGAAGGTTTGTTGCATTTGCAATGCGATGAAACCAGAAGTCAGCTGAAAAACAAAGAAATAGTTATAGAACGGTTTAATGGGCTTTTAAAAAAAGCATTAACACCCATAAAAAAAAGAAAGCCTACCAAACCAAGTAAAAGTTCTATCAAAAAACGGTTAGATGCTAAAAAAAAGCTATCCGAAAAGAAATCTTCAAGAGGATTTAAAATCTAAATCATAATATTCAGTTAAAACATAGTTAACACCTCTCTTTTATTTTTGGGTCTTATAATCATAATTTTTATGAGTCTAGATAAAATGCCATTTGTTAATAGAGATGTTAGTTGGTTAGATTTTAATCAACGAGTATTACAAGAAGCTGAAGATGAAAATGTTCCTCTTATTGAAAGAATTCGTTTTCTGGGTATTTATTCTAATAATTTAGATGAATTTTATAGGGTTAGAGTTGCTACTTTAAACAGAATGATTGTTTACGGAAATCAAGCAGCTAAGATTTTGGGCGAGAATCCAAAAACTACTTTAAAGCAAATAAATAAGATAGCACTCAAGTTTCAAGTTAGATTTGAAAAAGCCTACGAAACAATAACAAAACAATTAGAAAATGAAAATATATTCATCCTAAATGAAAACAATCTGTTGCCTAAACAGCAAAATTTTGTGCTGAATTATTTTAATCGTATTATTCGTCCTACCTTAGGACCAATAATGTTAAATAACATAAAAAGATTTCCAAGTTTGGAAGATAATGCAATTTATTTTGCCTTACGAATGGAAAAATCGAATAAAGAAATAGAATATGCTATAGTTGAAATACCATCAATTATTTTACCTCGTTTTATCGTACTTCCAAAAATTGGAAATAAAAAATACATTATCTTGTTAGATGATGTTATTCGATTTAATTTATCCAGTCTATTCAAATCGTTTCACTATAAAAAAATAGAAGCTTTTACTATTAAAATCACAAAAGATGCAGAATTAGATTTAGATAATGATGTTTTACAAAATGATGTTGAGAAAATAGCTGCAAGTGTTAAAAAAAGAAAAAAAGGAAAGACAGTTCGATTTATTTTCGATAAAGAAATGCCAAAAGAAATGCTTAGTTTCATTTTAGAAACAAGCAAAACTTCTAAGGATGGAAGAATTGTTGCAGCTGGTAGATACCACAATTTTAAAGATTTTATTGATTTTCCTAACATTGGGTTGAAACGCTTGGAATATAAGAAAGCCAATCCTTTAATTCACCCATTATTAGAAAACAGGAATAGCATTTTTAGTGTTGTTGATGAAAATGACATTTTTTTATCTTATCCCTATCAAAAATTCAATTACATCATTGATTTACTCAGAGAAGCGGCTATTGATCCAAACGTGAAATCAATAAAAATAAGCCTTTACAGAGTTGCAGGTGAAAATTCAAAAATTATTCATAGCTTAATAAATGCCGCCAAAAATGGGAAGAAAGTGATGGTAATTGTTGAGTTAAGAGCTCGGTTCGATGAGGAAAATAATATTAATTTAGCTAACAAACTTAAAGAAGAAGGCATTCAAGTGTTGTTTGGTTTTGAAGGAATTAAAGTGCATGCAAAAATGATTTTAATAGAAAGAAATAATAATAAAAAAGTGGTAAGATATGCTCAAATAGGAACAGGTAATTTTAATGAACGAACAGCCACAAAGTATACTGATGTAGCTTTAATAACAACCAATAAGAAAATTACAAATGAAGTGAATAGCGTGTTTAATTTTTTTAATGTAAATTTTAAAAGACCCAATTTCAATCATTTAATAGTATCACCATTTAATGTTCGAGAAAAAATTACATTACTCATCGATAATGAAATTAAATTTGCAAAAAATAAAAAAAGAGCATTCATAAATATTAAAATAAATAGCCTTACCGACAGAGAAATTATATCCAAATTATATGAAGCAAGTAAATATGGTGTGCAAATCAATTTATTTGTTAGAGGAATTTGTTCCTTAATACCTCAAAAAAAAGGTTGGAGTGAAAATATTACTGTTATCAGTATAGTAGATAAATATTTAGAACATTCCAGAATAATGAACTTTTGTAATGGAGGTAAAGAGTTGTTTTACATTACTTCAGCAGATTGGATGACTAGAAATTTGGATAATAGGATAGAGGTAGGATGTCCGATTTATGATAAAAAAATACAAGAATTACTTAGGATAAATTTAGAATTTCATTTGAAAGACAATCAAAAAGCTCGACATACAAATAGTAGTATATCAACAGCAAATTGTGATGAAAATCCCTTAAAAAGATATAAGCTTCAACAAGAAATGGAAAAATTCTTCACAAAGAACTCCAAATTTGTTCAGATGTAGTTAATAACTTCATTCATTTTTTAGTACTTACAATAAATAAAAGATACTACTTTTATAGCCAATGAGATTAGCTGCTGTAGATATAGGATCAAATGCTGTTCGATTACTCTTTTGTCAAGTATATCCAACAGAAACATTTCCTCAATTAAAAAAAATATCACTTATTCGTTTACCTATTCGATTGGGTGAAGATGTTTTTCTTACCGGAAAAATTTCTGAACAAAATCAAAAAAAATTGATTAAAACACTTTTGGCATTTAAACAATTGGTAGATGTATATGAAGTGTTGGATTATAAAATTTGTGCAACTTCGGCAATGCGAGAGGCAAAAAACTCCGATGAAATGATGGCGAAAATTAAAGAAAAAGTTGGTGTTGAATTAAATATTATTGATGGAAATACAGAAGCAGATTTAATTTTCAATACCCACATTGCCGAAAAGCTAAATCCAAACGGAACCTATTTATATATGGATGTGGGTGGCGGAAGTACAGAGCTTACATTAATTAAAAAAGGAAAAAAAATTGATTCATTTTCATTTAGAATTGGAACAATCCGTCTGAAAAATAATATTGTTTCTAAAGCAACATGGATAGAAATGAAAACTTGGATAACAACTGCTAAAACAAACCATCCAATTGATATGATAATTGGTACAGGTGGAAATATCAATAGTCTTTATAAACTTTGTGGACTAAGTAATTACAAACTTTTGATGTATTTTAAGCTAAAAAAAATGGATAAATACCTCAATTCACTCACAATTGAAGAGAGGCAGTTGAAATTAGGATTAAGACCCGACAGAGCAGATGTGATAACTCATGCCTCAAAAATATACCTAACAGTAATGAAACAAGCTGAAGTAAAGGAAATGTTTGTCCCTAAAGTTGGACTAGCCGATGGTGTGGTTAATCAACTTTTTCAAAAACATACTGCAAAATATGGTTAAACGAAACATTTTAAAAAGAAAATTGGGTTAATTGATAGTTAGTTATATAAATCCGTTAAAAAATTATACCGATTTGTTTCGTAAAGTAAAAACTATAGTTATATTTGCAGCCTGAAAAAAATGGCCACACAATCGGGGTGTAGCGTAGTCCGGTCATCGCGCCTGCTTTGGGAGCAGGAGGTCGCAGGTTCGAATCCTGCCACCCCGACAAACAAAAAGGCAGAAGTGCCTTTTTTTTGTTAACGGTCATTAATGGTCTCGTAGCTCAGCTGGATAGAGCAACTGCCTTCTAAGCAGTAGGTCATAGGTTCGAATCCTATCGGGATCACACAGTAATTTCACTTCATT
>PCUH01000207.1:440-3730 GCA_002770955.1 Flavobacteriales bacterium CG18_big_fil_WC_8_21_14_2_50_32_9 | reverse complement strand
CTGTTATACAATTCATCTTCTTTTTCCTTGGTAATTTCTTTTTCTCCCTTTGATTTTAATGAAGCGACTTCAATTTGCAACAATGTTTTTGCAGCAGCAGCTCCACTCATTACCGCTAATTGAGCAGAAGGCCAAGCAACAATTAATCTTGGGTCGTAGGCTTTTCCACACATGGCATAATTTCCTGCTCCGTAAGAATTTCCTATAATAATGGTAAATTTAGGAACAACAGAATTGGCTTGAGCAGCTACCATTTTTGCTCCATCTTTAATAATTCCGCCATGCTCCGAACGTGAGCCTACCATAAAGCCGCTTACATCTTGCAAAAACACCAACGGGATTTTCTTTTGGTTGCAATTCATAATAAAACGAGCTGCTTTATCTGCCGAATCGGAATAAATTACACCACCAAACTGCATTTCTCCTTTTGCAGATTTTACAACAATTCGCTGATTAGCAACAATTCCTACCGACCAACCGTCAACACGAGCATAACCGCAAACAATGGTTTTTCCGTAAGCCTCTTTATATTCTTCAAAATCAGAATTATCTACCATGCGTAAAATAATATCTTTTACATCGTAAGGTTTTTCTCTTACATCAGGCAAAATACCATAAATATCTTTTTGCTCCAATTTGGGCTGAGTAGCTTTTATTCTATTGAATCCTGCTTTGTCGTAACCCCCAATTTTATCCATAATGTTTTTAATCCTATCTAAACAATCTTGGTCGTCTTTACATTTATAATCGGTAACACCAGAAATTTCGCAATGCGTTGTGGCTCCTCCCAAAGTTTCGTTATCTATGCTTTCGCCAATGGCTGCTTTTACCAAATAAGAACCTGCTAAAAAGATAGAGCCTGTTTTATCTACTATCATAGCTTCATCGCTCATAATGGGCAAATAAGCTCCTCCAGCAACACAACTGCCCATAATGGCAGCTATTTGTATGATTCCTTCTGACGACATGATGGCATTGTTTCTAAAAATTCTACCAAAATGTTCCTTATCGGGAAAAATTTCATCTTGCATGGGCAAGAAAACGCCTGCACTATCTACTAAATAAATAATAGGCAATTTGTTTTCCATGGCAATTTCCTGAAAACGTAGATTTTTTTTGGCAGCAATAGGAAACCAAGCTCCAGCTTTTACAGTTGCATCATTGGCTACCACCAAACATTGTTTTCCGCTAACGTAACCCATCATACCAACAACTCCACCTGAAGGACAACCACCTTGTTCGGCATACATTTTATCTCCTGCAAAAGCTCCAATTTCTATTCTAGGTGATTTTTTATCTAATAAATAATCTATTCTTTCTCTGGCGGTAAGCTTGCCTTTAGCATGGTGCGATTCAATTTTTTTCTTTCCACCACCTAAATAAATGGTTTCTAATCTTTTATTTAAATCAGATACAGCCATTCGGTTTACATCTTCATTCTTACTAAATTCTAAGTCTATCTTTTTTGCCATTTTGAATTTTTTTAGTGCTTCAAAAATAAGTTTTTTAACGATTAAAAATGTAGTATAGAAGATACTTTATTGCTATCATTAAAAAGAAGGCATTGGAAATCCTAACATTTCACCCATTCCAATTGTAAAAAGCCAACTTCCATAGAGTGCATGTTCAATAAAAGTAACCATCAATGATTTTGATTTGTAAAAGCTTATGCTGAATAAAATTCCGCCAATTAATGTAATGAATAATACAAACCAGTTATGGAAAAATAAATGAGCTAATGGGAAAACAAGAATATTCATAATGATGAAAAGTGTTGTGTTTGAAGTAATTGATTGATATCGTTTGAAAAAAAATAATCGATAAAGTATTTCTTGTGGATAGACTGAAAAGATAGAGTAAAATAGTATTAATCCTAACCAAAACAGAGGTGCTTTTTTAAGCACTATAAACAGATTTTCAGGCATGGTTTTCCAGACAAATATACTTGTTGAAATGGTAATAAGAAGAAAATATAATCCTATCATTTTCCAGTATTGATGATGATTGATTTTATAAAGTTCTTTTTTAGTGAATAAATAAAATTTTTTAGCTATCCATAGACAATAAATGATAGCTAATAAAACAATTAAAACTTTGACCAACAAATAAAAAGGAAATGCCAATATTATAGGAATAGCAACAAAAAGCAAAAGCAATTCAACTAATTTATATGTGTTGTTAGTTAACATTTTTAATTACCAATCAACTCCAAAAACAAATTTAGACAACAACATAAACACAGTTGTAACAATGATAACGCCTAATAAATTAAATAAAATTCCTGCTCGTATCATTTGTTTAATTTTTACATAACCCGATCCAAAAATAATGGCTTGGGTGGGCGATGCAACAGGCATCATAAAGGCACAACTTGCCGAAAGTGTTGCAGGAATCATCAATAAAATGGGGTCTATATTTAATGCGATACTTGCTTGAGCTAAAATGGGCAACACCAAATTGGTGGTTGCTGTGTTGGAAGTTACTTCTGTAAGCATAGTAAGCACCACACAAACAATAATAACCATCATTAGTGGCGAAGAAAAAGTCATTTGAGCAAAAAGATTTCCCACCACTTCTGATAATCCCGATGAAGTAAAACCACCTGCAATGGCAAAACCTCCACCAAAAAGCAATAACACTCCCCAAGGTAATTGTTGCACATGACTCCATTTTAACAACATTTCTCCTTCTCTTTTTTTAGAAGGAATGAGAAACAATAAGGTAGCAGCAGCAATGGCTATGGTGGCATCGGTTGCCATTTCTAACCCAAAAACAGTTCGCCAACCTTGTATGGTAAAGGTTTCCGACAAGCGTAAATCCGAACCTGTAATCCATAAAACAGCAGCCATAAAAAATACCAATCCCGATAAAGCTTCGTCTCTGGTGATTTTCCCCAATCCGTGCAACTGACTTTTTACTACATCATTACTTTTCAACAGATTGTCTTTGGGCATTCTGTAAATTATTTTGGTAAGCAATAACCAACCTGTAATGATAAAAGTAATAGCGATTGGTAAGCCCATCATCATCCATTGTGTAAAACCAATTGCTGCTTTATCAGGGAAAATAGTTTGGTACATTTCTATAAAAATCATGTTGGGCATGGTGCCAATAACTGTTGCCATTCCGCCAATATCGGCAGCATAAGCAATACACAACATTAAGGCAACGGCAAAACGACTGATTAATTTTTTATTTTCGTTGGTGATGCCCGTTTTTAGTTCTTCAATAATGGAAATGCCTATGGGCATCATTACCATTACTGTGGCAGTGTTGGATATCCACATGCT
>PCUH01000207.1:184-394 GCA_002770955.1 Flavobacteriales bacterium CG18_big_fil_WC_8_21_14_2_50_32_9 | reverse complement strand
TTGCTCCCTATAACACTAACAATTCTCAATGCCAACCGCTGATGCAGGTTAGATTGTTGAATACCTTGTGCCAACATTAACCCACCGAGAAAAAGAAAAATGATTTCTTTACCATAAAATACGGCTGTGTCTTTAGCGTCTAAAATGCCAAAAAGCGGAAATAAAAAAATAGGAAATAAGGAAGTAACGGCTATAGGCAAGACTTCAAAA
>PCUH01000207.1:0-147 GCA_002770955.1 Flavobacteriales bacterium CG18_big_fil_WC_8_21_14_2_50_32_9 | reverse complement strand
TGATGGGTGCTTTAGGATTGGCTGCTGAAGGTACTAACCAATAGCCAACTGCTGCCAATATAATTGCCAACAAAAAGTACATCCATTTTTTAGTAACTGATTTCAATTCGCTGATTTAGTAAATGATTTCCAAAAATAGTATAAAAG
>PCUH01000229.1:17473-17664 GCA_002770955.1 Flavobacteriales bacterium CG18_big_fil_WC_8_21_14_2_50_32_9 | reverse complement strand
GTTTTGCAGGTATTGCTATCATCCCATCTTCTTTTGATTCTACTGCTGTTTTTGTAGAAATAGTAGTTTCTAAATCAGAGGCTGTGACGGTAAGCTCACTTTCTGAAATTTCAAACAAAAAGTTATCTAAAATAGGCAGTGTATTGTTGGTGTTTAATACACCACTAATTTGTTGTAGCTTTTTTAGTAGT
>PCUH01000229.1:7420-17447 GCA_002770955.1 Flavobacteriales bacterium CG18_big_fil_WC_8_21_14_2_50_32_9 | reverse complement strand
CTGTTTGTATTTATTGTTAGTTTTTAATTAATGAACAAAAATAATTTTTTAATAATGCTAAAGCAGGTAAAAAAAACAATAATTATCAACAATGTTAATAAGTAGTAAGGAAATTATAGCGAAGTTACTACTCAGCAGGTATAAAGCTCAAGAATACAAATATAAGCTACAGATTCACAGATTAAAACAACAAGTAAATAATAATTACGTCCCCGATAGATTCTGTGTTAAACAACCAAAGGTTGTTTTATTAGTGAAAATCTATTAAAACTATTCAAATTTAATCTGTGGCAAATTTAGCACCTGAGTAGTAACATAGCAAAATAATCTCTATAACTTCCCAACTATTTCTTTTTGCTCCACAATAACAATTGAATTTTTCACTTTTTGCTTCATTAATGCCATTTCAATCACTTCAATCATATTTTTTACATAATGAAATTTTACTCCTTTGATGTAGTCTTCTTTAATTTCAGCTATGTCTTTTCTGTTGTCTTCCGAAAGTATAATTTCTTTGATGTCCGCTCTTTTTGCGGCTAAAATCTTTTCTTTAATTCCACCAACAGGTAACACTCTTCCTCTTAACGTAATTTCGCCAGTCATGGCTAAATTCGCTTTTACTTTGCGTTGTGTAAATGCCGATGCGATGGCTGTTAGCATAGTTATTCCAGCTGATGGTCCGTCTTTTGGAGTGGCTCCCTCAGGCACATGAATATGGATGTCCCATTTTTCAAAAACCTCAGTTTTTAATTCTAAAATTTCTGCGTGTGCTTTTAAATAAGCTAAAGCAATTATAGCAGATTCTTTCATTACTTCGCCTAAGTTTCCTGTTAGGGTCAATTTGCCTTTTCCTTTGCTCAAACTGGTTTCGATAAATAAAATATCTCCACCAACCGATGTCCAAGCTAGTCCGGTAACAACTCCAGCAACATCATTTCCTTGATATTTATCTTTTGAATGTCCAGGACCTAAAATTTTCAGTAAATCTGCTTCAATTACCTTTGGGTTACTTTTTTCCTCCATGGCAACTTCTTTGGCTTTTTGACGCACGATTTTGGCTAATTTTTTTTCTAAATTCCTAACGCCAGATTCTCTAGTGTATTCTGTAATTACTTTTTCAATAACATTTTTTGGCAATGAAAGGTGTTTTTTTGTCAAACCATGATTTGTAAGTAGCTTAGGAATAAGGTGCTTATTGGCAATTTCAATTTTTTCTTCCACGGTGTAGCCATTAATTTCAATAATCTCCATTCTATCACGTAAAGCGGGTTGAATAGAAGAAAGTGAGTTGGCGGTAGCAATGAATAATATTTTAGATAAATCGTAGTCTAATTCTAAAAAATTATCATAAAAATTTTCATTTTGTTCTGGGTCTAATACTTCTAAAAGTGCTGATGATGGGTCGCCTTGATGACTCATTCCAACTTTATCAATTTCGTCTAACACAAAAACGGGATTAGAAGAGTTTGCTTTTTTTAGGTTTTGAATAATTCTTCCAGGCATTGCTCCAATATAGGTTTTTCGATGTCCTCGTATTTCTGCTTCATCTCTAATTCCACCTAACGACATACGTACATATTTTCTACCTAGTGCTTCAGCAACAGATTTTCCAAGCGAAGTTTTTCCAACACCAGGAGGACCATACAAACATAAAATAGGAGATTTTAAATCACCTTTTAGTTTTAAAACAGCCAAATGTTCAATTATCCTCTCTTTTACTTTGTCTAATCCAAAATGGTCTTTATCTAAAATGCGTTGTGCTCGTTTTAAATCAAAATTATCTTTGGAATAGTTTTGCCAAGGAAGTTCCAATAATGTTTCTATATAATTCGATTGAACAGAGTATTCAGCAGCTTGCGGATTTAGTCGTTCTAGTTTTGAGAGTTCTTTTTCAAAGCGTTCTTTAACTGCTTTGCTCCATTTTTTTGTTTTTGCTTTCTTTTTAAATTCTAAAATTTCTAATTGTTGAGGATCTCCACCAAGCTCTTCTTGAATTTGTTTGATTTGCTGATTCAAGAAATATTCTCGTTGTTGCTTGTCTAGGTCGGTTCTTACTTTTGATTGAATATCATTTTTTAATTCTAATAATTGCAACTCTTTGGTAAGGTGTTGAAGCAATAAAGTAGCCCGTTCTTGTAATTCAGGAATTTCTAACAATGTTTGTTTTTCTTTCACTCCTGCATTCATATTTGATGCTATAAAGTTGATTAAAAACGTAGGACTTTCAATGTTTTTTATTGCAAAAGTAGCTTCTGTAGGTATGTTTGGTGATTGTTGTATAATTTGCGAAGCTAAATCTTTTATGGAGGAAACAAGTGCATTAAAGCTTTTTCCACTTGGTTTTTCTATTTGATTGAATTCAGTTACTTTCGCTTTTATATAGGGTGCTGTTTGAGTAAATTCATCAATTTTAAATCGTTTTTTCCCCTGAATAATCACAGTAGTATTCCCATCGGGCATACGAAGCATTTTAAGGATAAAAGCAATAGTTCCTATTTTATTCAAATCTTTTGGAGCTGGATCTTCAATAGAATCATCTTTTTGAGCAACAACTCCTAATGTTTTGTTACCATTGTAGGCTTCTTTAATTAATTTAATGGATTTATCTCTTCCCACTGTAATTGGAATAATTACTCCTGGAAATAAAACAGTGTTTCTAAGTGGCAAAAGAGGAAGTTCTTTTGGTGTTTCTTCAGCGTTAATTTGTTCTTCATCGTCATTTGATAATAAAGGAAGAAACTCGGTGTCATCGTCAATTATGTTGGAAATAGCTAAATTTTCAAAGTTGAAATTATCGTTCATAGTATTTGTGAAAGTTAAATATATTATAATGGGTTACTTTTCAAAAAAGCTAAAATGTCAATGGTTGTGCCAATCGTTAAAATCGGAAATTTTGGCGGAATTATTTTCTTAATACTTTTGTTTGCTCAAATATGGCAGTTAATATGTCTTTATCAACTTCTGAAAGCGTAATTTTTCTTCTTTCCATTACTTTCTCAGCAACACCAAAAGCTTTTTCTAATTGAAAAGTTGCACTTTCACCCCACAAAAAAGAAGGAATGAATTTTTGTTGAAATCCGCCTCCAAAAATATTTGCAGAAACTCCCACAACTGTACCTGTATTGAACATGGTGTTTATACCGCATTTAGAATGGTCGCCCATAATTAATCCGCAAAATTGCAATCCAGTTGGCTCTAATTTATTGGTTTGATAGCTCCAAAGAGTTACTTCCCCATAGTTGTTTTTTAGGTTGGAATTATTGGTGTCAGCTCCTAAGTTGCACCATTCACCAATAACAGAATTTCCTAAAAACCCATCATGTCCTTTGTTAGAATAGCCTTGAATTACACTGTTTGTAACTTCTCCACCTACTTTTGAATGTGGACCAATGGTGGTAGCTCCATAAATTTTCGCCCCCATTTTCACAGTAGCGTGTTCACACAATGCAAATGGACCTCTAATGAGGCTTCCTTCCATTATTTCAGCATCTTTACCTATGTAAATAGGACCATCTGTTGCATTCAAAACTGTAGCTTCTACTTTTGCTCCTTTTTCTATGAAAATAGCTGTGCCAATTATTGTGTTTGTTTCACTTATTTTTTCTGACGTTCTTCCATAAGTAAGTAACTCAAAATCTTGTTGAATGGCAAGGTGGTTTTTTGTGAAAATATCTGTACAATGGGTTATTTCAGTTAATTTAAAATCAGAAATATCAACAATCGTTTCAAAATTACCTGCATTGAAAGTAGCTATATCGCATTTGGCAACAACTATTACTCCATCCACTACGAATGCTTCATTCAGATTAATTTCAGCTTGAATAAAAGCAATGAGCTCTTTAGTAGGCAAAAATTGAGCGTTGATAAATAGATTTTCTTTTTGGGTAGTTAGGGGATATTTTTTGGATAAATAATCTTCAGTAAGATAGGATAGTGTCGTTTTTTTTTGATTAAAAAAGTAGCCCCATTTTTCTTCTATAGTGAGTATTCCTATTCTGATTTTTGCTAATGGTTTGGTAAAAACTAATGGCAAAAATGCTTTTCTGTTTTCTTCAAAAAATACGAGATTCATTTCTATGGTGTTAGACATTAAACTTATAAATCACTAAAGTACAAAAATAAAAAATCCTCCTGAGTAAACAGAAGGATTTTTATGTTTCAAATCGAGGAATGTATTATTTTGTATGTTTTCCGTATCTAGTTTTGAATTTATCAATTCTACCAGCAGTATCTACCACTTGGTTTTTGCCAGTGTAAAAGGGGTGTGATTTGTGTGAAATCTCTAATTTAACAACTGGATATTCATTTCCATCTTCCCATTTAATTGTTTCGCTTGTGTTTGCAGTAGATTTGCAAATGAAAGAATATTCATTTGACATGTCTTTAAAAACAACTAATCTGTAATTTTCTGGATGTATTTCTTTTTTCATTTCTTTATTTTTAAGTCGAATGTTTTTTTAAGGGGACGCAAATTTAATACTTTTTTTTAAATGACAACAATTATTAGAAATAAAAACGTAACAAAGCATAATAATTTTAAAAGAAATCAAAATAACTGCTACCGTCATCTTCTTCTCTTGCTCTTTTGTGTCCAATTATTTCTATGGATTTAATTTTTTCATTAATTAGTTCTTCCATATTTTTATCTTTTAAGATTTTCTCTCCTTTTTTGGTTACAACATCTTCAATTTTAACTTCGATTTCACTTAATGGTTGGAGTCCAGTATAATCAAGTTTCCAATTGTCGTCTTTAGGTTTTTTGCTTTTAAAGAAATAAACATTACCTGTTTCGTTTTGCACGGTTACCACTTTTGTTGAGATAAATTCCAAGCTATCTTCATTAAAATTAAAACTTTTTTGATATAAGATTGATTTGGCTATTTCAAGCTGCATATTTTCTTTTTTTGGAAATAAATCTAATCTTTTTATCCTTTCAAGTTCTTGATAGAGGTAGGCATAATTAATTACATCATCAGCCAAATAGTTCCATACTTCTTTGGTTACTCCAATATCGTTTGATACTAATTTACAATTTATGTCTGTAAGTAATTGGTAATCCTGAACTGTTCTTAATTTATCAAAATAGGCTTTAACTTCTTTTTTTGTGTAAAATGGAATTAATAATTTGGAATAGGTTACTAAAGTTTGATTGCCTTCATTTCTGTAACTTGAGTAATAGTAAGAAGTTTTATCTTTTTGTTTAGCTCTTTGAGCTTGTTCGTAGCTTATTTGGCTTTTTAATTCAATTTTTGCTTCTCTCAGAATTTGTTTATAATATTTGGTGTATTTTTTTGGTTTGATGTAATTGCTATCAACCAATTGAGCTAATAAGTTATATATAGGTTTTTTGTAATCAGAAACAAAAGTAAAGTTTAGTAGTTGTGGGTAAACAACCTCAGCTAATACTAAACTGTCTCTAAATGAGTAAAATAAGGAATTGATGTCATCTCCTTTACTTCCTAATGGAATGTCATAATCGAGTAATTTTGTAAATTTTACTAAGGCACTTTTGTTTTTTTGTTTAATAAGTGCTTCTAAAATAGCTAATTGATACATAGCCGTGTCTTCAACAACTGGATAAAGTTGTTCTAAAAAAGGAATTATTTTTGGACTATTTAATTCTCCTAAATCTATAATTAACTGCTTTTTAGATTCAATATGATTTTCTGGAAACGGATAATCCTTTATAATAGCTATAATTCTATCAACATCTTTTTCAGAAAAAATAATTTTCTTTTTCACCGATTTTAACGCTCGCTCTTTTTCAAGGCTATCTGTTCCATTCAAGGCTTCAAAAAACAAGTTAGATTTGCTGGCTAATACAGCGTTTCCAATGAGAGAATCTGAAGGTGTAAATGTTTTGAAAAAGGTTTCTATAAACTTACTCGGTTTACTTAAAGAATCTGAGGTGGTTTTTAACACGTAAACCGCTCCGTGTTTAAGAATTATTCGTGTTTTAATGGTTCTTATACTGTTGGTGTCGCCAAAAATAACATCTAAATAATGTATGTTGTCTTTTTGTGTATATTTTTTGTCTAAAACAATTAATTTATTTTCTTTTTTTATGTAATTAATTTCTTTGTTCCACAAGGAATCTAAGCTTAAATATTGTTTGTAATGATGTTCTTTAATAAATTCAACAGCAATACGTTCAAAATTTTCTGAATAATAATTTTCAGTTTTATATTTGTATTCAAAATCAGTATCCTTAGTCTCTTTTTTTGCTTTCTTTTTTGCATTTTCAATTTCAAATAATTGTTCGAAATCACCAGGAGATATGTAGTTTGAATTTACCTTGAATTGCATATTAGAATCTATCTTTTCTTTAAAATCAAAAGTGTATGAAAAATCTGTAAATGTAAATGATTCAAAGAATGGGTTAGATTTTTTGTATGTAGGAGATACGTTTGCCAACAAGTAATAATATGCACCTTTTATAATTATTTTTAAAGAGATGAAGGAAGTGCTGTCTTTTGAAGGACAGTAAGCTAAAAGAGAAGGATACCCATTGATTAAATCCATTTCTTTAATTGATGAGTCAATTTTCAACTCTTTCAAAAACATATCTGCAATTCTGTGTAACTCAAAACTGTCTTGCTCAATAAATTTAGTATCAAACAAAGAAGCTTTTTTCAAAAAGTAATAATTTTTATCATCATCATCATAAGCCTCTATTTCAGTATGTCCATAAAGAGATGCTATTTTTGTGTTATTTTTAATGTTATAATAATTAGGCACCTCCACTTCAAAATCTGTTTTTAAAGGCTGAATTTTTTTCCAGTCTTTAGTTATGGGTTTCATTTTTATGGTGTTAAAAAATTGATTTCCTTCAATTTCAACAAAATTATCTTTTCCGCCCATTTTAAAAATAAAGATATTTAGTGGGGTGAAAACAAATTGATAGCGTTGATAATTACCTGACTTTGTTTTATTCAGCACATCAATTCCTTTAAAACCATCTTTAGTTATTGGTGTTTTTGAAATGATTTTCCCAGGAATGTTTTCAAATAAAAGACTGTCTATCTTTACTTCATAATTTGCTGAATTTGTTTGGTTAAAATAAGTATAGGTGCTAATTTGGTTAACCATGAAAAAAGAACCATTTGTGAGTTCAGGCGAAAAAAACAAGCGTTGATGATTTAATGAAGGTGTCTCGTACATTTTTCCTGGTACTTTTAAAGAGAAAAACTCAGTTTCAAATTCATTGAGATAGGGCAATTGTTTTTTCTTTTTATGAAAATTTTCGATTTCGTCTTTCGATTTTTTTGAGATGGTAACAGGCAGGGCTTTTACGGTATATCCTTTTTGTCTTAATAAATTAATAACGCCTTTGTCTTTGGGTAAATGAGCTGCTCCAATTCCTATAAATAAACTGGTGTTCGTTTTTATTATAGAGTCAATATTTAATGCCATAATAATATTTCTTTCATAGAGCATATATTTTATGTTGTTATAGGTTGAAAGAGCTGATTGTAAAGAATCTATCATGTCTAAATCTTGGGCTCGGTAGGCATCTGAAATTAAATCATACTCTGATTTTTCTTTCGTCATTTTTTTTAACCAATCAGGCATTTCTTTGTCTTCCATATCTGGAAGATAAGCTAGCCGTGTCAATTTATCTGTTTTTTCAAAATATTCTAAACTATAAATAGGTTTATTGTTTTTGCTTGCCGCTTGATAAATAAACATATCCAAAAAGGTTTCTTCTTCAAAATCGGAATTGGCTTTGTTTTCTCTATAAAGCAACCAGTTTGCTAAATAATGATCGGAAGAAATTTCATAGGCAAGTGCTTGATTATCTATTTTTTTTAATTTAAAAGCATCTTGATAAAATCCTTTGTATGGTTGGTTGTCAATAGCATAGTTACCCAAATAATTATTGGCATATTCCGAGCCTAAAATTTCATCCAACCACATAATTGGGTTCGATTCTAACGCAATGGCATCAACACTTTTAATGGCATCAAAAAACTCTTCTCCCAAATGAAAGGCAATTCTTCCACTCACATGCATATTCCCATAGATGTAGGAGTTTTTTTCTAACCCATTTCCAGATATTTCCCAAAGCAAGCCTTGGTATTTTTCTTGTGCAAATAGGGACGTAACAATAAAAAATGAAAGTAAGAAAGAGAGTTGTTTCATAAGATTTTTAGGGATTAGTAGTTAGGGATTAGTAGTTAGGGATTGAACATCAAACTAACGCCTAACTACTAACCCCTACACCTTTTTATATAGTTTTCACATCGAACAATTTGCATAACCAACTCAAATGACCAGCGTGTACACATTCGTGTCGGATAGCGTGTTTTATAATTGCTCCAACACTATCTTCTCCTCCAAAATTTGTTCCGTTGGCAGTTGGTTTTGCCAAATCTTCATCCGTTAATTTACTAACGTAGTTTATTGCTTTTTGGTGTACTTCTTTAAAGTATTTCAAAATTTCTTCAAACGAAGGAGCATCTTCCTTTTTAGGTGGCTCACTTCCTAATCCATATTGTCTAGCCCAAGGAATGGCAACTTTTTCGCCACCAGTGCAAACCAATAGTAACCAATTTTCTGAAACAGTAATGTGAGCAATCAACCAACTAATACTATTAAATTGTTTGCCATCAATTTCAAAAATTTTATGTTCGTCTTTTCCTTTTAAGTGCGAAAGGTAAAATTTGGTTAACTCTCTCGACAATTCAAGCATTTCAACTAGTGTTTGTGTTTGTGTTTTGTGCATCGTATAACTATTTTTTTATTTTCATTGTTTATTTTTCAAAATTTAATGATTGAGGAAGCATAAGTAAAAAGGATACTGATTTGTCATAATCTAATGCTTCATAAAACAAACCCAATCTTGCTAAGTTTTTATAATAATTGGTTACATTCTTGTAATAGTATTTTTCTGATGGTATGTACCATGCTCTTTCGCCTAATTTTTCTACTAAAAACCATTTTTCAAGCAAGCGTGAAATTCTTCCGTTACCATCTCCAAACGGATGAATATTTACAAAAGCCAAATGAATAAATGAGGCATAATAAAAAACTTCTTCAATTGTGAGTTTTTGTTTTAACAGGTTTTCAATTTCACCCCACAATTCAGAATAACTGTCTTTTACAATACTTAATGGGGCTGCTTCATATTGTATTCTGCCCGTTTTATGTTCCATAACCAGCATTTCCGTTTTTCGGATAGCTCCTCTTTGGTTTTTGGGCAACAAGTGAGCAGCAATTAGCTGATGTGCATGTGAAAAATTGTTTTGGTTAAGTTTGTTTTCTTTTGCAAACAGATAAGCATTGTATAAATCGTTCGGTTTTTCAGTTAATTCCGATAAATATTCTACATTCAGCATTTTGTGTTTTACGTAACTGTCTATTTCCATTTGTTCGCCTTCTATTTTTGATGACGACATTACCGAAACAGAGGTGTAAAACGTAAAGCTATGCGTTTCTAATTTTGTTTTTTCAATAGCGGAAAACTCCTTTTGAATATCTACATCTAACATAGATTTCCATATTTTGAAATATGCTGGTTTTATTAATTTTTCCATTTGCCTGAATCTTTAAGCATAAAAAAAAATTAACTTACAAAATCTCAATTTTCAAAATTTTATCACCTTGTCTGATATCATCAATGATGTCAACACCTTCTACCACTTTACCAAAACAAGTGTGGTTTCTGTCTAGGTGAGCAGTATTGTTTCTACTGTGGCAAATAAAAAATTGAGAACCTCCTGTGTTTCTTCCGGCATGAGCCATAGATAAAACACCTCTGTCGTGGTATTGGTTTTCTCCATCTAATTCACAATCGATAGCATATCCTGGACCACCAGCACCTGTTCCATCAGGGCATCCACCTTGAATTACAAAATCAGGAAGTACTCTGTGGAAAGTTAATCCATCATAAAAACCTTTTTTTGCTAAGGTTGTGAAATTTGCTACTGTTTTAGGAGCATCTTTTTCGTAAAATTCTACGGTCATGTCTCCTTTTTCTGTTTTTATTACTGCTTTCATGCTTATATGTTTAAAGTTTAATGTTAGT
>PCUH01000229.1:0-7410 GCA_002770955.1 Flavobacteriales bacterium CG18_big_fil_WC_8_21_14_2_50_32_9 | reverse complement strand
AAAAGTTTATGAGTTTAGTTTTAAGTTATTGATTATTTGTTAAAAGTTAATGGTTATTAGTTCACAGTTGTCGGTTATTCGGTATCCAAACATTTACACATTAAATAATTCACACATTAATCAATCAATCCGCCCTGCCAACAAATAAAGCACTGCCATACGAATGGCAACACCGTTTTCTACTTGATTCAAGATAATAGATTGATTGCTGTCGGCTACATCTGACGAAATTTCTACACCTCTGTTTATTGGTCCTGGGTGCATGATGGTTATTTTCTTAGATAAACTATCTAATAATGCTTTATCCAGCCCATATAAAAGGGTATATTCTCTAATAGAAGGAAAGTATTTTATGTTTTGTCGTTCCAATTGAATTCTCAACATCATTGCCACATCGCACCACTCTAAAGCGTCTTTTAGATTTGTTATTACATCAACACCTAATGATGAAATGTATTTTGGAATAAGAGTTAAAGGGCCACAAACTTTAACTATTGCTCCCATTTTTTGTAGGCAAAAGATGTTTGATAAAGCCACTCTGGAATGAATAACATCGCCTACAATTATTATTTTTTTACCTTTTAAATCGCCATATTTTTCTCGAATGGAATAGCCGTCTAATAATGCTTGTGTAGGATGTTCGTGAGCACCATCGCCAGCATTTATAATTTTTGCATCAACGTGTTGAGATAAAAAATAAGCAGCTCCTGGGTTTGGGTGCCGCATTACCACCATATCAACTTTCATAGAAAGAATGTTGTTTACCGTATCAATTAAGGTTTCGCCTTTGGTAACAGACGAACTCGATGATGCAAAGTTAATAACATCGGCAGATAAACGTCTTTCGGCTAATTCAAATGACAGTTTAGTTCGGGTTGAGTTTTCAAAAAATAAATTGGCAATAGTAATATCTCGCAAGGAAGGTACTTTTTTAATGGGGCGATTTATGACTTGTTTAAAATGATCAGCAGTTTCAAAAATCAGGTTAATGTCTTCTTTCTGAAGGTATTTTATTCCTAATAAATGTTTGGTGCTTAGTTTAGTCATTTTAGTCATTAGTCATTAGTCATTAGTCGTTCACACATCAAAACTCAGGTGTATATAAAATTACTTTATCTTCTTTGTCGGTACTTTTCCAATTCACTTTCACTCTTTCCGAAACAATGGAATGAACATTTTTTCCAATATAGTCAGCTTGGATGGGAAGATGTCTTTTATATCTTCTGTTAATTAAAACAAGCAGCTCAACTGTTTTTGGTCTTCCAAAAGCCAGCATAGCATCCAAGCCAGCACGAATGGTTCTGCCAGTGAAAAGCACATCATCCATCAGGATTACTCGTTTGTTTTCAATAATAAAATTAATTTCTGTTTTATTAGGAATTATGGGTTGATTTTGTCTTCTAAAATCATCTCTAAAAAAGGTAACATCCAATGCACCGACATCAATTTTAATTTTTTTATCAATGGTTTGGAGTTCTTTTTTTATGCGTTCAGCCAAAAAAGTACCTCTTGGTTGAAGTCCAATGATAACTGTATCGGAAAAATCGGTATAGTTTTCTATTAATTGATGCGAAAGTCTTTTTATGGTAAGATCAAACTGGGTGGGGTTTAATATAATTCTATCACTTTTTTTCATGTGTTTATTTCATTGTTTTTTTCGGACACATGGAAGTCGCCAATAATCATTCTCCTGTTTGTTAAACTTTTTAGCATGGCTCGTTTCATCTAAGCTACAAATATAGTTACTCTTATGTTATTAGTTGTAAAGTTTTATATGTTTTTTTTAGGATTATGTTTTTCTTTATAGGTTATATCATAAAAATAAAGACACATAAAAAATGCAAAAGGAACAATTCCATGTTGCCTCGATAGGGTGTTTTCTGTTAGAAAACAAATACAAAAGAATAGTCCAATAATTAATGGAAATGTATTTTTTGCTTTAATTCCTTTCCAAATGGGTTGTATTAAAAATAACAACAAAAACAAGGGTCCCAACACACCAAGTGCAGCCCAATAACCCAAAAATTGATTGTGCGTGTTGTAGTTCATATTTTCATAAGCAGTTGGAGAAATTTCCATATAACAAGCATTGAGAAAAGGTTGTACATTTCCAGGCCCTATTCCTATTAACCAATTGTTTTTTATCAACTCAAAACTACATGTTAAAATGCCAGAGCGTACGTTAAAAGAATCACCTAATCCTTCTTGAGGAACTGCAGTATTAGTTACCGAAATTTCGGCAAAACGTGCTGCAAATGAAGGTACTGTAAAATAAAGTAGTGTGCTTAAACAAGCAACGCCCAAGAGTAAGTACACAATGATTATTTTTCTTTTTAATTGGAAGTAGCATAATAACAATGCACCAAATAATGTTGCTGCAAAGGGTGTTCGAGATGCCAAAAGTGCTTGAAATAAAATGACAATGCTTAGTAACAAGATAAAAATTAAACGCTGAATAATTTTTAATGAAGCGTAGTTGGTTAAAAGATATTTTAAAATAAACAAAAATGATAATCCTAAAAAAAGAGATGCATAAGTAGGATGAAGTTTTACGTATTTTTCAAATCCAGTGCGAAAATAAAAATAAAAATCGGGTGAATTGGCTATTTGCTGATACATAGATGCCACAGAACCTTTTTCTAATAAGGAAAAAATTTCAATAAATGTCATCAAAATTCCTATTGCAACAATTAACATGGTTGCAGCAGAAAAAATGAGTTCAATTTTAGTGATTTGTTTTGTTGAAAATTTGAAGGGAGATAAATAAAAAGCAATAGGAAATAACGCTAAACTCATCGATTTTTCCAATAAATAATTAGCCGATGATGAGCCATCAATAACGCACCAAAGAGCCAACAAAATAAACAAAGCAAGTTGAATTCCAAGTTGGAATACCGAAATTCGCTGTGTGGTTTTAAAATGTATAATTCCAAAGATGATAGCAAAAATTACCCAAACACCAATAACCAACGAAGTTATTTTAATGCTAAACAAAGGAAAGCAAGCTAAAATTAATGTTGCAAAAAAATAATATTTACTTGTTTGTTGGGAAACCATGTTGGCTTAAAAATGTTTTAAATTCTTTTCTAAATCGTTCAATACTAAATTTTTCCACATTAGTTTTAAAATCAACAGCATTGAAAGGTGTTTTTAATGCTTCAAAACTACGAATAGATTTTGCAATGCTTTCGGGTGTTTGATGTTCAAAAAACAAGCCTGTTTTTTGCTCTACTACTGTTTCTAGATAACCTCCTTTTTTATAAGCAATAACAGGTGTTCCACACGATTGGGCTTCAATGCTGGTAATTCCAAAATCTTCTTCGGCAGCCAAAATGAACGCCTTGGCTTTTTGCATAGATTGAATAAGTGAAGATTTTTCTACAAAACCAATAAATTCAACATTTTTAGTGGCTAATTGTTTTAATTTTTCTAATTCTGGACCATCGCCCGAAACAATTAATTTAAGTTCTGGTAATTCCGCAAAAGCCTTTACAATCACATCCATTTTTTTGTAAGCAACCATCCGAGCTGAGGTAAAATAGTAGTTGTCTTTTTGCGACTCAAAAGCAAAACTAGTTGTATCAACAGGCGGATAGATTACGGTTGCTTCTCGGTTGTAAATCCGTTTGATGCGTTCTGCAACATAGTGTGAGTTGGTAAGGTAATGCGTGGCTCTGTTAGCGGTTTTTACATCCCATTTCCGAATGTAACTTAAAAAAATTTTGGCAACAGTTCGCTTAAAAAAACCAACGTGCGAAAGGTATTCATCTTCCAAATCCCAAGCATAACGGATAGGGGAGTGGCAATAGCAAATATGTGTTTGATTTTTAGTTGTTTTAATTCCTTTTGCAACTGCATAAGAGGACGAAATAATTAAATCAAACCCCGAAAAATCTAAGCTTTCAATTGCTGTTGGGAAAAGAGGAAAATAATTTCTATATCCATTTTTTGCATTCGGAAATTTTTGTAAAAAAGAGGTGGTACTTTTTCTCCCTCCTAAAATTTCTTCTCGGTCTTTGTCTGATAAAAAATCAATTAAACTAAAAATGGAAACAGCATCAAAACAGTTGATGATTTCTTTAGCCACTTTTTCAGCACCACCATCAACAACCAACCAATCTTGAACAAATGCTACTTTCATTTTTTTATTAATTTTAAAAGTGTTTCCACCCTATTTTTATTTTGATAAAATTCGATTCTTTTTTTAGCTAAAACTTCAAAATCAGAAATATCAATTTTTTCTAATTCATTAATTTTTTTTATAAAATTAGTACTATTATTAAGCTCAAAATAGATTGCTGCTTCTTCACAAACTTCTCTAAAAATGGGGATATCTGAACACAAAATAGGACAATTAAAATACATTGCTTCAATGTTTGGAATACCAAAACCTTCATAAATTGAAGGGTTTATAAACGCAATGGCATTTTTGTAGAGCCAAGCCAATTCATTTGCCGAAGCAGATGAAATGCGTAAAATAGTTGAAGCATCTATTTTTTCGGTTGCCGAAAAACTTTGATGATTACTACCAACAATTACAAGTGTTTTGGTAGGGAAATGTGTTGTAAATTGTTTTTCTACCCAAGCAAAATTTTTACGAGGATTATCGGAACCAACCATTAAATAATACTCATTTTCAATAATTGAACTGTTGGGTGATGTTGGAGAAGCAGTTAGTAAAGCAGCACTTATTTTGTTGGTAAGCACACCAATTTTTGTTGAAGGAAGCTGAAAATAGGCTTCCATTTCTTTTTTTATAGTTTCAGAAACAGTAACCACAACCTTGCTTTTTTTAAGGATGTTGGGGATTAAAAATTGATAAGCCATTTTAAAAACAGGGTCAAACCATTTTTCTTTTCGCATAAAAGCTAAATCATGAACGGTAACAACTTGGTTTCTTATAAAAAGTGGGGCCGTATTGCAAAAATTAAATAAAAACCAGTTTTTTTGCCAAAACAAAAACCAAGGCAAGCTAATTTGTTCCCAAAGATGACCTTTAAAAATACCAATTTGTTTGATGTTTTTGTTTTCCAACGAATAGTTTTTGTTTAATCTGGTTTTTGGAGTAAGCAAAACGATGGTAGAATTTACCTGTAATTCGTTGCAAATTTCTTGAGCAAAAAACTGCACTCCCGTAGGATGTTGGGTAAGAAACCGACCGTTAACAAAAAATACCATCTTTTTTATTGAGCAGCAAAGATAATTAATCGTTTTAGATTAGCATAAGTTTGCAATAGTTCGTTTTTTTATTACTTTGTTTTTAGTAAATCTATCTGTTTTTTTTTAATAGAAGCATATTTATTTCTACATTTGTTTTTTTTTTACCAATAACAAACTAATTATGGAAACTATAGAAATTAAAGACATTAGCCTAAAACAAAAACACATTGATTTGGGTGCAAAAATGGTTGAATTTGCAGGATTTAATATGCCTTTGCAATATACAGGGTTAATTGATGAGCATTTGAATGTACGGAACAATGTAGGAATGTTTGACGTTTCGCACATGGGAGAATTTACCATTAAAGGTGAAGGAGCATTAGAGTTGATTCAACGCATAACTTCAAATGATGCTTCTGTATTAGACACAGGAAAAGTACAATATTCATGTTTTCCGAATAATGATGGTGGAATTGTAGATGATTTGTTGGTTTATAAAATGGGAAAAGACAATTATATGTTGGTTGTAAACGGAGCTAATATTGAAAAAGATTGGAACTGGGTGGTAAAACACAATACAAACCATGTAGCAATAGAAAATATTTCTGACTCAATTTCGTTGTTAGCAGTTCAAGGTCCAAATGCACAAAAAGTGCTTCAACCGCTAACTAACATGAGTTTAGATATGATTTATTACACCGTGCAACAAGGAACATTTGCTGGAGTGGAAAATGTAATTATTTCTTCTACAGGCTACACAGGAGCAGGAGGGTACGAAGTTTATTTTTATAATAAAGATGCAGAAAAAATTTGGAATGCAATCCAAGAAGCAGGAAAACTTGTAGGACTAAAAATGGCTGGATTAGCTTGTAGGGATACCCTTCGTTTAGAAATGGGTTTTTGCTTATATGGAAATGATATTAACGACACAACTTCACCAATAGAAGCTGGTTTGGGTTGGATAACTAAATTTACTAAAGATTTTGTAAATGCCGAAAATTTGAAAAAACAAAAGGAACAAGGTGTAGCTAAAAAATTAGTAGGTTTTGAATTAATAGAAAGAGGTATTCCTCGTCACGATTACAAAATTGTTGATGCTAATGGAAATGAAATAGGAGTAGTAACTTCAGGAACACAATCACCATCACTCAATAAAGCAATAGGAATGGGTTATGTGAAAACAGCATTTTCTAAATTAGGTTCCGAAATTTATATTTTGATTAGAGATAAAAAAATAAAAGCTAGTGTTGTGAAAACACCTTTTTACAATAATTAGAGTCTGTCTGTAAAGCCCAACTTCTTCGTTATTCTTGTTTTAAAAACCAGTCATTTACGAAAGTAAACTCCTGATTTTCAAAACTTCGAAAGCCTTGAATTTGAACTTTACAGTTCAGTCTCTTGACATTACAGATAAACACAATCTCCAAATCAAATGGGCGAAATTTCTTCACAAACCAAAAACAAAGTAGAAGTGTGTTTTTCACCAACACTATTTCCTATCTACTTTGATAATAGGAACTGTATTGTTGTAGTGATTGATGTGCTTAGAGCTACCACAGCTATTTGTGCAGCATTTGAAGATGGAGTAGCAGCAGTAATTCCTGTGGCAACAATAGAAGAAGCTACTGAATATAAACAAAAAGGCTATGTGGTGGGTGCAGAAAGAAACGCTGAAGTAATTGATGGATTTGATTTTGGTAACTCACCACTCACGTTTCAAAAAGGAAAATATAAAGACCAAACCATAGTACTAACCACCACAAACGGAACGCAAGCCATTGATGTTGCTAAAAATGCTCAACAAGTAATTATTGGGTCTTTTTATAATTTAGATGCAGTTTGTGATTTTATAGAAAAAGAAGACAAAGATGTGTTACTGCTTTGTGCTGGGTGGAAAGAAAGATTTAATTTAGAAGACACCCTTTTTGCAGGAGCTGTAGTTGAAAAACTTGCTGAAAATATTCGATTTCATGACTTAGCTGATAGTGCAATTGCTGCTTTAAACTTATATGAAAATGCAAAAGGAAATCTATATCAATTTTTAGGAGAATCCTCTCATCGGAAAAGACTTAGCAATCTTAATTTAGAAGAGGATATAGTATGCTGCCTTACCTTAAATCAGAGTAAGTTAGTTCCCATATTAAAAGGAAACAAGTTAGAAGTTCACAAAATTGAAAGTCCACTTAGTGCTGTGAGTTAACCCGCTTTATTCATGCAAAAGCGAAGCGAATTGTATGAATGTGCGAAGGA
>PCUH01000011.1:525-4327 GCA_002770955.1 Flavobacteriales bacterium CG18_big_fil_WC_8_21_14_2_50_32_9 | reverse complement strand
CATAAAGAAACTAATCATTAAATGTTTACTGTAGTTGGGATATATTTTACAAAAATTAGAATATGCCGCCCACAACCCAACAAAAGAAACAGCAGCAAACAATACGGTTGTTGTACCGTAAGAAAACAATCCGAAAAAATTTGCAATAACAATTAATTTAACCATAACCCAAATATCTGTTCCATTAACAAAATAAACTGTTTCCAGATCTACTCTATCACCAGTTAAATCTAAATTTTCGTAAGTTGTAAAAAATAATTCTAAAACTCGTATTGGGTTATACGTAAAAATTTTTGTTACATCTTCGGCTGCTTTATAATAACTTAAACTATCTCCTCCTTTGTAGTAATAAACAGTTAGTATAGCAAACATAAAACCGCCTACAACTTTCGCTGTTAAACCAAGAATAAAATATTTATATTCTGGATTTTTAGCAATTCTCATTCTTTTATAATGAAAAGCTATAATATATAACACTCCAAAATAAATGATGGCTAAGCATATATCATATAAACCGAGTTTTAAATCAAAATAATCTAATGCTGATAACATATATCTTCAAAAAAAATTATTATCCCCCTTACCATCCCACTCCACCTCTTTTTCAGCTAACCCATTAAACAAAGGCAACCTCACTATCCGTTCACTTTCTTTTGAGCTATAATCATATAAACCTAAAGCTGGAATCATACTGTTTTAAATCTTATCGTTTATCAATATATGCAAAAGAAAATTGTTTTAAAGCAGCTTTAATTTCGTCATCAGTTGGTGGGTTTTTGATGGCATAAATTACTTCCTCCTCATAACTAATATCTTTATAATAGGTCAGTTGTTCAATAAATAATTTTTCAGAAAAAACAGTAGTAGATGTTGTATTAAATAGTTCTTTGGCTGTTTGTATTATTTCTTCTAAAGCAATACCATGAGTTAGAATAAAATAGAGATCAACATAATCTTTCCATTTGGCTCTTCCTCCTAAAGCAAAAGCCTTCATGGCAGCTAATGTTAAAAGAGTAGGCATTTTAATTCTGTCTATTTTTTGAGATGATTTTATTCGATAAGGATAATTGAAAAAGGTAATTTTTACTCCATTAATGGTAAAATGTGCTTGATTCTTTAATTCTCGTAATTTAACTATTGGAAAAGTACTAATTTTAGAAAGTTCATCAATGGTTTTAAATTGATTTTTGTTTTTAAAAGTAAACAAATCAAAATCAATAGATTCTCGATGTCCTAATTGCAGAGCTATAGCAGTTCCTCCAACCAATACATAATCTTTGTAAAAGTGTTGAATAAGAGGCAAAATTTCTCGTTGCTCGTTAGATAGTATGTTTAAGTAAACCTTTTGATGCAAAATATTGTCCGAATAAATTTAATGTAGATGTAAAATAATTTTGTCGTTGGTGTTTTTTTACTTTTATAATGTTGTTTTCCACAATTTTAGCTACCTTTTTTTCTCCTACAATATCAATCAATTCTTTAATTTGAGGCAAATCGGCATAACTTAAAATAAACTCTACCAACACTTCATCACTAATAGCATGTAATTTATCCTTTCGAATGTACCAAAACAAATGGGCATTTTCGTCTATAAATTGTGTTCGAGTTTTCATTTTGCTCATATCTATATAGCTTACCCTAATTTTTATTTATTATCACTAAGGCATAATTTCAATTACAAGATTGTTGTTAGAATTTATTCCTTATTTCGAATTTTTGAAACTAAATCAGTGCTTAAAATCCAGTCAACATTTTTCTTTTTCAATCCATTTATTAGTTTTTTATCTCCTGTCCATAATGGTGCAGAGAGTTCAATACTCAACGCAATAAAAGGGGCATCAAATTCATCAATATTTTGAACTAATTCTATTGATTTATCCCAAGTTTCACCACTAATGGTATCTAAATCGATTAATTCAATTTTTTTCAACAATATTCTTTTTAGAAAATTAAGTTCATCGTTCTTAAGGTTTGAGATTTTCAGCAATTTCTGATGGTGATTAATAAGTTCTTCTAAAATAAAAGCAGGAGCATAAAATTCAAAAACACCTACTGAGTTTAAAAGTATATCGCTAATCTTACCCGTTGGATTTAAAAGTCCACTAAAAACTATATTAGTGTCAACAACTATTATCACTTAATAAATTTACTTTTGTTTTTATCCCACCAAGTTGATTTTGAATCGGTAGCAAGCTCATTAATTTGATTTTCTGTTGCATTACTTTTAGAAGCTATTTCTATAAATTTTATATAATCTATAATACGTTGTAAACCAACCAGATTTGTTTGAGCTGAAAGTCGGATAAGAATTTCATTATTTGTTCTTTCTATTCGCATATTCCAAAGTTAAGCAATTTTTTCAACCTTAAGCGGAGTTCTAAAATACAAAATCTTTTGTAAAGATACGAAAATACTACCAATGTTTAATCAGTAAAAAATCGTTTTACACTCTTACAAACCCATTTAACTTCATTTTCTGTTAACTCATAAAACAAAGGGAATCTCACCATCTTTTCACTCTCGGTTGCACTAAAATCGTTTCCAGTGTTAACATAACGATATTGTTTTCCCATTTCGCTTAAATGCAATGGCGAATAGTGAAAATAAGCACTAATTCCTGATTTTTTCAAGTGATTAATCAGCTCATTTCTTACTTTTTTACTTTCAACTTTGATAAAAAAGATATGAGCATTGTGGTTGTTTTCCGTTATTGGAAAATCAATCAAGCCTTTTTCTTTAAATAACCGAAAGTGTTTTTGGTATAAGGAATATAGTTCGTTACGTTTTTTTGTTACGTTTTTTAATTCTTGAAGTTGTGCAAATAAAAAAGCGGCATTTATTTCACTCAAACCATAACTTGAACCCAAACTCTGCCAGCTATAATTAGAAATCTTACCTTCAAGAAATTTTTTTCTGTCAGTTCCTTTTTCTAAAATAACATCCACATTTTTAATTAAACTGTTATTGTTAATCAAAATTGCACCTCCCTCGCCACAATGAATATTTTTAGTGTCATGAAAACTAAAACAACCAATATCACCAAAAGTACCTATGTGTTTATTATGATAATAAGAATCAATACTTTGTGCTGCATCTTCAATTAAAAAAAGTTTGTTCTTTTTACAAGTTTCAACAATTTTTTCGATGTTTTCAGTTAACCCTGCATAATGTACTAAAACAATCGCTTTGGTTTTTGGCGTAATAGCTTTCTCCAATAAATTTTCATCCAAACACATTGTTTTTGGATGAATATCTACAAAAACCAATTTTGCTCCTCTCAATGCAAAAGCATTGGCTGAGGAAACAAAGGTAAATGAAGGTAAAATTACTTCATCTCCAGCTTTTAAATCTATTGCTAAAGCAGCTAATTCTAATGCTGAGGTACAACTGGTGGTTAAGCGAATTTCATCACACTCAGTTAATTTTGACAATTCTTTTTCACATTTTTTTGCAAATTTTCCTGGTGATGAAAATACTTTTTCACGAATTACCTCATTAATGGTTGTAATTTCGTTACCAGAAATAAAAGGTATATTAAAAGGTGTTTTCAATATGATGAAATTGGTTTTCGCTACAAATAACAACAATAAAATTAAGGAAATAAAACATTTATTAAACAATCCATCAGTTGTTGAATTGTTGAGCTTATCAGCTATCGGATGTTTAGAAGATATTCCTGAAACTTCTGACACCATTAAGGGTAATGCCATTCAAAAAGCCCAATATGTTTATGAAAAATATGGCTACAATTGTTTTGCCGATGATACTGGGTTGGAAATTGAAGCCTTAAATGATGAACCAG
>PCUH01000011.1:290-501 GCA_002770955.1 Flavobacteriales bacterium CG18_big_fil_WC_8_21_14_2_50_32_9 | reverse complement strand
GTTTTGAAGGAATTGTTGAAGGAGAAATTACAAAAGAGAAAAGCGGTGCTGAAGGTTTTGGTTACGACCCCATTTTTAAACCCAAAGGGTATGGTAAAACTTTTTCTGAGATGAGCATGACAGAAAAAAATAACATCAGTCACAGAGGAAAGGCCATTATTAAACTAATAAATCACTTAAAAAAATAAGGCATATACTCAACACACATAGA
>PCUH01000011.1:0-274 GCA_002770955.1 Flavobacteriales bacterium CG18_big_fil_WC_8_21_14_2_50_32_9 | reverse complement strand
TCTTTATCAGTCACACTGTCTCGCTCAAAAGTACACTGTACTTTTGCCGTCCTTTATATGCGTTAAAATTTTAAACCGTAGCTATGGCTATGCTTGGCTTACACACAAACTCGCTCAAACAGCCATTGGCTATTTGCCGTGCCTTGATAAAGGAAAAAAATAAATTCGTCAAAATTCTCGAAAATCTATGTGTGTTGAGCATAAAAAAAGGATGTTGAAATTCAACATCCTTTTTCGTTATAGAAAAATAGTATTAAAAATGCCACACATCGTG
>PCUH01000248.1:1781-9382 GCA_002770955.1 Flavobacteriales bacterium CG18_big_fil_WC_8_21_14_2_50_32_9 | reverse complement strand
TATTATTAAACCTATTGCATTAAAAGCTATTAACTTCAAACAAAATTCAATATATTTGCCACGTTTAACACTTAACGTATTCAACTTGAACACCACCAACAAAAAGCACACTCCTACATCTAAAAAGAAATTTATTCTTACCTTTTGGATACTTGTTTTGATACCAACTTTGTTTGTTTTTCTTTTGTTTTTTGGAGCAAAAAATGGCACGTTAGGTTTTGATGATTTACCTGATTTAGCAGAATTAGAAAATCCAACAAGCAACTTAGCTTCAGAAATTATTTCTTCCGATGGAAAATTACTTGGAAAATATTTTCAAGAAAATAGAACCAATGTCCGTTTTGAAGATTTGTCTCCACATCTAATTAATGCATTAATTGCTACCGAAGATGAGCGTTATTACAATCATTCTGGTATTGATTTTAGAGGATTAGTAAGAGCAGTTGTAAATCTTGGAAAAGCTGGTGGAGCAAGTACCATTACGCAACAATTAGCCAAAATGATGTTTGATCACAAAGCAGACAATATCTTCGAACGTATTGGTCAAAAATTACAAGAACAAATTATTGCAGTTGAGTTAGAGAAAAGATATACCAAAGAAGAAATTTTAATCATGTATCTTAATAAATTCGATTTTATCTACAATGCCGTTGGAATTAAATCGGCATGCAATGTATATTTCAATAAAGAACCTCATGAACTTAACATTGAAGAAGCTGCAATATTGGTTGGCATGGCAAAAAATCCTTCTCTATATAATCCTAAGCGTTTCCCTGAAAATGCTTTAAAACGTAGAGAAGTAGTACTTTTTCAAATGAAAAAAAGTGATTTTATTACCCAATTGGAATATGATTCATTACGAATTTTACCTATAGTATTAGATTATAAAGTAGTTGACCACAAAGAAGGCATCGCTCCTTATTTTAGAGAAACCCTGCGTCTTGAACTTCAAGAATTATTGAAAAAGAAAGACGAAAAAGGAAAATTGATTTACGCCAAAAAAGATGGAAAACCTTATAATATCTATAAAGATGGACTAAAAATCTATACCACTATTGACTATCGAATGCAAGAATATGCCGAATTTGCAGTTCAAGAATATATTGGCAAAACGCTTCAAAAACAATTCGATAAACACCTGAAAAAATACAGAGTTGCTAAATATCCTTACGACAATAAAATTTCTAAAGCACAGTATGAAAAGTTATTAGATGCTATGGAAAAAGGAACGCCTCGTTATCACATTTTAACAGGGCAAGAGTGTGCAAACTGTGGACGAAGAGGCGATTTTGTAAAAAAAGAAGGGAAGTTCTTTGTTTGTCAAGCTGAAGATTGCGGACACAAAACGTATGCAGTTAAAAAGGATTCTATTCCTATTATTTTTGATACGCCCATTAAAATGACCGTTTTTTCACATCAAGGAGAAATAGACACCCTTCTCACACCTTTAGATTCTTTAAAATATTATAAAACATTTTTGCACACAGGATTAATGTCCGTTGATCCACATACAGGCTATATAAAAGCTTGGGTTGGAGGAGTGAATTTTCAAAACTTTGCCTACGACCACGTGAAAACAGGAAAACGACAAGTTGGTTCTACTTTCAAACCTTTTGTTTATGCCACAGCCATTCAAAATGGATATTCTCCATGTTATGAAGTACCAGACAATGCTTACACTTTTCACAAAGGAGAATTTGGGATTTTGCAAAGCTGGACACCAAAAAACTCCGATGGATATCATACAGGATGTAAAGTCTCATTAAAATATGCACTAGCAAACTCGATGAACTCTGTTACTTCTTATATTATGAAGCAATTCGGACCAGATGCTGTAGTGAAACAAGCTCGTGCAATGGGAATTACTAGCACATTAGATCCTGTTCCTTCCTTATGTTTGGGTGTGGCCGATTTATCTGTATATGAAATGGTTGGAGCAATGGCATCGCTTGCTAATAAAGGTGTTTTTATTGAACCCACTATGTTTACAAGAGTTGAAGATAAGTTTGGCAATGTAATTATAGATTTTAAACCAAAAACAAACGAAGCGATGAGTGAAGAAGTTGCTTATGTAATGCTAGATTTAATGAAAGGGGTAGTTGATGGTGAAACGAATAGATGTATTGGAGACTACAGAAAAAATAGAGGTAAAAACCCAATGTATCATGCTGGAACTGGTATGCGATTACGAGGTGGAATTACAGAATCAAGACCTTATACTGGGCATCGTTATCCAATAGCAGCAAAAACAGGAACCACTCAAAATAATTCTGATGGTTGGTTTATGGGAATTACGCCCGATTTAGTTACAGGCGTTTGGGTGGGAGCTGATGAGCGTAGCATTCGTTTTGCAACTACCGACATGGGACAAGGAGCAAACACAGCTTTACCTATTTGGGGATATTATATGCAAAAAATACATGCCGATAATAAATTAAAGATTTCGAGCGGAGATTTTGAACGACCTCAAGCACCATTATCCATAGAATTAAATTGCAAAGAATATAACTTGAAAAATAATTTTAATGATGGAGACGGAAGTAGTTGGTGATTTCGTTAGGTGTTAGTAGTTAGTAAACTTTACAAGCTTTAAGAACTTTAGAAACTTTAAACTAAAAAGATGGCAATAAACAAAGTAGTAGCAAATGCAGAAGAAGCAACCAAAGGAATAAAAGACGGAATGACCTTGATGTTGGGTGGTTTTGGACTCTGCGGAATTCCTGAAAATTGTATTTCCCAATTAGTGAAAATGAATGTAAAAAATTTGACTTGCATATCTAATAATGCAGGTGTTGATGATTTTGGATTAGGATTATTACTCCAAAAAAAACAAATCAAAAAAATGATTTCTTCTTATGTTGGAGAAAACGATGAATTTGAACGTCAAATGTTGTCAGGAGAATTGGAAGTAGATTTAATTCCACAAGGGTCATTAGCAGAGCGTTGTAGAGCTGGAGGAGCAGGAATTCCTGCTTTTTTTACTCCAGCTGGTTATGGAACTGAAATAGCTGAAGGCAAAGAAATTCGTGTTTTTGATGGTAAACCACACATTTTAGAAACTGCGTTGAATGCAGATTTTGCTATAGTAAAAGCGTGGAAAGGAGATACAGCAGGGAATTTGGTTTTTAAATATACTGCTGCTAATTTTAACCCTATGATGGCTATGGCTGGAAAAATAACCATTGCCGAAGTAGAAGAACTTTTACCAGAAGGAGCTTTAGATCCTAATCATATTCATACTCCTGGAATTTTTGTACAACGAATCTTTCAAGGAAAAAATTATGAAAAAAGAATTGAACAGAAAACTACTCGCTCACGCTCATAAGTTAATTTAACAATGTAGTAATTTATTAATGTAACAATAAAAAAAGTAAGATGGAAGAAAAAGACAACATAATTGTAAACAAAACTATCGATTTTTCATTATTGATAATTGATTTTTGTGAAGAGTTAGAATCAAAAAGAAAGTTTGTAATAGCAAATCAACTACTTCGTTCAGGAACATCTATTGGTGCAAATGTACACGAGGCTCAAAATGCAGAAAGTAAAGCCGATTTTATTCATAAAATAAAGATTGCAGCTAAAGAACTTGATGAAACTAAATATTGGCTGATTTTATGTAAAAAAGCAAAAAGTTATCCATTTAATAATGAGTTGGAAAATCAAATTAAAGAAATTGGATTAATCATTTATAAGATATTAAGCACAAGTAAAAAGAAATAAGCAGTTGTTATAATTGCTACATTGCTAAATTAGTAAATTGTTACATTAAATTATGTTAGATAAAAACGGAATTGCACAACGAATTGCACAAGAATTAAGAGATGGTTGGTATGTAAACTTAGGAATAGGAATTCCAACATTGGTTGCCAACTATATCCCAAAAGGAATTACAGTAGAATTTCAATCGGAAAATGGAATATTAGGCATGGGTCCTTTTCCTTTTGAAGGCGAAGAAGATGCTGATTTAATTAATGCAGGAAAACAAACTGTTACCTTGCAACCTGGTGCATCTATCTTTGATTCTGCAACAAGTTTTGCTATGATTAGAGGACAACACGTTCAGTTAACTGTTTTGGGTGCAATGGAAGTGGCTCAAAATGGCGATATTGCCAATTGGAAAATTCCGGGAGTAATGGTTAAAGGTATGGGAGGTGCTATGGATTTAGTAGCATCAGCCGAAAATATTATTGTTGCTATGATGCACACGAACAAAAAAGGAGAAAGTAAATTGTTGCCAGAATGTACGCTTCCACTAACTGGAGTTGGTTGCGTAACAAAAGTGGTTACTAATTTAGCCTATTTAGAAATAAAAGAAGGTGCTTTTTATTTGCGAGAAAGAGCTCCTGGTGTTTCTGTGGAAGAAATAAAAGCCGCAACAGCTGGAAAATTAATTATTGAGGGGGATATTCCTGAAATGAAATTGGATTAGGTTTTTTAATCGTTACTACTCATGTAAATATTTTTTTTCGCCATCAACACGGTTCATTGCGGGCTTGAACCACAATCTCAAATAAATAAAAAAGATTGCGGGTCAAGCCCGCAATGAACGACAGCGAAATATTGCTCCCGATCTATCGGGATGTTTTACCCACCTGCATATTATTGATTTAAACACATTAATCTACCTGAGAGTAACTTTTAATCTATTCTTTCTTCTCTACTTTTATATTTTTAGAAATAGTGCTTTTGTAAGCATCCTTTCCATAAATATTAATATCTTCCATATAAATTTTGTAACCAGGTACATCTACTAAAAAATTGAATTTTCCAGGAGGAAGAATAATAATATATCTTCCTGTGTTAGGATTTGCTAAATAAGAGCCATACTCTTCATCTGTTTGCAAGTCTAAGACCGAAATCATCACATTTTTAAGAATTTGTGTAGTGTCAGTACAAGTAACAAAACCTTTAATTACTGTGTAGTCAGGATCAACTTCATTAAAAGTTACGCTATAAATATCCAAATCACCCAGTCCTCCTGCCCTCAAAGCCGAAATATATCCTGTTCTACCTGTTTTAGATTCTCTATAATTCATATTATCTTCTGGAGTATTAATAGGATATCCTAAGTTTTTAACCGTTGACCAAGTTCTTTTTACATTGTCCCAAGAAGCTTTAAAAATATCGTATCCTCCCATACTTGTATGCCCCTTTGAGCTAAAATAAAGTGTTTTTCCATCGGAAGAAATATTTGGGAAATCTTCATCGAATTTAGTGTTGATAGTTGCTCCTAAATTTTGTGGAAGACCCCATTTGCCATTAGGTAATTTTTTAGTAACATAAATATCAACCCCGCCATAACCTCCATCTCTGTCGCTGGCAAAATAAATTTCATCACCTTCAGAAGAAATAGATGCTGCAATTTCATGGCTTGATGAGTTTACTTCAACAGGTAGTTTTTCTAAATTTATTACTTTGTCATTTTCTAATTCTGCAATAAATAAATCGCCATAATATTTTTCATTTTCAAAGTAAAATAAGATATATTTTCCATCAGATGATAATCCAACCACTTCTTCAGATCCATTTAAAGTATTGATATTTTGATCTAATTTTCTTGCTTTAGAGAGTTCTCCGTTTTTTGTTCTGGAAAAATAGATTTCAGAAAAATAACTGCCATTTGGCATTTTAGCACTTCCATCATCACGCTTTGAGTTAAAAACCAAAAAAGATTCGTCTTGAGGCACGAAAGGGTAATAATCTGGCCCATTTGAATTAATTTGTGGACCTAAATTTTTGAAAGTTACATCTAACTGAAATTTCATTATTTCTATAGCATTATAGCAATATTCAATTTGCTTTTCAAGATCGTTTAAATCTATTCCCGTACCATTTAGTTCTCTAAATTTTTGGTACATTGTAATGGCATCATTGAAACGATAAGCGAAATGATACGCTCTTCCCAATAAATAATAGGCTTTTAGGTTTGGTTTTTCTGAGTTTACTACTTTTTCTAGATAAGTTACAGCGTTTGATTTATCTATGTTCGTGTTCAAATAACATACTCCAACACGATAATTATAAATCATATTTCCCTCATCACTCTTGAGTAATTCTAAGTATTCAGGAAGAGCTTCCTCAAAATTTTCTTTATCAAAAAAAGTATTAGCTAATTTAATTGTGGTTTTATCTTGAGCAAATAAAGATGTGTTTATTGTGCTTATAAACACTAAAAAAAACAATTTAAAACAAACAGATTTACAAGTCATTGGCATAAATTTAGTTTGCAAAGTTAATGAAGTTGTTTAATGAAACACAAACTTTTTTCACTTTAAAAATTAAATAATATTACATCTTTTTAATTCTCAAAAGCTCCTAAATCTGGAGGTGAATTACGTGTTTTCCCTGCGTGATCAAACAAAACACCTGCTAATTTACCTGCATTTATGGCTGGAGAAAAAGGTGCTAATGTATAATCATTGTTTTGAGTATTTGAAAATACAGGAATGAGCGGACTCTTTATAATATTGAAAAAATGAGTTGAAGGTGTTGCATTAGATGTTCTTACGATAGCGTGATCAATTCTATAATTAATAGTTCCTGGAGCTAATTCATCAACATCAAATTCTACTTCTAAGTTTCCTTCAATTATGGTGTTGATAAAAATTACCGAGTCTATATCTCTTACTTGTGTATTCCCATTCCCATCTTGGTAATAATTTTGAAGAAAAAGTGCTGGAGTGGAGCGACTACTTTGGCTCCAGTAATTGGCAATTGTAGTATGGTAAAACCTATAATTCCCTCCTCCCCTAACAAAAACATTCATTTGCCCTGAATTGGTAATTACTGAATTGGTATCTGTAATTTGATAATTGGTTGCTAAAAGCCCAACTGCTGCTGAATTTTTAATCTCACAATTATTTAACCTCAGTTTGTTTGAGCTGGTTGGTGAATTAGGGTAAAAAGGTAGCGTTTCTGCTTGTATGCCAATAAATGCATTTTTAATAATTACATTATTGAATACATTATCGGTACTTCCTTCATTTATCCAAATTCTATCCCATTGACCTGGAATATCTTGCCAAGAAAACTCCAAACGTGTTCCTTGAAAAGTTACAGGATCGGCTATTGTTCCATTAATTCTAATATTGCCATCTTTATACACCCATAATCCTGAATTATTGTGCAGATGGATTCTAACACCGGGGTCTATACTTAAAACATCCAATGAATCTACAACCAAATATCCAACAATTACATAAGGCTTGTCGTTTATCCAATTTACATTTGCTGGAGGAAGATTTCCATCACAATCACCATCCAAACAAGAAAATGGTGGCAACCCTGAAGCATATCTTTTTGGAGTGAAATAATGTGCGTTTTGTCCCCAAGCCAATAACTGAACACTTTGCTTGTTTCCATTGGTGTTGAAAATAATTTTATCATCTACAACAAAAGGTGATAGAATACTATTGGGGTCTATAGTTACTTCTAAAAAAATAAATAGGCTATCATTTCCATCAATCTCTACATTTGTATGCGAATTTCCTGAAACTCCATCCACATTAATTCTGAATTGAGAATTTGCTCCTTTTTCTATAGAAATACTTGAAATAATTATTTTGTCGGAATTTCTATTGTAAATTTTAAGTCGTTTG
>PCUH01000248.1:1432-1665 GCA_002770955.1 Flavobacteriales bacterium CG18_big_fil_WC_8_21_14_2_50_32_9 | reverse complement strand
TAAATACAGTTATATTGTATGCAAAAAAGAACAAATTTATTTAAAACCTGAATTTTTAAACAACTTCTAATAATCGAACTTAGGTTTAAACGATTAAAAAGCTAATTAGTGTTAAAAGATTATAAATTTTATGATAAAAATCATTTTATTATTAATAGATTTAAAAGACCTTCGTTAGAAGATTTTTTTATATAAAAACCAAACCATTATGGAAACTAATTTTTCAAAATCTG
>PCUH01000248.1:0-1419 GCA_002770955.1 Flavobacteriales bacterium CG18_big_fil_WC_8_21_14_2_50_32_9 | reverse complement strand
ATTAGGTATGATGATTTTAATTATCACGTTGACTGGTTTCATGTCCACAACATTTACTGGTTGTGAAAAAGAAAAACATTGTAAAAGTGGTTATCCTTTGTGGTGTTCGCAAGTTAAGGTATGTTGTCCTGCTGGATATCCCTATTATTGTGATGGGTTCTGCAAACAATCTCCATGTGCAGGTGGAACAGTAACGGTAGATTCTTGCGAACCAGAATAAAATTGATATTGATTTCTTGCAATGTACACAACACTGTTAATTAACTGTTATGTTATAGCTTGCAGCTACACATTCTTTCCATCCTATCTTCAAATCTACCATTTACCATCTTTTTTTACACAATATTTTTCAATTAATTCTTTTACTTCATCATCACCTAATTCTAACGCTTTTTTCCATGCTTCACAGGCTTCTACTTTTTGATTATTAAGTAACAAGGCACTTCCTAAATTATAATAAACATCAACTGATTGATTGCCTAATTCTATGGAATGCTGAAAATATTTAATGGCAATAAAATACTTTTTTTGAGTTAATTTTTTCACGCCTAGGTTGTAATATTTTATAGGGTTGGTATAAGGAACATCAAAAGGAATATAATAAGGTGCATTAACTCCATCCATCCCTGTGTTCCTGAAATTACCTCCTTTTGTATAAAACTCTGGTGTTCTTAAAAGTATTTTATAATGAAAAATCTGTTTTTCTTTTTTGCCATTAATTTCAGAGGGAAACCAAAAACCTGATGTTGATTTTATTACTCTAATAACTTCTTGCTCAACATAAGGTTTTAAAGCGTCTATTTTTTCTAAAAATTTTTCTGACCATTTTTTAAATGTAGGTTCGGTATAAATAATATTTACATAAGCTACAGCACCTAACGTATCTACAACAAAGCTTAAATCAATATTAAAATCAATACCATATTTTAAACATTCATCAGGTCTTACTAAATTGTCTAAAACAAAACTATCTAGTTCATGGTTGCCATATACAAATTCTGCCAAAGAATCTTGTGCTTGTAAAAAACTTGTCAGTAAAGAAATATAAATTAACAATACTATGGTTCTCATCTTTATTTATTTTCATCAAATGGAAACAGAGGAATAACCTGCGTATGGTATGGAAATTTTGTTACGATAAACCACCTATTCTCAAAATAAACAAAATAATATAGCAAACCTATTCCCATATGTATTGCAAAGACACGTTCGTTTTTTAAGTGTTTTACGATCGGTATATCAAGATTGCTAAAGTTTCTTTTTTTTGGTTCACTTGGGTAAAAGTAATACTCTCCATTTAATTCATCAATTGAACTATAATAAATTTTTTTTTCAGCATCATAATCTAAAAAAACAATTGTTTGAATGGTGTCAATATTATTATCATTATCAACAAAGCGAATATTATAATAAAAAAGA
>PCUH01000221.1 GCA_002770955.1 Flavobacteriales bacterium CG18_big_fil_WC_8_21_14_2_50_32_9 | reverse complement strand
ATGCTTTGAATCCCTTTATACATCAACAAAATTGTTACTTTTAAAAAATGATGTTTTTTAATCACGTAAAAGTTTTGATTTATATAGTATCTTTTATCTTCGAAAGTTCAGTTATTTTATTCCTCTTGCTTTTTTAATGTTTTCGTATGCTTGTTGCACTTGTTGAAACTTCTCTTTGGCAGCATGATGAAATTCTTCTCCCATGTGGTTTACTTTGTCAGGATGATATTTTACAGCCATTTTTCGATAGGCTTTTTTAACATCATCATCACTAGCATTTTCAGGAATTTCTAAAATTTTGAAATCACTGTCGGTTTGTTTAAAAAACATGGCTTTAATGGAATTAAAATCATGGGTTGGGATTCCAAGATAAGCACTTATTTTTGAAATAATAGTTAGTTCTTGATGGTTGATTTCACCGTCAGAAGCAGCAACACCAAACAATAAATGCAACATTTGAATACGAGCTGATAAAACGGTGTACGTTCTAATTTGAACACAAACTTCTTCAATAGGCACATCCTTCTTTAAAATTTCTCTAAGCGTTATTAAATGTTGTTGTGTTTTTTCTGATCCAAATTGTTTGTGAAAGAAATTCTTAACATAATCAAGCTCAGATTTTAATACCTTTCCATCCGCATTCATAACAGCCGCAACTAAAACCATTAAACTTAGAGCAAAATCATTGGGTTGAGAGGAATAAGCTTTATGCGAGTATGATTTTATTGAAACGCCATTACCCAAAGAACTATCAATTGCTGAACCAACAGCAAAACCTAAAAAAGCTCCAATAGGACCACCTAAAGCCCAACCTAAACCACCACCTATCCATTTACCAAATTTTGCCATTGTAATTTAAAAGACCAAAATTAGGAATATTGAAAACAATAACTAATTTATTTTTTTAATTGGATTTTTTTTTTGAATATTCGCACTCAATTTTTTTTGATTTAAAGTTTCTAAATATTGACATTAGTTGTTCCATATAAAATTACTTGTCCTTCAATAAAAACGGGTGCTATTTATTCATTCACCACTGCAAGCGATGAAGTTTATGAAGTTCGTTTTGGTAGAAAAGAAGATAATATTTTACATGCTTCCATAGTTTTTGGAGTAACAAATGAAAAATATGATGGAGAAGAATACAGTTTAACAAATAAGGGAGAAGTTTATAGAGTGATGCGAACCGTTGTGGAAATTGTGAAAATTTATAGAAAAGAGCATCCAAATGTTAACCGTTTTGAATATACTGGTGAACAAAGTCAGAAAGAAAAAAGTAGAAATAAAAACATACGATTAGCGCTTTATAGTCGTTACATAAAAGAAGTTTTTGATGACAAATGGTCAGTTGAAAATATTAATGATAAAGTGATAATAAGTAAGGTATAGTTTTTGTTGTATGTATGATGAAATCAAATCAAATGAAGTTAATTAAATGTTAAAAAATATTAAATAAGAAACTAAAATAAAGTTTCATGCGTTAACTATGTAACAAAAATACTTTAGAATGATTTTAAATAAGAAAAATCAACCTTAAATTTGCAAAAAAATAAATAAAAAAAATGAGACAATTAAAGATTACACAACAAATAACAAAGAGAGAGAGCAGGTCATTAGAAAAATATCTTCAAGAAGTTTCTCGTGAAGGTATGATTACTGCTGATGAAGAGGTGGAATTAGCTCAACGAATAAAAGAAGGAGACGAAGTAGCTTTAGATAAATTAGTTCGATCTAATTTGCGTTTTGTTATTTCTGTAGCAAAACAATATCAAAACACAGGATTAACCTTAGAGGATTTAATCAACGAAGGAAATCTTGGACTAATTGAAGCAGCAAAAAGATATGACCATACCAAAGGGTTTAAATTTATTTCTTATGCAGTTTGGTGGATTAGACAAAGTATTCTTAAAGCTGCAGCTGATAATTCTCGAACAATTAGGTTGCCACATAACCGACTTGGTGAAATTCAAAAAATTAATAGAGCTTCAAGTGAGTTTGAGCAAACAATGGAAAGAGAACCAACTGATGCTGAATTGAGTGAGATTTTAGATATGGATATTGAAAAAATTCAAAATTCTAGAAAAATGTCTAAAAAACAATCTTCTTTAGATGCACCAATGGCAAATGATGATGACAACAACAGCTTAGTAAGTGTTATTGAAAGTCAAGATTCTCCTGCTCCAAGTGATTTGTTGATTCATGAATCACTATCAACAGACATTGAAAGAACGCTTCAGTTTTTAAAAGGAATGGAAGCAGAAGTTATTCGTTTGTTCTACGGATTGAGTGATAGAAAAGAAATGACATTGGAAGAAATTGGAAATCATTTTGGATTAACAAGAGAAAGAATCCGACAAATAAAAGAAAGAGGTTTGAGAAGGTTAAAAAGACTTTCAAGAACAAATAATCTTCAAACTTATTTGTAGAAAATTTAACAACTAAAAAAAAAGCATCTCAGTTACTGAGATGCTTTTTTTTTGAATATATTTAACCTCTAAAAAATATTGGAACAATTATTGAAATTGACAAAAATCAATTTAAAATATAGGACTATGAAAAAAATTTACTTTCTACTTTTATTTATTATAATATCTCCTTTTTTACAAGCACAATATTCTTCTTATGATGTTGGCAGATGGAGTTTAGGACTCAATGTTGGAGGTTCCTTCCAACAAGCTGATGTAAGTAATGATTTTTTTGGATTGGGTTATGGAGCAACTTTAGAATATCATTTGTTAAGAAAAAGTTACAGTTATTTCGGAGTTTCCTTAAGAGGTAGATATTTGAACACAAGAACCTACGGACAAGATTATACACTACATTCCGGATTAATTTCTAATGATGCAATTAATGGTGTTAATTCACCAACAATAGATTATTCAAATTCCCCTATTTTTTTAAACAATAGAACTTTAGTTAATGAATTTTCTTTAGAGTTAATGTTGAAATGGAACAAATGGTACCAAGAGAAAGGGGTTTTATTTTATCTGTATTTAGGAGGAGGAGGAACAGAGTTTGAAACTTCTACCAATCAATTAGATGCGTTTGGAAATGTATATGATTACAGTGTTATTAACATCAATACAGGTAAAAGCAATACGCTTAGTCAAATTGAAACATTAAACGATGGAAGTTATGAATCTGCCTTGACAAATAAGGATGCGAAAACTTTTGTTTTTACCCCTACAGTTGGTCTAGGCTTAGGATTTAGAGTTGTTCCAGGGTTTGATATTGCATTAGAACATAAAATTTCAGTTCCTCAAACTGATTTCTATGATGGGCAAATGAATGCTCCAACTACCTCTTTCATTAAAGATGTTTATCATTACACTTCGTTAGGTTTTATTTTCACTATTGTTAGAAATAATTTTAAAGAAAATTCGGAAACTTTTACACCAACAGTAATTCCTTCACCAACAGTTACTCCAACACCAATAACAACAACTCCTACTTATACACTTAAAAAGCCAGAAATAACTATACTAAAACCAACGATAAGTTCTTACAACTATCCAGATTGTAGTATTGAAATAGTTGCTAAAATAGAACAGGTTGTTTCTAAAAACGATATTGAATTTTTTCAAAATGGACAAAAAGTACTTCCTCAGTATTTTACTTATAACAGTCCTGAATTTAAAGCAAATGTTAGTTTGAAAGAGGGAATAAATACGTTTAAGATAACGGCAAAAAACACCTCTGCATCAACTACAAAAGAATTTACATTTACTTGTAAAGACGAAAATTACATTACAATATGTCACAGTAAATCTAATGGACAAAAAGAAGTGATTTCTATAAAGTCTTCAGAATGGGAAATGCACCAAGCACATGGCGACACCAAAGGAAAATGCCCAGAAGAAAAAAAGATGATTACCATTTGTCATAACGTGCCAGGACAAAGTGGCGTTACTCAAACAATTGATATTCCAGAGTCAGAATGGTTGATACATAAATCTCATGGTGATATAATGGGAAAATGTTATACCGTTCCAAAAAAGCAAATAT
>PCUH01000156.1:7971-19128 GCA_002770955.1 Flavobacteriales bacterium CG18_big_fil_WC_8_21_14_2_50_32_9 | reverse complement strand
TCATTTTTATTTGATTGTTAATAAAAAGTGTGTTTTGTTTATAACACTACTATTTCAGCAGGAGGGTTCATTTTTTTGTTCAAACTATCTTTTAGCAAAATGAAACGCTCTTTGTGTTCTTTTTTAACAGGATCGGCAGGTGGAGTTTCTTCTTTTAGGTGGTTGGTTTGAGCTCCATTTTTCCAAAAACGATAGCAAACATGTGGTCCTGTTGCTAGTCCAGTACTTCCAACATAACCAATTACATCACCTTGTTTAACATGTTGCCCTGTTTTTGCCAACCGTTTACTCATGTGTAAATATTGGGTTGTGTAAGTACTGTTGTGTTTGATTTTTACATAATTTCCGTTGTATATTTTGTGGGCGGATTCAATTACTACACCATCACCAGTTGCTAAAATTGGAGTGCCTGTTGGAGCAGCATAATCAGTTCCTAAATGCGGTTTGTTTATTTTTTGAACAGGATGGAATCGTTTCATTGTAAAACCCGAAGTTAATTTTCCAAATTCTAATGGAGATTTAAGAAATGCTCTTTTTAAACTCTTGCCTTTTTCATCAAAAAAATTGGTTATTCCATCTTGCTCAAATCGATAAGCGTAATAATCTTTGTCATAATGATTGAAGTTTGCTGCTAATATTTTTCCTATTCCCACAAATTGGTCTCCAACATATTTTTCTTCATAAACCACATCAAACCAATCCCCTTTTTGAATGCTATAAAAATCAATAGTCCAAGCATATACATTTGCCATTTCAATTGCTAAAACCGGACTTGCTTTTTTGTCTGAAAGTGTTTTATACAAAGAGGAATTAATGGTTCCTTTAATATGTTTTATTTTTGTTACTACTTCTTTTTGTCCTTTATAAATAGAAATGGAATCACGCATATCAAAAATTACATATTCAGTTTCATTGGGTTCGTAAATAAAACATTGCGCCTTACCTATGGAGTCTTTACTACATAAAATGGTATATTTTTTTCCTGAGGCAATTTTTCTTACATCAAAAATATCATGAGATTTTTTTACCAACATATCAATATCAGTATAAGGAATGTTATATTTTAATAAGATATTAGCTAAATACTGATTAGGAGCAATTACATCTTTATAGACCATAAAAGAGTCCAATGCTATACCATATTCTATGGTTGGGATGAAAATTTCTTCGTTTTCATCTTGTATTACAGCAACTTCTGTCTCCTCCGATGTAAAGATGTAAAGTAATGTGAATATCGAGAGAACTACAAAAGTTACTAAAATAATTTTTTTCATATTGAAAACAAAAATACCACGAACTTATTGAGGTTCGTGGTATTTTTAATTGGTTTTTTAACAAAGAATTGTTAACCTTATTTTTTTACTATTGCCAATGGGTGAGATAATCCTTCGGAATTGGTTAGTTCTACTTTTATTGAACCAATTAAAATTTTAGCTTCTATCATCAATGGAATTTTATTTTCATCATCAGATATCCAAAATGTTACATCTTCTTCTTTATCAAAGATTCTACCTTTTTGAGTTACTGGGTGAAATTTAATAGCATGATAAGTTGTTTTCCCTAGTTTTACTCGTTCTTTTCCCATATATCTTATTTTCAAGGGCCAAATTTCATCATCAACGAAAGACCAAATAGTGATGACATCACCTACTTTTGATTTACTATAATCAAGTGTTCGAGAATAAAAGAATGAAGATAGCATGTCTTGAATACCTTCTGGAGCTTTATGTGTTTCTCCTTTTTGAGTAGCAACTATTTTTTTATTTTGCACAAATTGATATTTCTGTTTCTTTTTATAGCCACCTTCGTTAATGTCTCTAACAAAAAGCCAAGGAAATACACCTTCTACATCGAGGTATGTTTCATAGCTATCTCTCACCTTAAACACCCAATCAAATGCACTGGCAGTTTTTCCAGTTCCAACAATATGATATACTTCTCGGTTGTTTATTTTTTTATCATATTCTTTAACTTCAATTTTAGCAGTTCCAGCATTCATAAAGCCATAATGTAAACGAAATTCTAACACTTCCCCAGCTTTAAATGCATTATGATTAATTTTTCGTAATGATGAAGTATCACTTGTAGTTGTGTTTATAACAGGAGTGTCGTTTTGTTGATAGGCTGAAAAGAACACTATCATCGCAATGCCTAGTATGATTTTTGTTGGTTTCATTGTATTACTTTTTTGGATGAATTACAGAAAGGGCAAATCCTATGCCAATTTAAACTTTCGTTTTTACGAATTATTTTTCTAGGAGTTACTTTGTTATCTATTTATTATAAGTTTTTTGCAATTGTTCAAAAACATCAGCAACAGCAGGGCATATTTCTGTGTTTTTTAGCGATAAATCTAAAATTTGGTAAAACCTTTTTCTGTTCGTATGCGGATATTCTTTACAAGCTGTTGGTCTGTTCTCATAAACCGTGCAGTAATTTTCATAATCTAAAAACGGACAAGGAGCGGTTTTCAACACATAATCGCCTACTTCATCGATATATAAATATTGAGCAATAAATTCAACCGATTTCATTTTTAAATGCTTGGCTAATCGATCAATATCTCTATCATAAAAAACAGGGCTAGTGGTTTTGCAACAATTGGCACATTGCAAACAATCTATTTTTTCAAAAGCATCATCATGAGCTTGGTGGGTGATGTTTTCTAAACTTTTTGGCTTGTTTCGTTTAAGTTTATATGCCAATAATTGGTTTTCTTTAAGATTTTTTTTGGCTAACTCTAGTTTTGCTTTTAAATGATTATTCATAAATTCAAAAGTAGTGAAAAGCGGAGGTTAATTCTTTATAAACTTTTTTGTTGTTATTTTTTTATTTTGAGTAAATTGAATGAAATAAATACCTTTTTCAAGAGCTGTTAAATCAATTTCTGTTTGGTTGGAAGCTATGATTTTTATTAATTTCCCTGTTACATTATAAATTTTAATTGGAGCATTTATTTTTTCGGAAGAATTGATATACAAAAATCTGCTTGATGGGTTTGGGAATATGGAGATTTCAGATGAGTTTTTTAATTCATCATTTATATTTGTAGAAATAATTTCCCCATTTATGTCATATTTAGCAAAAAATTGCCATATTTTTTCTGATGCATTTATATCATAATTAGTAACCCCAACAACAACAGGTGCACCAGGCCAAGTATGTGCTCCGTCTATAATTTTGTAATGTTCAACTTCAACTCCATTTGTTCCGTTTTTATAAACATAATGTTCTGCAGTGCAACCATCAAATAGGTTAATGTTCGGAACATTATTGAAAATGGGCTGAACGTCTGTTTGGTTAAAAGTTGTCCAATAATTAAGCGTGTTTGAAATGGAAGACATTCCTGCGGCTCCATTATAAGGAACAGTTCCGTCTGCTGTTCCATGAATTTCCATTACAGGCATTGGATGTTGAGGATTACAAGATAACGATTGATTTGCATTCATGGTTCCTGTAACAGAAGCAATGGCAGCAATTCTATTGCTTAATGAACAAGCTAACGTATAACTCATAAAACCTCCATTAGACATTCCAGTACTATAAACACGGCTTTGATTTATGTTGTATTGAGCCGATAATGAATCAATGAGAGCCGCTGTAAATCCAATATCGTCAACTGTTCCTCCCCAACCAGAATTCCAATAAGGTTGGTTATTACCGTCTAAAGTTCCCATAGGATGCACAACAATAAAATTAGCTGTATCGGCAATAGGTCTAAAATCACCATAAAACATTTGAGCTGTTGAATTGCTTGTATAACCATGAAAGTTTAGCACTAAAGGGACAGGATTCGATGCTGAATATACTGCGGGAACATATAAAATATAAGTTCGATAAATTCCATTATGGAAAATACTGTCGTTTATTGTTTGTTGTGCATAAGTTGTTAAACTAAAGAGCATTAACAAAGTTAAAAAGTAGTTTTTCATAATTCTATTTTTATGATTATATTAGTGTGTGTTCATACCCTTCATCTACCAATAGCTGTTTACTTTCGGCTGCAGCAACTGCTAATTCATCACAGCGTTCGTTGTAAAGGTTCCCTGCATGTCCTTTCACCCAATGAAATTTCACATTGTGCTTGGGATAAATTTTTAGAAACCGTAGCCAAAGGTCGACATTTTTTTTGTCTTTAAAACCTTTTTTTTGCCAACCAAATACCCAACCTTTTTCCACTGCATCCACCACATATTTAGAATCAGAAAAAATTTCTACATCGGCTTTTTCCACTTTTATAACCTCCAACGCAACAATTACACTTAGCAACTCCATTCGGTTGTTGGTAGTGTTTCTAAAACCTTCAGCAAGTTCTTTTTTGTGTTTTCCGCTTAGCATTACCACACCATAACCTCCGTTGCCAGGATTTCCTTTGGCTGCTCCATCGGTATATATGGTAATTTTTGGCATTTAAAATCCTTTTTTTTGTGTCGGTAAAATTAGTTGAAAAGATTTTAAATTACCAATTAGTTCTTTTTAGTTTTTAATAGCTAATTTTAGCTTTATAAAATTTGTCAGTGAAAAGAAGCACCCATTAATAAAGAAGCATATTTATAGTATAAAATTATTGATGCTACTTTTAAATTTAAATTAAAACTAATTTAACAATTCATTTTTTTATTATACAACGCTAAAGAAGTGAGTAACGAAAAGAAACTAACTAACAATATAACATTAATTCTGATTTTATAACAAGGTATTAAAATGGAAAAAGAAAATAATCAATTAGCCATTTATCAGGCAGAAAATGGAGCTTTAGAACTCCGTGCCGATGCCTCTAAAGATACAATATGGGCAAGTAAAAAGCAAATAGCTGAGATATTCGGTATTGATAGATCTGTAGTATCAAGGCATATAAAGAACATATTCAATGATGCAGAATTAGACGAAAAAGTGGTATGTGCAAAATTTGCACATACCACTCAACACGGAGCATTAAAGGGTAAACAACAAACCAATTTAATAGATTATTATAACTTGGACATTATCTTGTCTGTTGGCTATAGAACTAAATCTTCCCGTGCTATTCAATTTCGTCAATGGGCAAACAATATTTTGAAAAAGCATATTACTGAAGGGTTTTCGCTCAATCCAAAAATGATAGAACAGAACAAGCAACTTTTTCTACAAACACTTAACGATTTAAAACTTTTAACTCAAAATAGTACCAAAATAGAGATAAAAGATATATTGTCACTCATTCAAAATTTTTCACACACCTGGTTTACACTTGACAGTTATGATAAAAACGAATTTCCAAAGCAAGGTACGCAAGAAGAAATTCAAACATCGGCAACAGAACTACAACAAGATTTGCAAAAACTAAAAGTAGCACTCATCAAAAAAGGAGAAGCTTCTGAACTTTTTGCTCAAGAAAAAAAGCAAGGCAATTTAGAAGGTATATTTGGTAGTGTTTTTCAAAGTGTATTTGGGCAAGATGCTTATCTTAGTGTAGAAGAAAAAGCAGCTCATTTACTCTATTTTATCATCAAAAATCACCCGTTTAATGACGGAAATAAGCGAAGTGGAGCTTTTAGTTTTATTTGGCTGTTACAAAAAGCCAATTATAGTTTTCAAGAAAAAATAAATCCTGAAACCTTAGCAACACTTACCATTTTAATTGCTGAATCAAATCCTGAAGATAAAGATAAAATGGTTGGCGTAATATTACTTTTGCTGAGAAATAGATAAATAATGAAAGAATTTAGTTAAAAAAATTACAGTTGCTGAAAAAATTCTATCATAAAACAACTACAACCCTGCATTACTTCTGAATAACTTAACCGCTATTGCCAGTAAAATTACACCAAACTTTTTAACTCCTAACTCCTAAATACTTCTAAGTATTTCCTAACTTCTAAGTACTCCTAAGTACTCCTAACAACTCTCCCTAATAACTAACCACTTTCAATTTATCATCATCTAGCCTAACTCTAAGCCATTTTTGCAGCGAATTTTTCTTAGCTTGTCTAGTTTCAGAATCTATATTAGGATTCCATTTTACTAAAATAGTGGTTGAAGTGTCCTGTTTATTACTAAAGTTAGTATAAACCGTTTTTCCAACTTCCATTCCTATCACATCTTCATATTGCATTTTTACTTCTTTAGATAACGACTTAAAAGGAATGTTATTTAACCCCATTTTGTTGATTTCGTTTTCTAAAAACTTAATTTTTGCATCTTTATCTTCAATAGTTTCTTGGTTTTTTTTGTAAAGCTCTTCAATAATTCCCGATTTTACTTCAGAGGTGAGCCTGCTGGTTATTTCGTGAGTATTATCTTCAGACTGATAAATCTTTAGTTCGGTATTTTCTAAATTATAACCCAACATTTTTTTGTTCAACATTTTTTTAGTTTCCCCAGAAATAGGTTTTCCTATTAAATAAACTTCTATCAAAGGGTTGCCTTCTTCAGTAGTATAATTTATTTTTTTATCAATCACTTCACTTTCCTCAAATTCAAAATTTTGAATAATGAAATTTTCTGCATTACTTCTAAAAATACTTTCTTGAATGGAACGCCAAAAAGTAAATGAACTAGGTAATATTATGATTACTGTAAATATCCAAATGTATCTAGTTACCTTTTTTTGTTTGGCTTTATCTATATATGAAGTTAGAGGAAAACGTAAGTATTTAACAATTAGCCATGTGGCTAAAATAATAAAAACAGAGTTAATAATAAACAAATAAAAAGCACCAAAAAAGAAACTCCAATTTCCATTTGCTAATCCATAGCCAGCCGTACACAATGGAGGCATCAAGGCAGTTGCGATAGCAACACCATAAATGGTACTGGCAATAGTACCTTTTTTGGTTCGTGCAACAATAAGAGCAACTCCGCCAAAAACTGCAATTAAAACATCTAATAAGGTTGGTCTTGTTCGGGCAATTAATTCCGATTGTACTTCCCCAAATGGGGTAAGTAAAAAATAAATAGTGGATACAACAACACTAATAAAAACAGCCGTTCCTAAACTTTTCAACGACCGTTTTAACATGTTTAAATTATTTATACCAATAGCCAAGCCAACACCTACAATCGGTCCCATAAGCGGGGATATAAGCATAGCACCAATAATCACAGCCGTGGAATTTACGTTAAGCCCAATAGATGCGATGGCAATAGAAGCTCCTAAAATCCAAATATTTACTCCTTTAAAGTCAATGTCTTTTTGAATGGAGTCTATTGATCCTTCCACATCTATACCATCTCTTATGTTTACCACATCTTTTAGGTATTTTATTAGTAATACAAAAGATCGTAAAAAACTAAATTTCAACTCTTTGTTATCTGGTATGGTTTCTTTTGTAGTATTGTTTTCTTGATTTTCCATAGCATCAATGCTTTTTTCTAGTGGACTAAATTACAATTTCCCTCCATATATTCATTTGCTTTTTTTATTTTTACATCAAAATTAATATACTTATAAAATGACAGATAAATTTGCTCAATTAGAACAAAAAATTGAAGAAGCGAAGTTAGGTGGAGGTGAAGATAGAATTGCTGCTCAACATAAAAAGAGAAAACTTACTGCTAGAGAGAGAATACATTTTTTATTAGATGAAGGCTCTTTTGAAGAAATTGGCATGTTTGTAACGCATCGTTCCACTAATTTTGATTTAGCAGAACAAAAGTTTTTGGGCGATGGAGTGGTTACTGGTTATGGAACAATTAACGGGCGTTTAATTTATGTTTTTTCTCAAGATTTTACCGTTATGGGAGGTTCGTTAGCCGAAGCTTATGCCGAAAAAATTTGTAAAGTAATGGATTTAGCAATGAAAAACGGAGCTCCAGTAATTGGTTTAAACGATTCTGGAGGTGCTAGAATTCAAGAAGGAGTTGTTTCTTTAGCTGGTTATGCAGATATTTTTTATAAAAACACACTAGCAAGCGGTGTTATTCCTCAACTATCAGCTATTATGGGGCCTTGTGCTGGTGGAGCTGTTTATTCTCCTGCACTTACCGATTTTATTATGATGGTAGAAAACACTTCGTATATGTTTGTTACAGGGCCAAATGTGGTAAAAACTGTAACTCACGAAGAAGTTAGTTCAGAAGATTTAGGCGGAGCTTCGGCTCATTCTACCAAATCGGGAGTAACACATTTAACTTATGCTAATGAAATTGCTTGTATCAATGGAATTAAAACCTTGCTTTCTTATATGCCCCAAAATTGTGAGGATGATGCTCCAAGTATCCCTTATGAATCTACCAATGAAAAAAGGAAAAAATTAAATACTATTATTCCAGAAAACCCCAATCAACCTTATGATATTAAAGAGGTGATTAATGAAACTGTGGATGCAGAGAGTTTTTATGAAATACAAAAAGATTTTGCAGAAAATATGGTCATTGGGTTTGCTCGTTTAGCTGGAAAATCTATAGGAATTGTTGCCAACCAACCTGCATTTTTAGCGGGAGTATTAGACATAAAATCATCACAAAAAGCAGCTCGTTTTGTTCGTTTTTGCGATGCCTTTAATATTCCTTTATTGGTTTTTGAAGATGTGCCAGGATTTTTACCAGGTACCGACCAGGAGTGGAACGGAATTATTACCAATGGAGCAAAACTGTTGTATGCTTTCTGCGAAGCAACAGTTCCGAGAATTACCGTAATTACCAGAAAAGCGTATGGAGGTGCTTATGATGTAATGAACTCTAAACACATTGGTGCTGACATGAATTTTGCTTGGCCAACTGCAGAAATTGCAGTTATGGGAGCAAAAGGAGCCGCTGAAATCATTTTTAAAAATGAAATTCAACAAGCAAAAAATCCTGAAGAAAAATTAAAAGAAAAAGAAGCAGAATATGCCGAAATGTTTGCTAATCCATACAATGCTGCTGCAAGAGGTTATGTAGATGAAGTGATTCGTCCCGACCAAACCAGAGAAAAATTAATAAAAGCATTTAAAATGCTCGAAAATAAAGTAGCTGTATTGCCTAAAAAGAAACATGGTAATATTCCCTTGTAAGGGTTTATAGATTGAAAAACGACACATAAAGTATATAAAACACCGAAAGGGTATAATGTTTTGATATTGCTATTTTTTATACCCGAAATGGTATGATTTGAATTTATTTGCTATTTTTGTACCCTAAAAGGTATAGAATCTATCTATGTTAATATGACAACTATTTCAACATTCATTAAATACCATAGAAAAAAATTAGGATTAACCCAAAAGGAACTTGCTGAAAAAGCAGGTGTTGGTTTAAGATTTATTAGGGAATTAGAGCAAGGAAAACAAACTATACAACTTGACAAAGTTAATCAAGTTCTATCTTTAATAGGATTTGAAATTACTCCTAAAAAAATAGCTATTGATCCTTATTTAATCTTTTGGAAATATTTTAATCAACCGGTTAAAATTAGGCTTAAAAATAAAATAATTAAATATGGGATCATTATTAATGAAATAATAGAAATAGGAGAAAATACTATTTCAGCATGGGAATTTATTTCAAATAATAATACAATGCAATTTCAACAAACTAAGAATAAGGAATTAATAGAAATAATTCATCATTCAAACATTCAAGAGATTGATTTTCAGTAAAATGAAAAAGGGAATAGTATATAAAAAAAATCAGTTTGCAGGAACTTTATGGGAAGATGAAGAAGGTTTTCATTTCCTGTATCACCCATCATATATTGATAATCCAATATATGGAGCCATTAGTAAAACCTTACCCATTCGTAAAGAAAGATATGATAGTGAACATATGATACCTTTTTTTGATGGGTTAATACCAGAAGGCTGGTTGCTAAAAATTGCTATTGATAATTGGAAATTAAATCCAAGAGATAGAATGAACCTATTATTATCGCTTTGTGAAGATAACATTGGAGATGTAAGTATTAAAAGAGAGTATTAAGATGAGAAAATGTTTAATCTGTTATAAATTACTAGATACATCAGAGTCTGATTATCATGAAAAATGTTTAAAAAAAGAATTTGGATTTTATCAAATGCCTTTCATAGCAATTAATGAAAATGATTTAAAAAAATATGCAAAAGATTTACTAGAAAAAAATGTTGCGATAACAGGTGTTCAGCCAAAATTAAGTTTGTGGTTAGAAGATAACAAACAAAATGTACGATTTACAATAATTAACAGTAAAAGTAATTTTATTATTAAACCTCAAAGTGATATATATAAATTTTTACCAGAAAATGAAGATTTGTGCATGCATCTTGCTTCAGAATTAGGAATTAAAACAGCCAAACATGGTCTGATAAATTTACCTTCAGGAAATTTAGTTTACATCACTAAAAGGTTTGACAGAGTTAAAGAAGAAAAATTAGCAAGTGAGGATTTGTGTCAACTGTCAGAAACATTAACAGAGTATAAATACCGAGGTAGTTATGAAAAAACAGGAAAGATTATCAAACTATATTCTTCACAACCTGGATTAGATGTGTTGAACTTTTTTGAATTGGTTTTATTTAGCTATATTATTGGAAATGCAGATATGCATTTAAAGAATTTTTCATTGTTAGAAGATGGGTTAGGAAACTTTACTTTAAGCCCTGCTTATGATTTAGTAGCTACATTTTTGGTTGTTGAGAAAGAAGATGAACAAATAAGTTTAAATATGAATGGTAAAAAGAACAAAATTAACAGAAATGATATTGATGTTTTAGCCAAAAATTTAGGACTTAATGCAAAACAAGTTGAAAAAAGTTATTTAAAATATATAGAAAAAAAAGATAGTATAAATTGGTGGATTGCAAACAGTTTCTTGCCAATGGAACAAAAAGAAAAACTACAAGAATTAATAGATAAAAGAATTAAAATAATAAAATATAAATAGTATGAAAGACGCTTATATAATAGATGCCATCAGAACTCCAATAGGAAGTTTTGGAGGAACATTAGCTGCGGTTAGAACAGACGATTTAGCTGCATTAGTAATCAAAGAATTAGTAAAAAGAACTCCAACATTAAATCAAGAAGCCATTGAAGATGTGCTTTTTGGATGTGCGAACCAAGCGGGTGAAGACAACCGAAATGTAGCCCGAATGGCAGGTTTATTAGCTGGGTTGCCCTGGAAAGTAGGTGGAGAAACTGTAAATAGGTTATGTGGTTCAGGCATGGCTGCTGTAATAAATGCTTCCCGAGCGATTAAAATTGGTGATGGAGATTTGTATA
>PCUH01000156.1:1462-7936 GCA_002770955.1 Flavobacteriales bacterium CG18_big_fil_WC_8_21_14_2_50_32_9 | reverse complement strand
TATGTTATTTCAAAATCTGCCAAGCCTTTTGGAACTGATGCTAAAATGTACGACTCTAGCTTTGGTTGGAGATTTATTAACCCAAAAATGCAACAACTTTTTGGTACAGAAGGAATGGGTGAAACCGCTGAGAATTTGGCAGAAATGTACAACATCAGTAGAGAAGACCAAGATAAATTTGCTTATTGGAGTCAGATGAAGGCTACCAAAGCTCAACAAAGTGGCAGATTAGCAGAAGAAATTGTGGCGGTAGAAATTCCTCAACGAAAAAAAGACCCCATCATTTTTGCTCAAGATGAGTTTATTAAACCTACTACCAGCTTAGAAATTTTAGGCAAGCTTTCCCCTGCTTTCCGCAGAGAAGGTGGTTCTGTAACTGCTGGAAATGCTTCAGGACTGAATGACGGTGCTGCTGCCATGTTAATTGCTTCTGGAGAAGCTGCAAAACAATATAATTTAACCCCTAAAGCACGAATAGTTGCTAGTGCCATTGCAGGAGTTGAACCAAGAATTATGGGAATAGGCCCTGTTTATGCCTCCGAAAAAGCCTTAAAAAGAGCAGGGTTAACTTTAAACCAAATGGATATTATTGAAATTAATGAAGCTTTTGCAGCACAAAGTTTGGCTTGTACTCGTAAAATGGGCTTAGCAGATGACGACCCTCGTATTAATCCAAATGGAGGAGCTATTGCTTTAGGACATCCGCTTGGAATGACTGGCTCAAGAATTTTACAAACGGCTGCCATAGAATTACAAAAAACAAATAAAAAATATGCATTGGTCACTTTATGTATAGGAGTAGGACAAGGTTACGCAACGATTATTGAAAGGGTTTAATAATGTTTTATGGTTGATTCTACAACGCAAAAACATCCTCTATTCTACTTTTTATATATAAATAATAGAACGTAATCGCATAATTATATATAAATAATAGATTATAATCGCATTTTCTTATGTTTTTTAATTATTTTTGTTAAAATTTGTTTTAGCAATGGAATTAATTAATAGAGATTTACGAAGTCAACTGCTTGAAAAATGGAATTCAAGGAAAGTACTTGTTGTTATAGGACCGCGTCAAGTTGGCAAAACTACATTAGTACGTTCCTTGTGTGAAAAAGAAGGCGATTATCTATTTATAAATGGTGATGATGCTGAAGATAGAGTTGTGCTTGAAAATGCTGGAAAAACCAAACTGGAACAAATTATAGGAACTAATAAAACAGTTTTTATTGATGAAGCACAACGAATTAAAGACATTGGGTTGATTTTAAAAATCATTTATGACCAAATTAAAGGAGTTCGTTTAATTGCAAGCGGATCATCCGCTTTTGATTTAGCTAACGAAGTGAACGAGCCTTTAACAGGAAGAAAATGGGAGTTTATCATGTTTCCACTTTCATGGAATGAATTGAATCAGCATTTTGGATATTTTCAACATGTAAAAAATTTAGAACAATACTTAATCTATGGTTTATACCCTGAGATTGTTGTAAATACCAACAAAGAAGAAATATTAATTCAACTAAGTGGAAGTTATTTGTATAAAGATTTACTGCAATATAAAAGCATACGAAAATCCGATGTGTTAGATAAGTTGTTGTTAGCATTGGCTTTACAAGTTGGCTCTGAAGTTAACTACAACGAACTTGCTCAAACAGTTGGAGCAGATAGAGCAACTATTGAACAATATATAACACTTTTAGAAAAAGTATTTGTTATATTTAGATTAAATCCATTAGCAAGAAATGTTAGAAATGAAATTAATACTTCAAGAAAAATTTACTTTTACGATAATGGAATTAGAAATGCTATAATCAGAAACTTTAAACCAGTAACATTAAGACAAGACGTTGGAGCATTGTGGGAAAACTATTTAATTTCAGAAAGGATTAAGTTTTTATCAACTAACAAAATAAATTGTCGCTATTATTTTTGGAGAACCTATCAACAACAAGAAATAGATTGGATAGAAGAAAAAGACGGAGTATTTTATGCTTATGAATTTAAATGGAATCCAAAAAAGACAAAGAAAAAATTTCCCGTAACATTTACGGCTAATTACAAAATAGAAAAAACAATGGTGGTTACTCCTGAAAACTGCCATGAGTTTTTATCTTTATAATAGAACGTGCTAATTAACAATAAAGTTTTTATGCAAATCGATTTAGAAAAAGAAAAAAAAGAGATAGATGAAGCTTTTAAAGGGCTGATGAAATCTGCTACGTATTCAAAAAAAGATGCAGCAACTAAAAAAAGAATCAAAAAAGCATTTGAGGTTGCTTATGACGCTCACAAAGATATAAGGAGAAAATCAGGTGAACCCTATATTTATCATCCCATAGCGGTTGCCCGAATTTGTGCTGAAGAAATAGGTTTGGGAGCAACCTCTATTATTTGTGCCTTATTACATGATACAGTTGAAGATACAGAACTTACCATTGAAGACGTAAGAAACTTGTTTGGGGATAAGGAAGCACAAATAATTGAAGGGTTAACTAAAATTTCTGGAGTTGTTGATGCAACCGTTTCATTGCAAGCAGAAAATTTTAAAAAAATATTACTCACACTTGCAGAAGATGTTCGGGTTATTTTAATAAAACTAGCCGACAGGTTGCATAATATGCGAACCATTGGTTCTATGCGGAGAGATAAACAACTAAAAATTGCTTCCGAAACTTTGTTTTTGTACGCTCCTTTAGCTCACCGTTTGGGATTACATTCCATAAAATCGGAGTTAGAAGATTTATCATTGAAATGCCAAGAACCAGAAATGTTTCATGAAATTGAATCGAAACTAAAAAAATCTCAAGAAGTTAGAACTCGTTTTATCAATCATTTTTCATTACCAATCAGGAAAACGCTAGAAGAAAAAGGGTTTGAGTTTGAAATGAAAGGAAGACCAAAATCAATTTATTCTATTTGGAACAAAATGAATAAAAAAGGAATCCCTTTTGAAGAAGTATATGATTTATTTGCAGTTCGAATTATTATTGACTCAAAACCCGAAAACGAAAAATCAGATTGTTGGCAAGTCTATTCCATTGTAACCGATTTTTATCAGCCCAATATTGAGCGATTGAGAGATTGGATATCTGCCCCTAAGGCCAATGGATATGAATCGTTGCACACAACAGTTATGAGTCCAACAGGAAAGTGGGTTGAGGTACAAATTCGCACTAAAAGAATGGATGAAATTGCTGAAATGGGTTTTGCAGCACATTGGAAATATAAAGAAGGTTCTGTAGAAAGTCAATATGACAAGTGGATAAAACAAATCAGAGAATTAATAGAAAACAACGATGCAAATGCTTTAGATTTGGTGGATGATTTCAAATTAGACTTGTTTTCAGATGAAATTTATGTTTATACTCCCGAAGGAGAAATGAAAAATCTTCCTATTGGAGCAAGTGCACTAGATTTTGCTTTTGCAGTTCATTCAGAAATTGGAGCCCACTGCATTGGGGCTAAAGTGAATAACAAATTAGTCCCCTTAAGTATTGCGTTGAAAAGTGGCGATCAAGTAGAAATTCTTACTTCCAAAAATCAAAAACCGAAAGAAGATTGGCTCAACTTTGTAAAAACACATCGAGCAAAATCTAAAATTAAATCTTCTTTAAAAGAAGAAAAAAGAGAGTTGGCTATTATTGGAAAAGCTATGCTAGAAAAGGAGTTTAAACGATTAGATATTTCGCATCAAAACATTAGTTTAAAGGAATTAAAAAAACATTTTAAAGCACCATCTTCATTAGATCTTTATTTTAAAATTGCTACTGAAGAAATAAAATTAAATCAATTACGAGATTTTGAAGTAAAACACGGCTCATTACGTTTTAAAAGAACTATTCCAAACAGACTTAAAAATTATTTTGAACGAAAAAAAGCTCCCAAAACAGAAAAAAAAGAAGAGATTTTGGTGATTGGAGATAACATGGAGAAATTGGATTATAGTTTAGCCAATTGTTGTAACCCTATACCAGGCGATGAGGTTTTTGGTTTTATTACCGTAGCCGAAGGAATAAAAATTCATAAGGTAAGTTGCCCTAATGCAGTTCAATTAATGTCTAATTATGCCTATAGAGTAATAAAAGCGAGGTGGATAGAAAAAGATAAAATGGACTTCTTAACAGGACTTAAAATTATTGGTATTGATAATGTAGGGATTGTAAATAACATTACACAAGTAGTTTCTAATGAGCTTCATGTAAATATGCGTTCCATTAAATTTGAAAGTTATGATGGAATTTTTGAAGGTACAATTATGGTTTTTGTTCAAAATACCTTGCATCTTGAGAATTTAATTAAAAACCTTAAAAAAGTTGAAGGAGTTACCAAAATAGAACGAATTGATAATTAATGTAACAAATAGCATGGGCTTTTGCGTGTTGGAAATCCCTCCCCTTTGGGGAGAATGGGTGGGACTAATAACAAATAACTTCTGCCATTGTTAATAAAATCTCATAATACCTATTAAATTTATGTTTTAAAATTCGGTTTAATCTTTATTTTTACTTTTTAATAATTTGTTATGAGTTCAATCGAAGAAATTCAACAAAAAGTAAAACGAATTTTTACAAATTACTTAGAAGAACATAAGCATAGGAAGACTCCTGAGCGATTTGCAATTCTTCAAGAAATTTATGTGAACAACGATCATTTTGATGTTGAAGAACTCTACTTATCTATGAAAAACAAAAAATATAGAGTAAGTAGAGCAACATTGTATAACACCATAGAGTTATTATTGGCTGCAAATCTAGTTAGAAAACATCAGTTTGGCAACAATATTGCTCAGTATGAAAAATCTTTCGGTTCAAAACAACACGACCACATTATTTTAAGTAATGGAGAAGTGATAGAATTTTGTGACCCACGAATTCAAAATATTAAAAAAACATTACAAGAAATGTTTGATGTTACCATACTTCATCACTCCTTGAATTTTTATGCTGTTAAAAACGAAAAATAAACAATCATGAGCTTTTCATTTCATATCAAAAAAGAAAACAACGTGCTTATTATTGCATTAAACGGAAGTTTAAACAATAAGCAACAAGCCGAAAATTTATTAGAAGAAATAGATTTTTATTTCAATGAAGGCGTTAACGCTATTATTTTAGATTTAGCCAAAATGGAATACATGAACAGTTCTGGACTAGGAATTTTCATATCTATTTTAACACAAACTCGAAATAGAAATGGAGAAGTTGTGGTCATTAATATTCCTAAAAAAATAAATCAATTGTTGGTTATAACTAAATTGAACAATGTATTCAATATCGCTCATAATATTGAAGAAGCCAAGCAATTGGTAGTAAAAGATAACAACACTGTTAATAATATTTAAAATCCTTAAAGCTAAACCATAAAAAATGAAAGTAGATGTATTGTTAGGACTCCAATGGGGAGATGAAGGAAAAGGAAAAATTGTTGACGTATTAACACCAAAATATGATATTATAGCACGATTTCAGGGTGGACCAAACGCAGGTCATACGCTTGAGTTTAACGGAATAAAACATGTATTACACACCATTCCTTCAGGTATTTTTCATGATGGAGTTGCTAATGTTGTAGGTAACGGAGTAGTTATTGACCCCGTTATCCTTAAAAAAGAAATTGATGCCTTAGTAAAAATGGGTGTTGATATAAAAAAACAACTTTTCATATCTAAAAAAGCACATCTTATTTTACCTACACATCGATTAATTGATGCCGCTTCCGAAGCAGCAAAAGGAAAAGAAAAAATAGGTTCAACACTAAAAGGAATAAGTCCAACCTATATGGATAAAACTGGTAGAAACGGTTTGCGTGTTGGTGATATTTTCGAAACTACTTTCAAAGAAAAATACAATAAATTAGTAATTAAACATAAAGAGATTCTAAAATTTCATGACTTTGAATACGATTTAGAGGCTTTAGAAAAAGATTTTTTTATTGCCTTAGAGGTCATTAAAAACCTTACGGTTATTGATAGTGAACATTATTTGAATAATGCTATCAATAACAACAAATCCATATTGGCAGAGGGAGCACAAGGCACCATGCTCGATGTTGATTTTGGATCTTACCCTTTTGTAACTTCATCGAACACTACAACAGCAGGGACTTGCACCGGATTAGGAATTGCTCCTAATAAAATTGGGAAAGTTTTTGGGATTTTTAAAGCGTATTGTACAAGAGTTGGCAGTGGTCCTTTTCCAACGGAATTAGAAGATGAAGTTGGCGAACGTATGCGAAAAGCAGGAAACGAATTTGGTTCAACCACTGGAAGACCAAGAAGATGTGGTTGGATAGATTTGCCTGCTCTTAAATATGCCATCATGATTAATGGTGTTACAGAATTGATTATGATGAAAGCAGATGTGTTGAGTGAATTTGAAACGATAGCTGTTTGCACGCACTATATTGTTGATGGTAAAAAAATAGATTTTATGCCTTATGATATTGTTTCAAAAGAAGTTACACCTGTTT
>PCUH01000156.1:0-1434 GCA_002770955.1 Flavobacteriales bacterium CG18_big_fil_WC_8_21_14_2_50_32_9 | reverse complement strand
CTTCTATGGATAATATTCCCAATGAATTAATCAATTATATAGATTATTTAGAAAAAGCCTTAAATGTGCCTATTTCTATTGTTTCTGTTGGTCCAAATAGAACACAAACCATTCACAGAGGAAATGTGTTGGCGTAAGATTTAATATTTATAATATTTCTGATTTAAAAAAAACATTAGTAACAAAATTTGCACACAAAGAACTTATTCCATACTTTTGGACAAAATCAGTCCGAACATAAAAATAGACAAATATGGAAGTTACATTTGGAGAATACATTAAACAAAAAAGAACAGAATTGGGTTTTCCGCTTCGCAAAGTTGCTTCACATATCGACATCGACCCTTCAACATTAGGAAAAATAGAAAAGGACGAACGCCAACTAAATATTGAACAGTTGGATAATCTTTGCCAAATTTTACAAGCTGACAAAAATACTCTTTTAAATTATCACTATTCTACACGAATTTTTGACGAGTTAAAGAGTTATCCCAAATATCAAGATGTTCTAAATATTGTTAATAACCAATTAACACAGTATTTAACCAAACAAACTTCGATAAAATTTGATAAAGATTGGCGAGAAAAAGAATTTTCAAATCCAAACGCAATTATTAAAATTGGGACAATGTTCTCAGGAATTGGAGCAATTGAATATGCTCTAAAACGTTTGAATTTAAAAACTGAAATTCAATTTGCAAGTGATATTGATAACTTTGCAAAGCAAAGTTATTTTGCAAATTATGAAATTGCAGAAAGCAGTTGGTACAACGATGTTCACGACATAGACGGAAAAAAATATAAAGAAAAATTAGATTTATTAGTTGGCGGAAGCCCTTGTCAATCTTTTTCAATGGTTGGAAAACGTAAAGGTTTTGACGATACAAGAGGAACTTTATTTTATGAATTTGCAAGAGTTGTAAAGGAAAGTCAACCAAATGTTTTCATCTATGAAAACGTGAAAGGTTTAATAAGTCACGACAATGGCAATACTTTTGAAACTATAAAAGCAACTTTTGACGAATTAGGGTATAAATATTTTTATCAAGTTTTAAATGCCAAAAACTACGGAATGCCACAACATAGAGAAAGAATTTTCGTTGTTGGTTTCAAAGATAAGTTAGTAGATTTTCAATTTCCTGAAGCAATTGCACTTGAACATAAAATGCAAGATTTTTTAGAAGATTACACAGATAGCAAATATTATCTGAAAGAAAAAGGTGTAAAATTCGTAACTAGTTCAAAAAACAGAAACAAGCGATACACACAAATAAATGGAGAAATTGCACTTTGCCAAAAGGCAAATCAGCAATTTAATTGGCATGGAGATTTTGTTTTTCAAGAACAAAATGAGAATGAATTTAATGAATTCATTTTTGATGTAAACAAAGTAGAAGAAAGTATTATTTATCAGATAAAGTAAGAGATTACGTT
>PCUH01000240.1:199-4122 GCA_002770955.1 Flavobacteriales bacterium CG18_big_fil_WC_8_21_14_2_50_32_9 | reverse complement strand
CCTTGATACCAACAAAAATAGTTTACTCAAATTACCCGAAAAGCTAAGTGATTTGAGTATAGAAACAAATTGCCAAAGAAAAACTCGGCAAATATCACGATTATTAACGAAAACGAAAGAATGTTTTTAGATTAATTATAATAACAGTAAGTCAATTTAATGTGTTTCTATCTTTTTTTTAACAGCATTGTAGTCAATCTTCACGAAAGGAAGGTAGTGAATTCGCATTGCATTCGGTTTGTAGTTTAACACATAACTTTGAATTAATTGATATTTTTCAAAGTACCAAAGAGGAACAATGGGTACTTCATTTGCTGCTATTTGATCTGCAATTAAGCAAAGTTCATATTTTTTTTCTTTGTCAATTGTTATAATAGCTTCTTTATATGCTTTGTCATAAGCTTCGTTGTTAAACCTTGAATCATTTGGATAGGAAGATTCATCTATTGAAGAGTTAACAAAACCACCGTACAATAAGGATAAAAAATTTGTAGGGTCTGGTGTTTCTGCTATCCATGAAGAAAGGATTATATTAGATGTTTTGCCGCCTCGTATAGCTATTAATTCTGCTAATGAGGTAGAGGTAACTTCAACATTAATTCCTAAATTGGCTTTTAATTGTTTTTGTAATTCAAGGGCTACCCTAACATTAATGTTTTGTTTACTTGTAATTATTTCTGTTTTTGGGAATCCTTCTCCATTTTTAAATCCTGCATCTGCTAGCAGTTTTTTTGCTTTTGCAACATCAAACTCAAGACCAACAACCGATGTATAATCATAATCTTTAATGGCTGGAGGCACCAATCCATGATTTGCAGGCCCATAAGCCTCGCCTTTTAAAACTTTATCTACAATTCTGTTTTTATCTATTGCCATTGCAATAGCTTTTCTCACTTTCAGGTTATTAAATGGAGCTACTGAAGTATTGAAATTAATAAAAGTTATTGCTAATTCTTTGTTACGAGCTAATATATATTTAACTGGTTCGTTTTGAAAATCACTAATATTATCTTCTACTAAACTATTTATCTCATCAACAGGTATATTTTCTAATATGTCTATTTTGTTGTTTTTAAACGCTTCCAACACACCTCTTCCATCAACACCATAATTATACCTTACCCCTTCTAAATAAGGTAATTGAACGCCTTTTTCTTTGAGGTGATAATTAGAATTTCTTAATAAAGTAATAGATGTTTCCGTATCATTTTCTTTGGTATAAATAAAAGGACCCGTCCCAACTATTTGATTTGAATTGATAGCTTCTTCTGAAACTATTGCTGAAAAAATAGAGCCTAATAGTTGCAAGAAATTTGAGGATGGTTTTATTATGTTGAATTTAACGGTGTAAGCATCAATTGCTTCAACTCCAAATTTTGTTTGTTTTCCTTCATAATAATCTTGAGCACCAACAATCAATTCTTTAAATAAGGAGTACCCATAATTTCCTTCAGAAGGAGAACAGATTCTCTTAAATGTAAATACAACATCACTTGCCTTAAACGCCCTTCCTTTTCCTCCCTCAAAACAAGCATTATCATGAAAAAACACCTCTTTATTTAAGTGAAAAGTATAACTCAACCCAGAAGGGTCAACCTCCCAAAAAGAAGCCAACATTGGTTTAATAGATAAATTATCTTCATCAAAACGAACTAAACATTCATTAATTTGACTTAATACTTGTGCCGAGGTAAGGTCAAGTACTTTTGTTGGGTCTAATGTTTGATACTTTTCTTGAGCAATAAAATCTAATATATTATCTTGTCCAGTATTAACATCTTGTTGTTGAACTTCATTTTTTTGAGTTGAACCCTCATCGTTGCATGCTTGTAAACCAATAACGACAACAATTACAAACGTATAATAAAATAATTTTTTCATATAAATTTTGTTTTATCTACCAAAAATGCAAAAATAGAATAAAGTTTGAGATAAATAACTTATCTTAACCTTTTTATAATTGATTTTAAAGTTTTAATTAACAAATGTAGCAATCTAAACTCAATTATTCTAAAAAAATGTGATTCAAATTAATTTATTCTTTATCTTTATTATCACAACCACAAAAAAGTTAGTTACCTTTGTATTTGATAAAAACAAATACAACAACAATATATGTTAAACGCACACAACTTTCACATCCCTGTTATGGGAATAGGTTTTACAATCGACACCCCAGTCAAAGTAGCTCATTATGGTATTTCTTCGGTAATATCATTAGGCGATGATGGTCTTGCTGAACGAATGCGTGCTTTTTATTGCAAAAAGTATGGATTTGAATATCTTGAAATTGACAATGACCAAGAAGATTATAGAGCAAAACGATTAACAGCTTACTTAAATTTAATAAATGTTATTGTACAAAATAATTTTGAAGCACTTAAAAACGAGTCTTTCTCAAAAGGAAGTAATTTGACTAAGTATTTCGAAATGCTTCCTGAGTTATCTTCTTTAAAGCAAGCCTATCAATCTATGCTTGATGAAAAAGACGCTACTACACAAATAAAATTACAAGAAAATCTTAAAAAAAATATGACACTCGGTGATATTGACGTTAATGTTATGACTAAATTAGACCGAGATAACTACACAAAAAAAGGAGAGCAATTGCCTATAGAATATAATGATGCTCATGCAGCTGTTAGGGGTTTTGCGAAAAGTAATTTAACATCAGGTATAGTGCTTTCTGCAGGATTAAGCCCAAGATTATATAGTTATTTGGCAAATTTTGATTGTTTTTTTCCTGACGAAAATGAACAACTAAACAAAACAATAATTTTAAAAGTAAGTGATTATCGTTCAGCACTTATTCAAGGAAAATTTTTAGCAAAAAAAGGCATTTGGGTAACTGAATACAGAGTTGAATCTGGATTAAATTGTGGCGGACACGCTTTCGCAACCAATGGGTTTTTAATGGGTCCTATTTTAGAAGAATTTAAACAACATAAGAATACACTTATTAGCGAAGTGCATGAAATATTAAACGACACGCTTGTTAAAAGTGGTAAACCAGCACTTAAAAAACCGTTGAAATTAATAATTACTGCTCAAGGTGGTGTTGGAACACATAAAGAACATAATTTTCTTTTAAATTATTATAAAATAGATAGAATTGGTTGGGGTACACCATTTTTATTAGTTCCAGAAGTAGTTAATATTGATAATGACACATTGGAAAAATTAGCAAAAGCAAAAGTGGAAGATTTATACTTAAGTGATATTTCACCCATTGGCGTTCCTTTCAATTCTCTTAGAGGAAACACTAAAGATGTAGAAAAAGAAGAAAAAATTGCATCTGGAAAACCTGGTAGTTCTTGCCCAAGTCAATTTTTAAAACTTTACAACAAAGAATTTACAGACCGACCTATTTGCTTAGCTTCTCGACAATATCAAAAACTGAAAATTGAGGAACTGAACGCTAAAAATTTATCAGAAGAAGCACACAAAAAAGCCTACGATAAAATAACCGTTAAATCATGTATTTGTGCTGGCTTAGTAATGACTGCATACACTGAGAATAATCTTTTAAAGTCAACTGATGGCAAAGGAATATCTGTATGTCCTGGCCCAAACATGGCTTATTTTTCTAAAAAATCTACCCTCACTGAAATGGTGAATCATATTTATGGAAAAATTAATCTTTTAAATGATACATATCGACCTAATCTTTTTGTTAAAGAATTAGGTATGTATGTAGATTATTTGAAAAAAGAAATCCATGAGTCTGTTGATGCTATTAATGATAGAAAATTAAAATACTTTGAAGAATTTAAAGAAAATTTAGTTTTAGGTATTGAATATTACAACACATTGGTAGAGGAAATGAAGGAAGAATCTGAAATTTATAAAAACAAAATGTTGGAAGAACTTCAAAAATCATTTTTTCACATACAGGAAATAAACCTTCCAGTTATTCAGGAAGT
>PCUH01000240.1:0-189 GCA_002770955.1 Flavobacteriales bacterium CG18_big_fil_WC_8_21_14_2_50_32_9 | reverse complement strand
ATGTTGTAATTCATTTCTTTTTCTGAGTAAAAAATAAAATTGCTCCAACAATGGGCAGCAATATTATTACCCACAACCAATTTCTTTTGGCTTTTGGATTATTAAAATGTGTTCTGTTTACTTCAGAAAAAGCCCATCCCGAAAGAAAGAAACCTAAAAGCAATAGAATTAATAGTAGTCTAGCCATGA
>PCUH01000161.1:18463-18734 GCA_002770955.1 Flavobacteriales bacterium CG18_big_fil_WC_8_21_14_2_50_32_9 | reverse complement strand
GGTAAAAAAGAAAGTCAACGAAACTATTTGGCGAAAGTTTATAAAAACGAAATAAGGTTTAACAATATGTTCATCATAAATCAACGTAACAAAAATAGTAATTTTTATAAGGTTTTGTGTTTGATTGACCTAAGTAGTTACACATAATGTCAACAAAATCCACCTCAGAAGGACATAAATTTACATCTTAGAACTGGTTTAGGTCTTAAAGTAGTTTTATGGCGGCAATATTTTTTTGAAAGTCTTCACTAGTACTATTGTTAACTACAAT
>PCUH01000161.1:18211-18421 GCA_002770955.1 Flavobacteriales bacterium CG18_big_fil_WC_8_21_14_2_50_32_9 | reverse complement strand
ATAATTAGTAATGTTATTAATAATTGTTTCGTATTTAACTTTTAGAATTCTTACATTAGAGTTTGATAAATAATTACTTTCCAATCTTGTATAGTTAATATTTCTGGGAATCCATTCGTTTTCAAGTTGTCTTTCAAGTAAATAAAGGTATTGTCCTGCTGTTTTTTTATCAAAATAGGTATGTTCTGCACCGAAAATCATTATTTGATT
>PCUH01000161.1:0-18050 GCA_002770955.1 Flavobacteriales bacterium CG18_big_fil_WC_8_21_14_2_50_32_9 | reverse complement strand
AATCAATGGTTATGCTGGTAAATTCTTGGGTTATTTTTTTGTCTTGTTTAGAAAAACTATCAGTTATGGTTTTATTTATTTTATAGACAACATAATCATCACAAGAAATAGAAATAACGCTTATTAAAAGAAGTAAGGAAGGCAAAAGGAGTAGTTTAGGTTTCATATAAAAATGAATTAGTTAAACACAAACATACATAATAATTTTTCAATTAAAATACAGGCTGATAAAAAAGTCTAGGTTAACAATATAACAAGAAATTGTAAAAATGCATTGGTTATTATTAGATTTGCATCCTGAATCATACAAACCAATTTTATGTCAAAACAAATTATAGAATGTGTACCTAACATCAGTGAAGGAAGGAATGAAGCTAAAATAAAAGCAATCACCGCTGTTGTTGAAACCGTTGAAGGTGTTAAATTGCTAGATGTTGATGCAGGAAAAGCAACAAACAGAACTGTAATTACTTTTGTGGGTGAACCAGAAAATGTTATTGAAGCTGCATTTTTGTTAATTAAAAAAGCAGCTGAACTAATTGATATGAGTAATCACAAAGGCGAACACCCTCGTTTTGGTGCTACCGATGTTTGTCCGTTAGTTCCAATTGCTGGAATTACTATGGAAGAAACTGTAATATATGCTCAGAAATTGGCAAAACGAGTAGGAGAGGAGCTTTCTATCCCTGTTTATTGCTATGAAAATGCAGCAACAGAAGAAAAAAGAAAAAATTTAGCCAATTGCCGTTCTGGTGAATATGAGGGATTAAAAGAAAAATTAGCAAACCCTGAATGGAAACCCGATTTTGGTCCAAGTAAATTTACCGAAAGTGTTATAAAAAGCGGAGCAATAGCTATAAGCGCAAGAAATTTTTTAATTGCATTTAATGTAAACATAAATTCAACATCAACTAGAAGAGCCAATGCCATTGCATTTGACGTTAGAGAAGCGGGTAGAATAGTTAAAGAAAATGGCATAGAAAAACGTATTCCAGGGAAACTTAAGGCTGTAAAAGGCATTGGTTGGTATATTGATGAATATGGAATTGCTCAAATTTCATATAACCTTACCAATATATCAATTACCTCTATGCACGTTGCTTTTGATGAGACCTGCAAATCAGCTCAAGCAAGGGGATTGCGTGTAACAGGCTCTGAGTTAATTGGGGTAATTCCTTTACAAGCAATGTTAGATGCCGCAGATTATTTTTTGGTAAAACAACAGCGTTCATTAGGTTGTTCTGAAAAAGAAAAAATTAAAATAGCAGTAAAATCGTTGGGATTAGATGAATTAAAACCCTTTATTCCTGAAGAAAAAATAATTGAATATTTACTTCAAAAGGACGTTTCTAAAAAACTGATTGACTTAACATTAACTGATTTTTCGGATGAAACTGCCGCAGAGTCAATGGCTCCCGGGGGAGGTTCAATATCAGCTTATGTTGGAACTTTAGGTGTAGCATTGGGAACGATGGTGGCGAACATTTCTGGACATAAACAAGGTTGGGACGATAAATGGGAATATTTTTCGGAATGGGCTGCAAAAGGACAAGCCTATAAAAAAACATTACTCCATTTGGTTGATGAAGATACCAATGCATTTAATAAAATAATTGATGGGTTCAGAATGCCTAAAGAAACGGAAGAGGAAAAGAAGTTGAGAGCAGAAGCCATTGAAAATGCTACTAAATATGCAACCGAAGTTCCTTTCAATGTAATGGAAACAGCTTTCAATTCCTTAGAAGTGATGCAAGCGATGTTAACCAACGGATTGCAATCTTCTTTATCGGATGGAGCTGTTGGTGTTTTGTGTGCAAAAGCAGCCGTAACAGGTGCTTATTTCAATGTTAAAATCAATGCCAAAGACATTAAAGACAGGGTGTTTGCTGAAAACATAATCAAAAAAGCGGAAGCATTGTACCAAAAAACGGTAACAATTGAGCAAGAAACCATAGCTTTGATAAATAATAAATTGTAATAAGGAATTAATGAAAATATATTTAAGAATACTCTCTTTTGCTCGTCCATTCAGGAGTTTTCTTCCCATGTTTATTGTTTCCACTATTTTAGGGATAATTTTTGAAATCCTTAATTTGTCTTTTGTTGCTCCAGTGCTAAAGATATTGTTTAGTGATGAAGCTCAAGAAGTTGCAAAAACTGCTTTTCCTGCTTTTGAATTCAGTAAAGACTATATAAGCAACATTGGCGTTTGGTTTAAAAATTACCTTGTTTCCTTTACAGATAAAACAGAAGCCTTGAAAATAATCTGTTTTGTGTTACTAATCTCCGTTTTCTTTGCAAATTTTTTCACATTTTTATCTCGTTTTATATTGGCATTTGTGAAAGCTAAAATGATTAAAAACATTCGTTTAGCTTTGTTTGAAAAAATAAACCGGTTGCATTTAGGCTATTATACCAACGAAAAAAGAGGTGATTTAATGTCGAGAATGACTAATGATGTGAAAGAAGTAGAATCATCCATCATAGATACCCTCAATGGAATAGTGAAAGAACCCATAACTGTTGTTGTTTCCTTTGCAGTTTTATATTATTTATCACCTCAATTATTGCTGTTTTCATTGTTGGTATTACCACTTTCAGGGTTTATCATTTGGAAATTAACATCGTTATTACGCAAAAAAGCAAAACAAGGACAAGATTATTTAGGAAAGATTTTAAATACCATTGATGAGGCTTTGGGAGGCATGAAAATTATTCAGTCATTTAATGCTAGCGATTTTTTTATCAAACGATTTACCCACGAAAACGTAAAATATGAACGAGCATTACGCTCCATGGATTATAAAAAGGGGTTAGCATCGCCCATTTCTCAATTTATGGGAGTAGCTGTTTTTTGTATGGTTTTGTATTATGGAGGTACTTTGGTGTTGAAAGAAAACTATATGCCTCCAGAAAACTTTTTAGTGTTTGTGTTGTTGTTTGCTAATGTAATTTCGCCATTAAAAAGTTTGTTTACCTTAGTTGCTAATATCCAAAGAGGTTTAATTGCTGGAGAGCGTATTTTTGAAGTAACAGATGCAATTGAAGAAATTACCGATGCTCCTAATGCGATAAAAGTTACCGAATTTAATGATGTCATTGAACTAAAAAACATCTCATTCAGTTATGGCGAAACAGAAGTGTTGAAAAATATTAATTTACGTATTCAAAAAGGGAAAACAATAGCATTAGTTGGTGCGTCTGGAGGAGGTAAATCAACAATTATCAACCTAATTCCTCGTTTTTACGATGTCAACAAAGGCGAAATTTTAATTGACAATAAAAATATAAAAGAAATTACGCTTCACTCATTGCGAGAGCAAATAGGTATAGTTACTCAAGATTCTATTTTGTTTAATGATACCATTTATAACAACATTGTTTTTGGAAATGAAACAGCTACAGAACAAGATGTGATTGAAGCTGCTAAAGTTGCCAATGCACATGAATTTATTTTGGCTTCGGAAAAAGGATACCAAACTGAAATAGGCGATAATGGAATGAAACTTTCTGGAGGACAAAAACAGCGTTTATGTATTGCACGTGCGGTGTTGAAAAACCCTCCCATCATGCTATTAGATGAAGCTACTTCTGCCTTAGACACAGAATCAGAACAATTGGTACAAGAGGCCTTAAATCAACTTATGAAGAACCGAACATCTGTTGTTGTGGCTCATCGTTTAAGTACCATACAAAATGCGGATGAAATTGTGGTAATAAATAATGGAGAAATTGTAGAACAAGGTACACACAAAGAATTGCTCGAAAGTCCGACAAGTTTGGTATATAAAAAATTAATTGCAATACAAAAACTATAATTTGTAACTACTCAGCCATATATTTTTCTTTTCTTGCCACAGATTACGTCAATTTTCACTGATTTGAATCGCAGATTTTAGGTTAATAGTCATCTCACTCAGTGAAAAAATCTGCGTAAATATGTGAACCGACCAAAGGGAGCTCAACGAAGTTAAATCAGTGGCAAAACGAGTAGCTGAGTAGTTACTATAATTTCTTATACACTTCTTCAGCGAGTTTTTCTTGGGTAGGATAATTAATTAAAATTCCTTTTTGAGCACCTTGATACACAAACAAACTGCCAGCAGCAACTGCACTTGCTCCATGTTGCATAACTTCATAAAAATCAGTAATCTTACTTGCTCCTCCACAGGCTATAATAGGAATATCTACCAATTCGGAAATACTTTTAATCAGAACATTATCATATCCTAAATACGTACCATCTAAATCTATGGAATTGATAAAAAGCTCGCCAGCACCATTTTCTTCCAACTTTTTCACATATTCAAAAAGAGGAAGATTTATTTTTTCACTTTTTGAATTTGTATAAGCAGTTTGTTTTCCTAACCAGTTTTTCTTCACATCAACAGAGGCAACAATACTTTGAGAACCAAAAATATTAGAGGCTTCACGCAATAGATTCAAATTGGTTGCCAAGGCAGAATTGATAACCACCTTTTCAATACCCAACTTAAAAAGATGTTCTATTTGATTTAGAGAAGTTATTCCACCACCATAGGCAAAAGGCATGAAGGCTTCTTCAGCAATTTCTTCAATTTTTTTATAATTAGGTTGTCTTTTTTCTTTCGTGGCGGTAATGTCTAAAATTACAATTTCATCAACTTCTTTCTCATTAAAAATTTTAACAGCATTAATAGGATCACCAATATAATTTGGATTTTTAAACCGTATGGTTTTAACCAATTTTTCGTTTTGAAGTGTTAATACAGGAATTACTCTTATTCGTCTCATTATTAGATGTTAGAAAAGTTGGTTAATAACTGCATTCCAAACTTATGGCTTTTTTCGGGATGAAATTGCACACCATAAATGTTGTCTTTTTCAATTGCCGAAGTGAAATTATACCCATAATTAGTAGTGGTTAAAATGTCTGTTTTATCGTTAGGTTGCATGTGGTAGGAATGAACAAAATAGAACCTACTATCATTATTTAATCCTTCTAACAAAGCTGAAGGCTTATTAATTTTAATTTCATTCCAACTCATGTGCGGAATTTTTAGGCTAGATGAAAGTTTCTTTTTATCAAATTTAATTACATCCATGTCTATCCATCCTAATCCTTTTTCAATTCCTTCTTCACTTTTATTTCCTAATAATTGAGCACCTAAACAAATTCCAAGTAGAGGAGTTTTATCTTCCCGCACTTTTTTATTTAATATTTCAATTAATCCTGATTGATGTAAGTTTTTCATTCCATGGTCATAATGTCCAACGCCAGGTAATATTAACTTATCAGCTTGCTCAATTTCTTCTGCTGAAGAGCATATCATAGATTTCACACCTATCCTTTTCAGCATATTTTGAATGGATTTGATGTTTCCTGCGTTATAATTAATAATACTTATCATGTTGCTTTTACTATAAATCAGCTACTTTTTCAGTTATACATAAAATAGGTTTGTTTTCACTCGTTGTTGTTGCAAAGATAAATATATTACCACCATCTTTCAATTTTAGTTTTTTACGAACAGTTTCAACATTTTCTTTAAAATTTCGACAAGAAACATTTGCTTTTGTAATTCCCAATAATTTAAATTGATTGGCTTGATAAGCTAGCACATTATTTATCTTAAATGTTCTTCCTGGAAAGTCTGAAATAGGTTCAACAGAAGTGTAAAGGTGTGAGTTGGAAGCAATTTTAGTTAAAGAAAATGTGTTTGCGATTGACTTAAATCCTCCTGCTTTCAAAATAGAGGCATTAGGTTCGTAAAGATAATTTTGAGGATTAGAAAAATTAACAGATAAATTTTCTTCGTCAAGATAATTGAAGTTAAAATGCTGCTCGGATTCTGATATATTTATAGTGTTAATTTCTAAAATATCAGTTGTGTTTTTTTGAAGTAAATACAACACTTCCTTACATTCATTTTTTATGGATAAAACAAACACCCTTTCAACACATTTTAATTGTTGTATTGCCTTTTTTATATCTAACATGGGTGATGTTTTAATTAAAATGGTGCTGGAAATAGTAAAAAGTTTGGGAAGCATTTCCAAAACAGGTGGTGAGCAATCTTCCAATTGAAACACTTTTTGCGATTGATTTCGCCTTGCAGGATCTATGTATATTATATCAAATTGCTCTTGGTTAGTAACTAGAAAAATTTCGGCAGAAGAACAAATCGCAGTTATGTTGGCTTTCAATACGTTAAAATTAGCTGTTGCAATTTCAAAAAGTGATTTTTGTTGTTCAACATAAATAATTTGGTTGAACCTTTTAGAAAAAAAATAAGTATCAACACCAAAGCCACCTGTTAAATCAAGCAATGAATTGCCGCTTATTAAGTTGCTTTTAAAAATTGCAGCAACTTCACTTGAACATTGTTCTAGAGAAAGAGGCGTAGGGTAAATAATTTCTTTATTTGCTGCAAATTCAGGCAGTTTATTTACTGCCTTTTGAATGCCGTTAATTTGATTGATAATAAATTCTTTATTCAGTGAGGGAGTTTTACCTAATAAGAGAGCCACTTCATGTAATGGCGTATCCTTTTGTTTTTCAATGAATTGATATGTTGCTGGTGGGGTAGTCATCCTTTTTCAAAAGTAAACTAAAAATATATAATCAACAATCATTAATGCTGTTGGGTGTTTGGACTTTATTTTCGTTTGAATATTTTCGCAATAGTTTTTCCAATTTCGTCAAGTTTTTCAAGAGGTTCAATAAATGATGGGTTTTTTAAGTCAATTTGAGATGTCTCAGCCACTCCTGCCTGCATTGGGTATATCAAAATGTAACTCGTTTCCTTAAAATAATTATTCAGGTACGAGGGAATTCTACTCATACTGCTGTGGTAGGAAGGTCTGTCTTTTCTACTTAAAACAATAATTAAGTTATCGTCTTTGTGGAAATTTCGTGCAAGTATTAAAAAATCATTCCAATCATCAAACTCTTCAAATTCAGATTCTATTGGATGCTTTGATTGAATTTCTTGTATAAGTTTTAATGTTTCATTGTTCGCATAGAATAAAAGTTTAGCACCTGAGTTTCTTGCAATGTTCCAAATTTTTATTAACCAAAATGGAAATCCAATTTCTTTTTCTGCATTTTCGGGAACGATAATAATGTGTCTTTTGATAGTTCCAAAAGGTTGAGCAGGTTTATAAACCAAGGTTGTAGTGTTACATTTTGTTAGAATACCCTCAGTTAAGTTTCCTAAGAAAGAATCTGAAATTCCTTTGTTGATATGAAGACCTAAAATTAAATCTGTGATTTTATGTTCTTTGGCTACACTTGTAATTCCGTTAACGATATTAAGATCGTAACGAAGTAATTCGTGTACCAAATTATCAGTTGCAGATGCAGCTATTGCTGCTTTGTTGAGTATTTTTTTTGCATATTTATCTGATGAACCCTCAATTGTGTTGTTTACAACAATGTTTAAAGCGTACAAACCGTCTTTGTTCTTTTTTGATTTTATGGTGACTCCTAAATTTATTAATTCGTCCGTTGTTTCAATATTGCTGATAGGGATTAGTATTTTTTCTTGGCTATCTTTTTCATCTGCCATTTCTGTGTTTTCTAAAAGAGCGATGTTATTGGCTCCTTTTTGAGCAACAAATGAAGCAATGGTACAAGTGAATAGTATCATTAAAATAGTTCCGTTCAAAATGCTTTCATTTAATAAGCGGATAGGCTCTCCTGCTTCTGTTTCTCCAATAATAATATTATAACCAACTAAAACGGCTGCTAATGTAGCGGCAGCTTGAGCGTTGCTTAATCCAAATATCAATCTCCGTTCGTCAACTGAAAATTTATACGTTTTTTGGGTAATCCATGCTGCAAGAAATTTGGAAGATGTTGCTACAACAATCATAACGGAGGCAACTTTAATAGTTTCAAAATCTTTAAAAAACGCACGATAATCAATGAGCATTCCTATACCAATTAGAAAAAACGGAATAAAAATGGCATTGCCGACAAATTCAATTCGGTTCATCAAAGGCGATGTGTGCGTAATAAGTCGATTGAGAGCCAATCCCGCTAAAAATGCTCCGATAATTGCTTCTATTCCTGCCATTTCTGCGAGAACAGCACCAAGAAAAACCATTACTAAAACAAAAATGTATTGGGAAACATTGTCATTAAATCGCTTAAAGAACCATCTACCGATTACAGGAAAAAGCAACATAACAATCAATCCAAAAACTAGGATAGAAACCGAAAATCGCACCCAAAACTCGGTGTTAACTTCGCCAGTCGTCATTCCAACTATAACGGCAAGAACCAAAAGAGCCAAAGTATCCGTAATCATGGTTCCTCCAACCGTGATATTTACCGCTTTGTTTTTAGCTACTCCTAATTTACTGATCAATGGATAGGCTATAAGTGTGTGAGAGGCGAACATACTTGCCAATAAAACTGAAGTTGCGATTGAAAATCCTAAAACGTAAATTCCTGACAATATTCCCAACAGCATAGGAATGGTAAAAGTATATAAGCCAAACACTAAACTTTTTTTACTATTCTTTTTAAAATCACCTAAATCTATTTCTAATCCAGCGAGGAACATAATATATAAAAGCCCTGCCGTTCCTGAAAGAATTATACTACTGTCTCTTTCCATTAAATTAATCCCATAAGGACCAATTACGGCACCTGCTATTATAAGCCCGAGAAGATGCGGGATTTTTATTTTGTTCAAAATGATTGGTGCAAATAGAATTATTACCAATATCAAAAGGAATTTTAATACCGGATTTGTCAGGGGTAAGGTTGTTTCAAATATGTTCAGCAATATCATTTTTCTTGTTTTTGCCGTACGGTGTTGGTTTTCTTAGCCTTACACCTAACGGTAGTTTATCCAAAAACCACCAATAGTTATTCAAAAATAGATAAAAAATGAAAGCAAACGAGGTGACTTGGTAAAAGTTTATAAAATGTTTTATTTTCGCTACAAGTTACACTTCGTTAAAATTGTTCCAGATTGGGGAAGCCATCTATTTGATTGACTGCTGTGCTTCTTTTTGTGGTTTCAGTTAGTTAAATAAGCCCTATGGAATAGACCATAGGGCTCTGTCTATATTATTTTTTGTTTTTCAGGTGGTTGTTTATTTGTTTTGACCACTTGTCAACGAACTGTAATTCTCCCCTTAATTGCACATTTATTTCTTCGTTATACAGTTCAAATCTTGTATCTCCTTTGCTTTTAGTTTTCGGTATGAAGCTAAGTTCTACACGGTCAATAACTGAAAGGTTTCCAATATCGTTTTTTACGTTTGTTGTTTTTTTTACGACTTGGCAAGCCTTAATTTCTGTGAGATCAACAAATTGAGAAATTGCTTTTTCCTTTTCCTGTTTGAAGAAGAAAATAAAGTTTCTGCTTTCGTCTATTCCGAAAACAAAATCACCACAAAATTCGTGTTGACTTATTTTGCATTTATATTGTTGTGCATTCTCATTAAGAGTTTGCAACATTTTGTTTTCTTTTTTTTTTCGATTGTAATGCATGATTACAAAAGGAACTATGCATATCACTAATAATATAGCCCCAATGATGGTACTTCCTAAATCCATTTTTTTAAGTTTTTGAAATTATTAATTATGGCTTGCATATTTGCAAAGCATTGAAAAATCAAGTCAAATTACCGAGTATGGTAATGTTTGACAGTTAAAAAAAAATGGATTACCAAAAGTAATGGAACGGAAAAATCAGGTCAGATTTTCTGTAACTTGTCAGAATGTTTCTCGAAAAAAATGTGTATTGAGAAAACTCTGTTTCAAAAAGCTGTTCAGTTACTTTAACTACTGTAAATGAATTTTTGAAGTTCGGGGTAGGAAGATTATTGAAATTGTTTACTGAACTTTCGGACTGTGATGTCTGGCAAAACAGTTTTGTGGAAAAATCCGAAATAATTTTTTCTTGTGATGAAGTTTGTTTATTTTGAAAATCAGAATGAGCAAACGACTTTGTAATAACGCTTATTGCAAAGCAATAAATTGCTATTAAAAATACCACGCTTAAAATTCTGTTGCTACTTTTCACGATACAAAGATAGATTGATAATTGCTTTATTTGCTTTGATTTATCGAAAAAATTATCATTTGTAGTCAAATAGGTAGACTCAACCTGAGAGTTCTGTTCTGTCAAGCTCGAAAAGGTTAGCCGACTTCGTTTTGTAATTCTTTTAGTAATGAAAAATATCCTTCAACGGTTTGTTGGGTATTAAAAACAGTTTTAATTCGCTCTTTGGCTTGTATTCCATATTTGTTGCACAATTCAGGATTGTTATAAAGTGTAACCATTCCTTCGGCAAGTGCTTTTGGGTTTTTCATGAGAACAACCAAGCCACTTTCTCCATTCACAACAAGTTCTCTATTTCCTGGTATTAGCGTTATTAGAGGAGCAATACCCAACGACATGGCTTCAATAACTGCTTTGGTAATGGATTCGCCTTTAATGGACGCAAGCACAAAAGCATTGCTTGATTTTACGATGTTTAAACCATCTTTTCTAAAGCCTGTAAAATGAATTTTATCTTTATTTGGACTTTTGCTTACAATATTCATAATCTCCACAGAATCTAATCCTGTACCTACAAGTAGTAGGTGAATAGGTAAGTTGGTAGGTATGAAATCCATTGCTTTTACCAAGTACTTCATTCCTTTCATTCTTCGAGCGTTTGCCACACAAGTAATAACAAAAGCATCGTCAGGAATACCAAATACAGTTAAATCAGTTTTTTCAATTCCTTCATACCAACTTAAGTCATGACCTTTGTTAATGGTAACTGCCTTGCCTTTTTTGAAAAACAATTGTCGTTCAAACAATTCCTGAATGGCGTTGGCATTACAAATAATTTTATTTACTCTAGGATGCAAATATTTTGTGTAGGCAGTCGGATCCCACCAATTAATGTTTCCCGTATAGCCACGATAGAGAATTACTTTTACTGGTAAATTTTTTGCGGCTTTAATTCCATTACTAATAGCTTTGCTGTTATATAAAAGTAATGCATCATACTTACCTTGAATCAATTCATTACGAATCAGTTCTTGTGATTTTCCACAATTTTTCTTTTTAGGAAGTCCATCTATTACACGAATACCAGCTGCTTCAAACTTTTTAGCATATTCACTGTCTTTTTCGGTAATGATGGTAATTTCAACCCCTTTTTGCTTTAGTCCTAAAAAAATTTCAGCTTCTGGTCGAGCTGAAATTGTGTTTGTATAATTACTTATTACGAGTATTTTTATAGGGTTGCTCATGCTAACAGAATTTCCTACAAACTTAATAAAAAAATACGGTTGCTTGTTTTAATAGACCTTCAAGGTTTTTAAAATCTTGAAGATCTTGCTATGATGAAGTACTAAAAATTCTAACAGGTTTTAAAACCTGTTAGGATTATAATCTTAGGTTGTAATTATATTTTCTTTAACAGCATAAATCACAATCCCAGCGGTATTTTTTATGTTGAGTTTGTGCATGATGTTTTTGCGATGTGTATTCACTGTATGTGTGCTTAAAAAAAGTGAATCTGCAATTTCTTTGTTGGTAAAACCATCAGAAATTAATTTAATAACTTCAATTTCTCTTTCAGAAAGGGATATACCATCACAATTCATAGAATTTTCAGCGTTTTTATCAGATAAGATATTAATTACCATTCCACAATAAAATTGCTTCCCACTGTGAGTGTCTTCAATGGCTTCCAAAATTTCTGGTTTATCACAATCATCCAATAAATAACTATCAACTCCAAGTTGCAAGGATTTATATATGGTACTTTTTGGGAGGTTAGGGGTGATGGCTAATATTTTTGAATCTCTATAAATGGTTTTGATTTTTTTTATCGTTTCAACACCAAATGAACTGCTCGAATAGTCAATTACGATAATATTTGGAAAATAGCGTTTTGAATGATTTTCTAACTCTTCTATTGATGAAACAACACCCAACACTCTATTTCTAATTTGACTTTGAAGTATTGTTTTTAGTCCTTCAGCAACAATCGAGTTGTTATTGGCTATTAAAATATCTATCATTTTCTAAAACTAATGTAATTTAGATTGATTCTAAATAATTGTCAAATTTAGTGTTAAAAATCAGTTTATCATAAATTACATTGATTTTTTTTAGTTTAAGTGTTTCAATAAAAAAACCTTTTGAAAATTAATATTCCAAAAGGTTTTAAGTGCTTATATGTGCTAATTTTTACGTTTGCATTCCACCGCAAACATTAATTACTTGTCCGTTTACATAAGAAGATAAATCGGAAGCTAAGAAAAGTGCTGCATTGGCAACATCTTCAGGTGTTCCTGCTCTTTTCATAGGAATATCTTCAATCCAACCTTTCATAATTGTTTCGTCCAATTGGGCTGTCATTTCTGTTTCGATGAAACCTGGAGCAATGGCATTGGTTCTAATGTTTCTTGAGCCTATTTCTTGAGCAATAGATTTAGTAAATCCAATTATTCCTGCTTTTGAAGCAGCATAATTTGATTGTCCTGCGTTACCTTCAATACCAACAACCGAACTCATGTTTATAATAGAACCAAAGCGTTGTTTTAAAAGTGTTTTTAATGCACATTTAGTAATGTTAAATACCGATTTTAGGTTTACATTCATGACTTCGTCCCAGTTTTCTTCCGACATTCTCATTAGCAGACCATCACGGGTAATTCCAGCATTATTAACGATGGCATCAATTTTACCAAAATCGGCAACCACTTGATCAATAAAAGTTTCAGCTTCACTATAAACAGCAGCATTAGACTTGTAGCTTTTTACTTTAACTCCGTAAGCAGCTAATTCATCTACAACTTTTTTTGCCTGTTCGTCTGACGAAACATAAGTAAATGCAATATCGGCCCCGTTTTTAGCAAAAACTTCGGCAACACCTTTTCCAATGCCTCTAGTGGCGCCAGTGATTATTGCAACTTTTCCTTCTAGTAATTTCATTGATTATATTTATAAGTATAAGAGTTCCACTTAACCTCTCCGAAGCGGATGGACTGCCTATCCACATTTCCCAACTTTATAGTTAAATTGGTTAGTTCTCCCTCCTTTCGGGAGGGACCGGGGTGGGCTTATTATTTAAGCGTTTACTTTCATTAGTTCAGCCATAGCTTGTCCTATATCAGCAGGAGAATCTACAACAGTAATTCCACAGTTACGCAAAATTTGTTTTTTTGCTTTAGCCGTATCTGCTTCCCCACCAACAATAGCACCAGCGTGTCCCATAGTTCTTCCTGCAGGAGCTGTTTCACCAGCAATAAAACCAACTACAGGTTTTGTTCCATATTTTTTTATCCAGTTTGCTGCATTTGCCTCAAGGTTTCCTCCAATTTCTCCTATCATAACAATCCCTTCCGTTTCTGGGTCATTCATAAATAATTCAACCGCTTCTTGAGTTGTTGTTCCAATAATTGGGTCTCCTCCAATTCCTATAGCTGTTGAAATACCTAATCCTGCTTTCACAACTTGATCAGCAGCTTCATAAGTTAATGTACCAGATTTAGAAACGATACCAATTTTACCTGATTTAAAAATAAATCCTGGCATAATACCAACTTTAGCACCATCAGGTGTAATAACTCCTGGGCAGTTAGGTCCAATTAATCGAGCTTCTTTTGATGCTAAATATTCTTTAACGGGTATCATATCTTTTACTGGAATTCCTTCTGTGATACAAACTATGACTTTTATACTTGCATCAGCAGCTTCTAAAATCGCATCGGCAGCAAAAGCTGGTGGAACAAAAATAATTGAAACATCAGCTCCAGTATTTTTAACAGCATCAGCAACAGTGTTAAACACAGGTCTGTCTAAATGAGTTTGTCCACCTTTTCCAGGAGTAACACCACCAACGACATTGGTGCCATATTCTATCATTTGACTTGCATGAAAAGTTCCTTCGCTTCCTGTGAAACCTTGAACTATAATTTTTGAATTTTTATTTACTAATACGCTCATAATTGTATGTTTTCTATGATTATTTTTTGTGAGTTCAAAAGTAGAATTTAAAACTGAAACATACAATACCTTTTACAAGATATTGGTAAAGGTTGTCAGTTTATAAACAAAATAAAAACAAAGTAAGAGATATATCGTTTAGTTAAAATTCTAATTCAGAAAGTACTAACCATCGCTCTGTTTTGTTATCGATTAGACTACCAACTTCTCCAATTTTGTTGGTGATACGAATTATTTCATTATGGTCTGCTTGCATAGAAGTTAATTCTAGCATTAAATTCTTTTTTTCAACTTCTAATTCTTCTAATTCTTTTTCAATTTGTTGAAATTCAATTTTTTCTTTATAAGAGAGTTTAGCTTTAGTATCTTCTTTCTTTTGTGTTGTTATCAACGCTTTTTGTTCAGTTGATTTTGATGCCTGTTTTTCTAGAAGCTGTTTTTCTTTTAAATTATCTCTGTAATCGCTGTACTTTCCTAAATAGTCTTTAACAATACCATCTCCTTCAAAAACAAATAAATGATCTACTAATTTGTCCATAAAGTATCTATCATGCGTAACAATAATTAAACATCCTTGAAAATCTTCCAGAAAATCTTCCAACACATTTAAGGTCATAATATCCAAGTCATTAGTCGGCTCATCTAAAATTAGGAAGTTGGGGTTTTTTATTAAAATAGTAAGCAAATACAACCTGCGTTTTTCTCCACCACTTAGCTTTGCCACTTGGTTGTAGTGCATGCTTTTATTGAATAAAAATTTTTCTAAAAGTTGTGCAGCAGTGAGGCTTCGTCCTTTTGTTAACGGAATAACTTCTGCAATATCTTTTATTGTTTCAATCACTTTCTTATCTTCCTTAAACTGCATTCCTTTTTGCGTGTAATACCCAAAAACAACTGTTTCGCCCGAAACAACTTTTCCTCCATCAACTTGTTGAAGACCAAGAATTATATCTAAAAAAGTAGTTTTGCCAACGCCATTTTTGCCAACAATTCCTATTTTTTCTTTTTGTTTGAAAATATAGCTAAAATCATTTAATATTTTTAAATCACCAAAGGATTTTTTTACGTGATGCAATTCCAATATTTTACCACCTAAACGAGTCATGTTTACTTCCATTTCAACTTTGGAATTGTCTTTTTTTAGTTTGGCTGTTTTTTCTGTATCATAAAATGCATCCTCTCTTGATTTTGCTTTTGTACCTCTTGCTTTTGGCATTCTTCGCATCCACTCAAGCTCTTTTCTGTAAAGGTTTTTAGCTTTATCAACATTGGCTTCAAAAATGGTTTCACGTTCTTCTTTTTTCTCTAAAAAATAGCTGTAATTTCCTTTGTAACGATAAAGTGTTTGGTCATCCAATTCAATAATTTCATCACATACTCGTTCTAAAAAATACCTGTCGTGCGTAACCATTAATATGGTAATATTTTCCTTACTTAAATGGTTTTCTAGCCATTCAATCATGTCTAAATCGAGGTGATTGGTAGGTTCATCTAAAATAATAAAATCAGGTTCTTCAATCAATACTTGTGCTAAGGCAATTCTTTTTAACTGCCCTCCAGAAAGTTCGCCAATTTTTTGTTCCAAGTCATGTATTTGAAGTTGACCCAAAATTTGTTTGATACGTACTTCATAATCCCAAGCATCTAAGACATCCATTTGCTCAAATGCCTTTTGCATACGCTCATTATCATCAGGATTGTTTATGGCTTTTTCGTATTCTAAAATGGCAGCAACTTGTTCTGAATCTGCTTTGAATATGGTTTGAGAAATGGTTAATTCATCGTTGAAATTAGGTGTTTGTTGTAATATTCCTGTGCGGATTCCATTTCTGAAAACAACATTCCCAGAGTCATAACCATCTTCACCAGCTAATATTTTTAGCAAGGTAGATTTTCCTGTTCCGTTTTTAGCTATAAAAGCTACTTTTTGTCCTTTGTCAATTCCAAAAGAAATGTTTTCGAATAAGATGTGTGTGCCGAAAGATTTTGTTAAGTTTTCTACTGATAGGTAGTTCATAGTGTTGGAAGTTGATGGTAGTTTTTTAGTCGCTTATTTTATTTTTTAAGTCCATTCTTTCGTGCAATATTCTAATTACTTCAATTTCATCTTCCGAAATGAGGTAATAAAATATGATGTGCTTTCCTATTTTTAGCCCTAATAAATGGTTACTTATTTCAGCATAGTTCTTTCCTATGCTTGTATTTTCTCCAATTTTTTTACAAGCAAACATTATTGTTTCATAATATTTGTCGGCTTGATTTTCTGACCATTCCTGAACTGTATAATCCCAAATATCTGTCAAATCGTTTACCGCTTCCTGCCTTAATACAACTTTAGCCATTTTTTCTTTTTTCAGATTTCAGTTTGGATAGGTGTTCATCAAAGTCAAAATCTTCAACTCTTGGGCTATTTAATCCCTGTTGAATAGCATTTTTTAAGGCAATTACTTTACTTTCTTCATTTTCCAAAAGTCGAAGCCCTGCACGAATAACTTCGCTAACACTTTTATACCGACCTGCAGAAACTTGGCTGCTAACGAATTGGTCAAAATAATTCCCAAGTGATATTGATGTATTTTTCATTTTTTTAAATTTTTATTCAAAGTTACCAAAAATTGGTAAATAATCCAAATTCTGGATTCCACATGTTTGGAGTATATATAGGATTTTGTTATTTACTCGGGTTTGGTAAAATTGCCAGCAACTTATTTCTAGACTACTAATACCTAGCTCCTTTTTCAATTAAAAACTCTTTCTAGGGCAATTGCAGCAAAGGTATGTGTAGGATTTAATTTTAACACTTTTTGAAAATCTGCTTTTGCTTTTGTTTTGCTTTTCATTTTTTCGTAGCATAGACCTCGGTTGTAATACGCATCAACATAACTTGGTTCAATTTCTATCGCTTTGGTGTAAAAGCCGATGGCATCTTCATATAAACTTAAGTATTCTTGATGAATGTATCCTAAATTAAAATAAGGTTCTCTAAATTCTTGAATGGCTAAAATTTCGTGATAAGTGGTTATGGCTTGTTCGTACATTGCATTTTCTTGGTAATAAAATCCTAGATTATAAAGTGCTTCTAAGTTATTAGGTTTAATTCGGAGTGCATTTTTAAAATACCCCTCTGATAAGTTTCCTTCTTTATAGATATGGAGAATACCAAGTTGAATATAAGCATCATAATAGTCATTTTCTTGTTCTACAGCTGTTTTAAAACTCGAAATGGCTAAAGTTGTATCTTTCTTCTCAATAAAAATCATGCCTTTTAAAAAATAGGCTTCGGAGGCATACATATTTCTTTTGAGTGCTGCATCAGCATAATCTAATGCTTGTTTGTAATCTTTTGCGATGAGTGCCAACCAACCTAATTCTATACGTGCCTGAACATTTTTATTGTCCACAAACATACATTTATCTAATGTTTCTTTGGCTTCTTTTAGTCGGTCTTGTGATTTCAGTAATTCCGCTTTTAGCAAATAAAATTCAGGGATTAAGGAATCAATACCAATTGCTCTATCTACATCTTGAATGGCTTTGGGAACGGCACCATATTTTTGGTACAATCGGGCTCTTTTTAGGTATAAAGCAGTATTGTTAATGTCGTTTTTAAGTAGGTCATTAATTTCTTTAAAGGCTTTTATTTGCTCATTAGCGGTGCTATCAACAGCTTGTTCAATAGATTGCTCAATAATTTGATTTTCGCTATTATTACAAGCAATGAGTAGAAAAATTGTAAGCGAAAAGAATATGAGTTGTTTCATAAGTAGCGTTTAAAAAATGTAAAAACCCCGAATAGTTTCGGGGTTTCAAAAGTACAAAATTATAGCAAGACCTCCAAGGTTTTCAAAACCTTGGAGGTCTAAATGATTAGAAATACTAAATTCTTACGGTGTTAATAACATTTAAAAAGTATTTTCAATAATGATTATAGATTTTTTAATCTAAAGTAATTTCGTTTTATGAATATAGAATTATTAAGGAAATATATGCGTGAAAACCCACCTCTGTCCGTAGTTTGACGCCAAGCCTTTGTGTAATGGCAACTACGGACTTTATATCAATTCTATTTTTTTATAATTTTTTGTTCTTCTATCA
>PCUH01000216.1:187-4073 GCA_002770955.1 Flavobacteriales bacterium CG18_big_fil_WC_8_21_14_2_50_32_9 | reverse complement strand
ATAGCAGTATCAAAACCATAAGAAAATATAGCCAACATACCGAGTACGTTGCAACCAGATTTTCTCAATTCTTCTACCGCTTTTAGGCTACTTCCACCTGTAGAAACTAAATCTTCGATAACAACAACTTGTTGTCCTAGTTTTAAATCTCCTTCAATAAGGTTTTCTAATCCATGTTCTTTTGCTGCAGAACGCACATAAGCAAAAGGCAAACCTAATGCTTCTGCTACCAAAGCTCCGTGAGCAATTCCTCCAGTGGCGACACCTACAACAACTTCTGCAGTTGGATAATGTTCTTTTATTGCATCAACAAATTGCTGACGAATGTACGTTCTTACTGGTGGATAGGACAACGCTTTTCTATTGTCACAATAGATGGGTGATATCCAACTGGATGCCCAAATAAAAGGATTTGCAGATTGTAATTTAATAGCTTTAATTTGCAATAATAATTCTGCAACTTTGTGAGCGGATTCTTTATTAAATATCATGATGCAAATGTATAAAGTTTTTATGAACGAAAAGGTTATTTTTTTTACAAAAAATAGCGATGTATTAAAGCAATTAAATAATGCTTTTGTAATATATTTTTATGATGACTCAATAGTTTCTAAGGTGCTTGATTATTTGAATGTTGATAACAAAATAATGCATGTAGTTTTTTTAACACCAACTCCTAAAGAAGATTTTGAGAAATTCACAACTAATTTTGATTTAATTGTTGCTGCAGGTGGAAAGGTAACCAATAATGAAGGAAAAACACTTTTTATTTTCAGACTTGGGAAGTGGGATTTACCTAAAGGAAAAGTAGAAAAGAAAGAAAGTGTTGAACAAGCAGCAATCAGAGAAGTTGAGGAGGAATGTGGTATTTCTCAATTAACTATTTTAAATCATATTAAAGATACGTATCATATTTATGAATTAAATAATAAATTGGTGTTGAAACAATCGATTTGGTATGAAATGAAAACAACAGATTCTGCTAAATTAGTTCCTCAAACGGAAGAAAATATTACAGATGCTCGATGGATGACAACGAAGGAAATAGAAAATATAGTGTTGAAAAATACCTATCCGTCTATAAAAGAAGTGTTAGAATAAATCATTTCAATTCGTAAAACAATCGTTCTAAATTTTCTTCATTGGGTCTGTCCGTTCCGCTGCTTGGTCGTGGTGCAGGAAATTTAATTATTTCTCCTTCTTTCCCAACAAGAATATAGGTTGGAAAAGTTCTTACTTCATATTTTTGCAATAAAACACGACTTTCTCCGATATGCAAAAACGTCCACTTCATTGTTGGATTTTCTTTTAGGAAAGTAGTCATTTTGCTTTTGTCATTATCCGTACAAATGCTCACAAACTCAATTTTTGAATTGTATTTTTTGTGCAAAACTTCCATAATTTTCATTTCTTTTTGACTAGGAATACTCCAAGTAGCCCAAAAATTGATATAAACATATTTGCCAGAGAAATCAGCTAAAGCAATCTTTTTGTTTGAATTTGTTAATAATTCAAAATCAGGAGCTTTACTGCCTTTTGCTAGTTTTTTGATGGTAAGTTTTTCAATTACATTAGCTGCAATTTTTTGTTGTTCAGGATAAATAGAGTTGGTTTTGATGTTTTCCAATATAGAAATAATATTCTTTTGAGTGAAATACTTATCGTTATATATTTCTCTTAATCCGTTAATCATGAAAAGGTTTTTAAATTCTTCATTTTCTAAAAAAGGATATTTACTCAATGCTTTTGACAATGCTTCAACACTGTTTTGTTCATTGATGGCTTTGGTAATGTCCATTCCAGAAATTTTTAATGTTAGATTTTTTAATTCACCTTTAAAAAAATTTTTGTAAAAGTTAAGGTACTCGGGATTGTTGTATTTGACTGGTTTGTTGTGCAAATATTTTAAATAGATGCTTGCTTTGTCAAATGTAACAGAATCTCGTTTGGTGTATGAGATATCTATGGAATTGAATATTGATGCTATGGAATATGTGATATAATCAGAAACAAAAGTATTTTTATATGCATTGAATTCAGCAGCATTTTTTTTCTCAAAATCATTAATTAGTGGTGCTATTGAGCCATCTCTTTTCAAAAAAGTTGTTTCGTTTTTATCAATAAATTCATCGTATTTGCTATTGAATTTTGCAATTAATTGATTGAGTTCTGTGGGAGCAGGAAAACTAAAACGTAAAGAAAGTAGTCTATCGTAGATTCTCGATTTGTTTAGTTCATCGTCATAATCAAGAATGAGGTTGTAAACACCTCCAGGCTCGATAAAAAACCAAGTAGATTTATCTTCTATTGTAAGCTCAATTTTTTGAATTTGGTCTGTTTCAAACTCGAAGTTGAACGAACCATCGGAGTTTATTTTTGTGAAACCGATTTTTTCTTTAACTTCAGTGAGGTAATCTTTAAACTGATAAACAGTTAGTTCGTTTCCAGAAAATTTTTTTGCATTTCCTTTTATTACAGAATTTCCAGCAAATGTGAAGGATGAAACAACACAGAAAAAATAAATTAGAATAGTTTTTTTTAGCATTATTTTTTAATAAAATCCTGTTGAATAGCTTTGGGAATAAATTTACTTGCTTCACCTTTATGAATGATTATATCACGTACAATTGTTGAATTTATTGCAGATAGGAGAGGAGTTGTTTGCAAAAATAATGTTTCAATGGAATTATCAAGTTGGTGATTCATTTGTGCGATGGTGCTTTCATAGTTGTAGTCAGAGCTATTTCGAAGCCCTCTAACAATATAAGTTGCGTTGATTTTTTTACAAAAATCAACGGTTAGTCCTTCATAGTGCATGACTTCTATGTTGGGGTCATTTTCAAAAACTTTTTTTATCCATGCCGTGCGTTGTTCGAGTGAAAACAAATATTTTTTATTGGTGTTGCTCCCAATAGCGATAATGAGTTTATCAAACAGAGGTAAAGCTCTACGGATAATATTTTCATGTCCTATAGTAATAGGGTCGAACGAACCAGGGAAAAGTGCTGTTTTCATAAGTTTTTTATTTCTAAGTATTTAAATCGGAATACTTTCCTGTTAACCGAACACTCCCGATATCGGAATCGAGATGGAACGGAGCTATAACCTTTACCGTTAGATAACAACTACCCTACCTTTTTTTAGGTGCTGTTATGCGTCCGTTCGTGCTACTTTTCTTTCAGGAAGTCCGAAATTGTAATGATTGTCGTTTCGCCAAACTTATTCAGGTCTAGTAAATCTATATCGCCTGTCAATAAAAAATTTACATTACCATCAACAGATAACGAAAGTAAAAAATTGTCTTTCGGGTCTCTGCAAACTTCTATTTTGGTTTTAACTTTTACAAAGTCGGCATATTCGTCAATTGTTTCAAGTATTTCTTCAATGTCAGAAGCTGAAAAGAAACGCCTAAACTTTGGCCGTTTTGCAACCTCTAAAAATTCGTCAAGTAATTCCTGACTAAAAACCAAAATAGCTTGCCGTGAAAAAATAATTTCGTCAAGTTTGGTAAAGTCCTTGGTAATCAAAAAGCTAATCCAAAGGTTAGTGTCAATGATGATTCTTTTAACCTTTTTTTTCATAGCGTTTGCTTCTTATTAACTCTACTTCGTTGGTTATTTCGTCAAATGTTGGTGCTGATTTTGCTTTTGACCGTAGCCTTTTCAGAACACTTGCAAAACCATTTTTAGAAGTATCCTGAATAGCAATAAGGTTTAAGTCTGCTAAGTCTTTTAGGAGTTTTACAGCTTTTGGATTTAATATATTTATTCGCATTGTATTCATATGTCAAATTTAATAAAAAAATAAGTATTACAAATTTACGATTTTTTAAGGGTGTACGACAAATTTCACTTTTACTATTTTTTATCAGTTAATAGGAACTGCG
>PCUH01000216.1:0-149 GCA_002770955.1 Flavobacteriales bacterium CG18_big_fil_WC_8_21_14_2_50_32_9 | reverse complement strand
CCAAAAATCAAGACTTCTGATAAATTTCATCTGCACATTTTTATTGTTTTAAATAGGTCAGATGGAGCTTCGGTTCTTTTTTTTTACTGATAAAATTGCCGCACAACCCAAACCCTGATAGTTTTGTTCTTTACAGTTTCCTTATCAAA
>PCUH01000200.1:17935-21723 GCA_002770955.1 Flavobacteriales bacterium CG18_big_fil_WC_8_21_14_2_50_32_9 | reverse complement strand
CCTTACTTAATTCTTGTAATGTTCCAATACTTTCATTTATTAAAAGGGATATTTGTCGTACACCCTTGATTAGAATTATAATTTGAAGAAGAGTTTTTAAATGTAGATTTGTATTCATTATCAAATTGGGCTCTTTTATTATCATCAATTAAAACATCATAAACCTCTTTAATTTCTTTAAATCTTTCTTCAAAGAATTTGTCATTATTCTGTTTGTCTGGATGAAATTTTGTAGCATACATTCTAAATGCTTTTTTAATTTCATCTTTATTGCAATCAGTTGATAAATTAAGAATTTGGTAGTAATTTTTAATCATATTGCAAATTTATAATTCATCAAACCCTTAATTTTTCACAAACTTTTTTGTGTTTTTCATTCCTTTATTATCAATTAGGCTAATAAAATAGATGCCATTAGCAAAATTACTGATGTCAATAACTTTATAAAGTTCATTATCCTTTAAATTGCTTTGATAGGTTACATTTCCCAATAAAGAATAAATGATAACTGAAGCAGCTTTGTTGTTGATTCTATTAATAGTAATTAGGTTTTGAGTAGGGTTAGGGTAAATTTCAAATTGGTTTTCAGTTCTATTTTCATTAATATTGTTTGGCAATTGAATAACATGAGGTAAATCTATATAAGAAGGAAAAAGATTAGTAAATTCTAACGTAATTTGACTTTGCTGAGGGTACATCCAACTTCCGTTGTAGTTATAGCCTAATGTATCGCCAGGACTCCATCTAAAAAACTGGTTGGAGTTGTTTGGCAAGTGAGGATTTGATTGATATTTAGGATGATTGCTGCTACTTACTAAAAATTTTATGGTATGACCAGCTCCAAAAGTGTGTCCGAGTGGCAACATATCAAATTCAAAATGATAAAAAGTATTGTTATCAATGTTTGTTAAAACAAGATTATCGTTTTGATTTCCTTGAAAAATAGACTTAGCATATTCCCTGGCTTTTGCATTAACAACCCCTTCTGTAATAAACATTTCCCTTCCATCAGGGTAAACATCCAGTATTCTAAGTACTAAATCGAAATCAGTTTTAGCAGTTGAGTAAGTGGTTGTGTATCCTTTGGCATAAAGAGATGCTTTTGGGAAACCAATAACTGTCATGGTATCTGTAAGTGGAGCTGTTTCAAAAGAAATAACATCAGCACGGTTCATTGTTGTTGGTGCGTATAAAGGATTCGCTAAATTAATTGAACCTTGTGAACGCTCATTAGTTATTGGCAATTTTGGTATCATATTATTTCCTCCAATTGTTAACACAGGGTTGTTTGGGTCGGCTGTGTAAGACATTGTTCCTTCGTTGGTTGTGGGAACATTTCCATTTGCAGTTTGATTTTGGTGAAGATAAATTTTCTCTCTAACCACACCATTTGAAAATGGTAGAGAATCTGTTTCCAACCAATAATTACCTACTCCAACATTATTCATATCATTTGATGGACCCGTAATGTAAATTCTAATATCTTTTATTTGATCAAAATAAGTAGAATCAAATGCTACTAATGGTTGGTATAAATTAAAAAGCGGTGGAGAAAGAGCTGGTAAAGAATAATAAAATGAAGAAATTACGCCACCCACATTCAGTTCAACTAACAAACTATCGAGCGAACCTTGTCCGCCAATGTAATTTAAAAATTTATAGTAAGGTACCATAAAATTTTTTGCAGGAACACGAATGGTATTTGTTCCTAATGTTTGCCAATCTTGCGATTCTGGGATAATAAAAAATGGTTCTCCCCCTAAATGTTTTCTATACCAATAAAATAATTCAGAACTATAAATATCATTTATCAAGGTGGAATCTGTGAGTAAATTATTTGAGTTTAAGTTAATATCGAAGCCCAGCACATCTTTTACATTTTCGGGATATACCTCATCACCAACAGCAACAGCACCTATTGTTTGGTGTGTCCAAGGTCCTATAACCAATTTTTGATTCGAGGTTGGATTTTGGTTTCTGATATTATTAAAGGTACGTAATTGCCCATCAACAAAAATATCCCACCAACCAGATAAATGGTAAATAGGTTTGTTTAAATTTTTATAACGAGAGGTTGTTCCATTTACATCCGAAAAACCTTGTGCATCAACAGGGGCAAATGAAGCATCTAAATCTGCTCGAAGTGGAGTACTCGGATGTGCTCCCGATGGAAAGCCATTATTATCATGAACAACAAACCAATCAATTAAATCACTGGCTAACTTATAGCGAGAAGTATATCCGTAATCAGCAGGACTGTGCAACGTATTAGTCAAACTTGTATCAATTCCCACTAATGAATCGTGCATATCACTAATTTGCCCTGTTATCCAACCTTCAACCAATGATCTTCTGAAAACGCCATTATTAAACAAGGTATAATTATGATGTTCATTAGAGCCAACCGTTGGCATGAGGCATTTTATTGGGTTATTGGCTACACTAAAGGGAATATTTGAAAGTGCTTGATACTGAGAATTTCCCAAGGCAGAAGCTCCATACATGCCAATACTTCCATTGGAATACTTAAAAACTTCATTTATTCCGTCATGGTCAACATCAAAACTTCTAAACATACTATCGGCCAAAAAGAAAATGGCTTCACTTCCATCAGAATGATGTAACGAATTTGAAGAACTTGATGTTGGGTATAAATCCATAGTCATACTCAAACTTGGATGGTAGGTATTTTTTTGCCAAGAATCGCTATACATAGGAAAATAAACTCCTTCGCTTGCGTATCTTCCTCGCATATCTTGCATGGCATACCCATAGCCTAAAAAAGGAAATATTTTTCCACCTAAATCATCGGTACTAATATCATAAGGCGTTCTCGAAAAAATAATTGGTAAACTATAATTTGTTGCACTTAAATTGGTGGTGTCAAAAATTACAAATTGGGTGTTTTTCTTTATAAGCTCTATGGTATAAGTAATTGAAGCAATGGTAATGTCTGTTACTATTGAATCTCTGAAAACAGGCAAGTAAATGTCTGTTGCTAATTTAATTCCGTCTTTAGTAAGCGTATAGGTTGTTTCTTTTAGGGATAGTTCATCTAGGTTATCAATTTTTCCATTGGGGATAATTTGAGCAAATAAATTAGTTGAAAAAATAACAAAAAATGTTATTAAATAGATTTTAAATAAATTCATGAAGAAAGGTTTTTTCAGGTGTATTTAACAAATATAATAAAAAAACCGAAGTATTCGATAAAGCGAAGATCCTTAATTTTATATTTAGTAAAGAAAAAAAGCTAAAACTTACCTTTCTGAGATTTGTTTTTATTTTATCAATGTTACTTTTCCAATGAACTCATGCCATTTTCCAAAAATATCTTTGGCTCTGATTTTATAGTTAAAGACCTCTGTTTTTACTAATAAGTTTTTATAGGTACCATCCCACTTAGAGTCTAACTGATAGCCTTCAAATATAATTTCTCCCCATCTGTCAAAAATTAATGTCTCTAATTGAGTGATTCCATAGCCAGAGGCAAAGAAAAAATCATTTATCCCATCACCATCTGGAGTAAAGGCATTAGGAATATAAATAGCAAATGTTGGTTTAATTATTACCACTTTTTCTGTAGAATCTTTACATCCATATTGATTTTCGATATGAAGAACTACTGTGTATGAACCTGAATCTAAATATTGATGTACTGGATGCTGAATCACTGCTGCAGTTTCATCTCCAAAATCCCAATTCCATTGAGCAGCAACAACAGATACATCTGTAAACGTAATTTCACTATCAAAAAGATCTGTTTCCATAGGAGAATAAGTGAAGTC
>PCUH01000200.1:8980-17831 GCA_002770955.1 Flavobacteriales bacterium CG18_big_fil_WC_8_21_14_2_50_32_9 | reverse complement strand
ACAGTGAGGAGGAGTTATTAATGTTGAGGAAGCTCCATCCCCAAAATCCCAATGCCATACAGTATTCACTCCTGGTACTCCTATGCTTGTATTATCTGTAAAATCAACTACTATAGGCGAACATCCAGCAAGTAAATCAGCTGAAAAACTCACATCAGGACGAGACATGCAAACATAAATTTACGTTATTCTTGACGAAGATAAATAAAAAAAGATGCCTCCCCACAAACTGTTGAAGAATATCTTTATTAACAAAATAAAATAGTACTATTTTTTGTTTTTTCAAAATTAAAATACAGTACCCCATCCATCAAAAACCAGCAAACATAAAATGTTGAAAATAAATGATTTACATTGAACTTGTTTTTATTTTCTTGAATAACTAGAATAAAGCAACTAATTATTCCGTTACATTGTATGTACTAAAATGTTCATAATATTATTGAAAAACAATACTCGAAATTACTGTACGAACCAATGAAGCAAATTGTTTCCAGCTTCTTCTAAATTTTTACCAAAAGCAATAATTCCTTCTACATGCCCTTCCATAACTATTGTTTTTTCAGTTTTTAACGAAGAATCATGAATAACCAATCGCTTAATCTCTTTTGCCATTTCAGGCGTTCCATAAGGTATGTTCTTGTTTGTAGTTGGAACTTTATGCAATAATTTCCTCCACAATTCCAAGTGATGAATATGAATTACTGCATTTATACTTTTGTCTGCTTCGTAAATAGCGGCATGTGTCATTGTTTCAGAAGAAGCTTTTATCTGTCCTTTGCAAGTTACGTTGTTTTTATCTATATCATAAGCTGTTACAAGCGTAAAATCGGTAGCTTTTATAGGATAACTATTTCCTGTTTGAGTTCCTGAAATTAAAATTCCTTGCTTGGTTCTAATGCTAATATTTCCATAACCAACTTTGTGTTGAGGATAATAACCTATTAAACCTAATTGGTGCATTTTATCTCGCCAAAACAACAATGAATCGGGGACAGGAATTGGCGAGGGTTTATTTATCCAATTACATACAAATTTAATATACCCTTCATCTAAAAATTGATTCATCTTATTCGTATTTTTCTTTGAAAAGAGTTTTCAATCCTTCTTCCGAAGCATTGCAAATTCCTCTTTCGGTTATTATTCCTGTAATTAATCGAGCTGGTGTAACATCAAACCCATAATTTAGTGCAGGCGTTTTTTCTGGGCAAATTAATACGGACTGAATTTCGTTATTTAGTTTTCCTTGCACATACTTCACTTCATTTTCATCACGTTTTTCAATATCAATATTTTTTACACCATCTGAAATAGAAAAATCAATAGATGATGAAGGTGCTGCTACATAAAACGGAATTTGATTGTCGTAAGCTGCCAATGCTTTTAGATATGTTCCTATTTTATTGGCAACATCACCATTTTTAGTAGTTCTATCGGTGCCAACAAGCACCAAATCAACCATTCCATGCTGCATCAAATGTCCTCCGGTGTTGTCGGTGATTAAGGTATGTTTCACACCTTGTTGCCCAAGTTCAAAAGCAGTTAGACTTGCTCCTTGATTTCTCGGACGGGTTTCATCAACCCAAACATGCACATCAATTCCTGCTAAAAAAGCCTTATAAATTGGAGCGGTTGCTGTTCCCCAATCAACTGTTGCCAACCAGCCTGCATTGCAATGCGTGAGAATATTTACTATTGCTCCATTCACGCCTGAGGCGGACACGGTTTTTGTTTGAGCAATTTTCTTTATTATTTCCAACCCAAAATTTCCCATGCTTTCGCAAACTGCAATGTCATTATTTTTTAATTGAGTCGCTAACAGTAGTGCTTTGTTAATTTTTAAATTTATGTCAGTTTCTGAGTCTAATTCTTTTAACATATAATTTACTGCCCATGATAGGTTTACAGCTGTTGGACGAGCAGATTTAAGTTTTTCAGCAATGGAAATAATATATTGATTTTGATTCGGTTGATTCTTTGCTTCCAAACAAGCCAAATACATTCCGTAAGCAGCAGTAATACCAATTAATGGAGCTCCTCTCACCACCATTTCTTTTATCGCAAAAAAAATTGATTCGGAAGTTGCACAGTCATAAACGGAGATTTTATGAGGAAAAAAGCGTTGATCAAACACTTGAATCAATTGATTAGTTTCTTTATTTACCCAAATGGTTTGGCAGTGTTTTCCGTTAATTTCCATCGAAATATGTTGTTAAAGTTTGATTAATTAGATGATGCGTATGAATTCCTGCTAGTTTTGCTGCTTCAATATGTTCTTTAGTATCGTCAATGAAAAGAGTTTCTGATGGGTTTAGGCTATTTTCATCCAAAATCAACTGAAAAATTTGTTGATTTGGTTTTCTTAACTTCAATTGATAGGATAAATATGTTTTTTTAAATAGGGAAGTAATGGAGTCAATAGCAAAATGTTGCTGCATATATTCATCGATAAATTGAGCATGAATTTCGTTGGTATTACTCAACAAAAACACGTTATAATTTTCTGATAATTTACGAATTAACTCAATTCTTTCATTAGGAATATCCAACAACATACTGTTCCAACAGGCTTTCACTTTTGTTTCACTAATTGAAGCATCAACTTGTTGAAAAAAAGCAACAAATTCAGGTGACGAAACAAGTCCTAACTCATAGTTTTCTAACAAATTAAGGGCTTTAATCTTTTGATCTAACGCTAAAAAATTAGAAGAGAAATGGTTTTGAAATGCTTTTTGGGTAAGGCTTGTATCTAAATTTATTATCACCCCACCTAAATCGAGAATAATGTTGCTAATGTTTCTTTTTAACATAAAAACAAAACTACAAATAAAAAAATATTCAATTTAAATATTGCGTATTCAATAACTATTATGTAAAATTGCAGCCCGTTTCTAAAGTAAATTAGAATAGGGCTTATAACTCAGCTGGCTCTGTAAAATTGAAAATTTTACGAGAGTCCTCGAAAAAAGAGAAAATCAGAGATTTTCATTTTTTCGGGATTAGAAGTATAGAAGTTGAGAAATATTAAAAAGTACCAATTTATTAAAATTGGGCCTATAACTCAGCTGGTTAGAGTATCTGACTCATAATCAGAAAGTCCCTGGTTCGAGCCCAGGTGGGCCCACAAAATGAAAACCTCCAAAAAATTATTTTTTGGAGGTTTTTTGTTTAAAAAAATACTATTTGCACAGTTTATTTAACAAAGTGGTCTCACCGGGAGTCGAACCCGGATCTAAAGTTTAGGAAACTTCTATTCTATCCATTGAACTATGAAACCTAGTATACTCTAATCACATGGAATCTCGAATTTTATGCTTGTTCTTTTTCCTTACTTTTTCGTTAAAAAAAATGAAACGTAGAATGTTTCTATGCTTAATTTTTTTGCCTTAAATTAAGAAAAAATAACTTCACCTAATTTTTCGGTTTCCCATGTGATTTGAGTATATTGAAAGTTGCAAAGTTATCGGTTTAACTTAAAGTGAGTTCTATAAATTCGATTTTTTTATTTTCTGAGGTTCATTTTGTTTTATAGTTATGTAAAATTGGCAACTACGATAGTGTTGTTCATAAAAATAACATACATTTGAAATTGTTTTAAAAAAGCAATAATTACCATCGAAAATTATTATAACATATTAGGTATTCAGAAAGAAGATTCTCTTGAAATCATTAAGAAGGCATACAGAACAAAAGCAAAAATTTTACATCCAGACAAAAACAAAAGTGTTGATGCACACGAGCAATTTATCCTTTTAAATGAAGCCTATGAATATCTACAAAATTTAAAAACAGGTAAGTTATATGTCCGAAATAAAAAAACATATACAACACAAAAGCAAACTTATGAAGATTGGAAGAAAAATGAAAGAGAAAAGGCTAGAGCAAGAGCAAATAAGTATGCAAAAATGAAGTATGAAGAGTTTGTAAAATCAGATTATTATGAATCAATATCATCTTTATCCACAATTGCTTCACATCTAAGTTTCTTTTTCGGGATTACCATTATTGTTATTCTTCCAATTTTTACAACAATATTTTATGGTGTTGCTGGTTTTGGAATTGGACTTCTTATAAATTTTATCTTATTACCATTTACGGTTACTACAATTAGAAATGCTCCTACTTTAAAATTAGTAGCGTTTACTAACGCTGTTCTTCAAATTGTTAAAACAAAAGGGTTCTTAATTACAACTTTATCTATCATAAACATTTTTATACTTTTAAAATTTGGACTTCAAACATTGGTTTCCCCTTTGATGTTAATTTCTACAAACTTTATGGCTATAGTATTAGTTTATTTAGTAACTAAATCAAAAGGAAATAAGTTTAAAATTTATTTTTATTCCTTTTGCATTACTCCATTAATTATCAACTCATTTATTCTAATTAACTTTTTTTTTAGTTATAATCCAACTAAAGAAACCTATGCTTTTCAAAACGACCTTCAAGCAAATAGTAGAGGAAATCAAGAAAGCACGTACATTTTTTTGGAAAATAATAAATATGATGAATACCCTGGTGTTAGAATATTTTTAGACTATGAAGAAATGAGAGATAAAAAGCACATTACTTATACTTTTAAAGAAGGAATTTTGGGTTTAAGAGTAATGACAGAATACGAATTTAATCCTTAATCCTATATCAATCATAATCTTTATTAGCGTTCCGTTTCATATAGTTATTGACTTTTAGCTTATTTAGAGTTTGTCCATAAAGTCGAGGGGTTGAACTATAATGTTCGAGTTCGAGGCATTCGAAGTTTTGAAAATCAAGAGTTTACTTTTGTAAATGACTGATTTTTAAAACGAGAATAACGATGAAATCGGACATTATAGTCACCTCTATTTAATAATTTCTTAACAAGATGTTGTTTCAAAGACCTTTAAATTACATCAATTTTACTACCTTTGCAAATAAATTGATTGCTAAAAAGCATGACAAAACACACTTTCAAATTAGAAGAAGATTACGATTTTGAAATTATAGGAGTTAGTTGTCATACAAAAAATTACAAACTTTGTTGGACAATAAATAACGCATTAGCTATAAATCTAATTCGATTAAATGATTTTGATATCCTAAAGAAAAAAGAAACTTTATCATTTAGTTTTTACGAATATATTGACAAAAAAAACAATGTTGAATATTATTTAATTGCCAATAAAAGTGAAAGTGGTTTTTTAATTCCAGAAAAGCAATCTGTAGATTATTTTATAATTTTAAAAGGATATACAGAACCAAAGCTTATTAACAAAATAACAACAATTTTAAACAAACAAGAGATTATTCTAATGGCACATCAAATAGATGTTGCAATACTTAAATCGAGAAAAAATTTATTATTCTAAATGAACTTAAGAAAAACAAAAATTGTTGCTACCATCGGGCCAGCAACTTCATCCAAAGAGATGTTATCAAAAATTATAAATGCAGGCGTAAATGTATGTAGAGTTAATTTTTCACATGGTTCGTATAAAGATCATGAAGAAGTAATCAACAACATTAGAGCTATAAACAAAGAACAAGGTCGGTTTACTGCTATTTTGGCAGATTTACAAGGTCCAAAAATAAGAATTGGAAAAATTGAAGGAGGAAGTACTTTTATCAATAATGGAGATAAATTCGTGCTTACTTCTACCGAATGTATTGGAAACAATGAAAAAGCCTACATCAGTTATCAAAATTTTCCTAATGATGTGCAAACAGGAGAAAAAATTCTTATGGATGATGGAAAACTTCAGCTAGAGGTGGTTTCTACCAATAGAAAAGATGAGGTAATCACAAAAGTAATTCATGGTGGAACACTATCTTCCAACAAAGGAGTTAATTTGCCTAACACAAAAGTTTCGCTACCTAGTTTAACCGAGAAAGATTTGGCAGACTTGCAATTTGCCCTGAAAATGAATATTGCTTGGATAGGACTTTCCTTCGTAAGAAACGCAAAAGATATTATTGAGTTAAAAAGCCTGATAACTAAGGCGAAAAGTAATGCAAAAATAGTTGCTAAGATTGAAAAACCTGAAGCCATTGATGTTATTGATGAAATAATTAAGGAAACTGATGCTGTGATGGTTGCTCGTGGGGATTTAGGGGTTGAAATTCCATTTCACAAAGTTCCTCTCATTCAAAAAATGATAGTGAAAAAATGTATGCGTGCAGCAAAACCAGTAATAATTGCTACTCAAATGATGGAGAGCATGATAGAAAACATAACTCCCACAAGAGCAGAAGTAAATGATGTTGCAAATGCTGTACTTGATGGAGCAGATGCTGTGATGCTAAGTGCTGAAACTTCCGTTGGAAAGCACCCAATTGAAGTAATTAATGCTATGGCAAACATTATTGAAAATGTTGAAACTTCAGATTCACTTTATAATTATGAATATCCTCCTGAAGAAGACAATGAAGAACGATATATTACCGATTCTATTTGCTTTAATTCATGTAGGTTGGCTCAACGTGTTAATGCATCAGCTATTGTAACCATGACATTTTCGGGTTATACAGGGTTTAAAATTTCTAGTTTCAGACCTAGAGCAGGAATTTTTGTGTTTACAGGAAACAAGGATATTTTAAATATGTTAAGTTTAGTTTGGGGTGTGAAAGTTTTTTATTACGATAAATTTATAAGCACTGATGATACCATTTCTGATATTAAATTAATTCTCAAACAAGAAAGAAAAGTTAATCCTAAAGATTTAATTATTAATCTTGCAAGTATGCCAATTACTGAAAAAGGTCAAACCAACATGATGAAACTTAGTGTTGTTGAATAATTAAAAAGCTAAAATTTAAAACCTTAAACCTATATAAAATGCCTATAAACGTAAAATTATTAAAAGAAATAGCCGAAGTTGCAGGAGCTCCAGGTCATGAACAGCGAATTAGAGAAATTGTAATTAGAGAAGTAACTCCTTTGGTAGATGAAGTTACCATAGATAATATGGGAAATGTATATGCCATAAAAAAAGGAAAAGCTAAAAAAAGAGTAATGATAGGGGCTCACATGGATGAAATTGGATTTATGGTTACCCACATTGATGAAGATGGTTTTGTGCGTTTTCATACACTGGGAGGCTTCGACCCAAAAACACTAACTGCCCAACGTGTAATTATTCATGGTAAAAAAGATGTAATAGGAGTAATGGGTTCAAAACCTATACATGTAATGAGTGCCGAAGAACGATTAAAACTACCAAAAACAACCGATTTTTTTATTGATTTAGGAATGAACAAAAAAGAAGTTGAGAAAATAGTTAGTTTGGGCGACCCAATAACCAGAGAACGAGGATTAATTGAAATGGGGAACTGTGTAAATTGCAAATCATTAGACAATCGTTTAGCCGTTTTTATATTGATTGAAAGTTTAAAAGAACTAAAAAATAAAAAAGTTCCTTATGATGTGTATGGTGTTTTCACTGTGCAAGAAGAAGTTGGAGTTAGAGGTGCTAATGTTGCTGCGTTGGAAATTAAACCCGACTTTGGCTTTGGATTAGATACCACCATAGCCTTTGATGTGCCAGGTTCAAAACCCGAAGAAGTAATTACCAAATTAGGTGCAGGAACAGCTATAAAAGTAATGGATAGTTCTACTATATGTGATTACCGCATGGTAAAATATATGGAAAAAGTTGCTGCTAAGCACAAAATAACCTATCAAAAAGAAATACTAACGGCAGGCGGAACAGATACAGCTGGAATTCAGCGTATGAATCCAGGTGGTGCAATCGCTGGTGCAATTTCAATTCCTACTCGCCACATTCATCAATCAATAGAAATGGCAAACAAAGACGACATTCAAGGAAGTATCGATTTGCTTACCAACTGTCTTTTGGAAATTGATAGTTACGATTGGAAGTTTTAATAGTTAGAGTTTGGTTCAGAATGTCCGATTTATTCAGCGAATTTATTGTTTTTTAAAGGTTTTTATGAGCTCACTTCGTTCGGGTCTTCGTTATTCTCAATCTTCAAATCAGTCATGTACTTTAGTACACTCCTGATTTTCAGATTATCGAAACCTCGAACTCGAACATTCTGAACCAAACTCTCGACTTTAAGGACAAACTCTAGTTAGATTTTAAAATTAACTGAAAGCCTGAAGTGTAAAACCTCAGGCTTTCGTATTTTTACATCAGTTTTTAGAATCCAAATGCTAAAAAAAATAATTAGACACCCTTTATTTATTCTACTTTGTGGATTAATACTACTTGGATTAATCTACTTCTATCCTTCTGTTTTTTCCATCACTTCTTCTAATATTGAAACTTTTAATAGCCATCTCAATAAAAAAGAGAAAAAAGCAACTGAATTGGTTTCTCAGCTAAAAAACAGTACTTCTAACACAAAAAAAATCATCTCTTCATCTTTTGAACTATTTGAAAAAGAAGGAATTGCATTGTTTGAAATCAACAATAACAAAATTGTTGATTGGTCGGAAAGAAGTATTCTTTTGCCTGAAGAAATTACAAAACGCAATACATCTTCAGGGGTAATTCTATTGAAAAATGGATGGTTTCAATATATAATTGAAAAAGAAAAAAACACTTCTTACCTCGCACTTATTTTAATCAAAAAACAATATAGCATTAAAAACAATTACCTAAAAAATGAATTTCATCCAAGTTTTAATTTTAATAGCAATTTTGAAATAACCCTTAATCAAGGAACTTATCCTATATATAACCTCAACAAGCAAGTTGTTTTTTATCTCTCTAGCATAGATACCCCAACAAATACACCTTCAAAAACCAATTGGATTCTGCTGCTGTTCTATCTTTCAAGTATTATTCTAATAGCAAGTGCTATTAATAGAGCATTGCTAAAACATACTTCACTAAATAGATATAACTAT
>PCUH01000200.1:4299-8954 GCA_002770955.1 Flavobacteriales bacterium CG18_big_fil_WC_8_21_14_2_50_32_9 | reverse complement strand
TTTTAGGGTTTTAAATATGGTTTATCATTTTCCAGAAAGTATTTTTAATCAAGAAATTTTTAGCCCCCTTATTTATGCTCATTCTATAGTTTTTCCTTCTTTAGGAGATTTTTTAATTCATATTGTTTCGTTTTTTATTGCTACCTTTTATTTGGTCAATTATAAAAATAATATTCCTGCAAAAAATAAACTTATTGCATTATTTTTTATTCTGATTGTTGTTGCTTTTGCTATACTTATCGCTGATTTACAAGAAGGTTTAGTATTAAATTCAAACATCAATTTCGATATCAATTATATCCTAGATTTAAGTGCCTATAGTTTTGTAGGAATTGGCACATTGCTTTTACTTTATATAAGTGCAATTATTTTAATAAAAGCTATTATTTTCAGATTCTCAGGAGAAGCTCTTCCCGAAAAAATATTTTTCTTCCTCTTTATTTCAATTGCATTGGTAGGAATAGTTTTAAGCTGGTTTTTCTTTCACATTAACCCCATTCATAATCTATGGTTGATAATTGCTATTTTTATTTTTTCGTTTAAAAACACTTCATCAAAGGTAGAATTTAATAAAATTATTTTTTTAACCATAATTGTAGTAACAACCATTTCGTATGGTTTCATAAGGTTTAGTAATGATAAAGAAGTATATTCAAAAAAATTCATCGCAAAAAAACTCGCAAAGGAACAAGATCCTATTACCGAATATTTATTTAACGAACTGAAACCAAAAATAGAGGCAGATACCATGCTTCAAAATAATCTTAATAACTATTGGGGAAACAAAGAAACTATTGACGACTATATTGTTAAAAAATTTTTTGGAGGATTTTGGAATAACTACTTCATTAACATTACAAAATGTAACATCAATGACACTATATATATTGAAGACAATAAAAAAGATATCTATTGCCTCGATTTTTTTAATGAAAAAATAAAAAAGGAATCCTACAACACGTTTAATTTAGAAAATGACATCCATTTTTTATATTCCGATAATGGTATAAGTAGCTATTTAGGCAAGATGACCATTAAAGATTCTTCTAATAAAGCAGAAAAAAGCTCTTACCTGTTTTTAGAATTATTTCCAAAATCATTTTCACAAGCATTAGGATATCCTGAATTGTTGTTAGATGAAAAAGAAATTGAAAAAACCATACACCTTAAAAACTATTCCTTTGCAAAATATAAAAAAGGAAACTTAGTGAATAGCTCTAATAACCTATACTATCAAACAAAACTCACTTCTAATTATGTAATTCCTGAACTTTTTCAATTCAACACGCAGGAAATTGATGGTTTCGAACATCTTTTTTATCAAAGCGATAAATTCTCAACCATTATTGTAAGTGCTCATAAAAAGAACTTAGTAAATTTCATCACCACTTTTTCCTATTTGTTTTTAATTTCTAGTTGTATGTTTTTTATAACAAGCATCTTTATAAAACTCCCCCCTTTTAGCTGGAAATTTTCACTAACTGACTTTAACTCAAAAATTCAGTTTTTTGTAATCGCTTCCATTCTGCTTTCTTTTTTATTATATGGTTGGGGAACAACATATTACATTAAAAAACAATACATCAATAAAAACAAAAAAGTGCTTTCCGAAAAAATTCAATCAATTATAATTGAATTGGATGGAAAACTTGGTGAAAAATCAAAACTTACAACGACTGACATGGAAGAAATGACTTATTATTTAGTTAAATTTTCTAATGTTTTTTATACAGATATTAACCTCTATGATAAAAGTGGAATGCTGCTAGCAACGTCTCGTCCTGAAGTTTATGAAGTGGGGCTAATCAGTAATCGAATGAATCCGTTGGCTTTTCAAAAAATGCACAATGAGAACAAAGTAACCCATATTAATAATGAACAAATAGGTTCACTAAATTATCTTTCGGCTTATGTTCCTTTTTATAATAAAAACAATAAGTTTTTAGCGTATGTAAACCTTCCTTATTTCTCAAAACAAGATGAATTTGAACACGAATTATCTGAATTTTTTACCGCTTTAATTAATATTTATGGCTTACTTTTTCTAATTTCTGTAATCATTGCAGTATTCTTTGGTAATTATATTGCAGAACCTCTTCGCCTCATCAAAGATAAAATAAGTGCCTTGAGTTTTGGAAAATCTTACGAAACTATAACTTGGACTTCCAATGATGAAATTGGTGCTTTGGTAAAAGAATACAACAAAAAAGTAATTGAGCTAGAAGAAAATGCCCTAAAATTAGCTAAATCGGAAAGAGAAAGTGCTTGGCGTGAAATGGCAAAACAAGTTGCTCACGAAATTAAAAACCCTTTAACTCCAATGAAATTAAGTATTCAGCATTTGCAACGCTCTTCCGAAAATGCTGAAAACATAAAAGAAAAAATTGATAAAACCGCAACAACACTTATTGAGCAAATAGATACACTTACAACCATTGCCAACGCTTTTTCTAACTTTGCCAATATGCCCAAAACTAATGCGGTTAAAATTGACGTTTTACCTATTATAGAAACAACAATTCATCTGTTTAATGAAACAGAAAACCCTACCAAAACAACAACCATTAAGTTGCTCACTTCGTTGCAAAATGTATTCATTGTTGCCGATAAAGATCAACTTTTAAGCGTATTTACCAATTTAATTAAAAACGCATTGCAAGCCATTGATGTGGTGAAAAGAGATGGAAAAATTGAACTAATTGTTACTGAAAAACCTATTACCTATTTATTTGAAATTAAAGACAACGGTGAAGGAATTACTGACGATAAAAAAGATAAAATATTTGTACCTAATTTCACTACCAAAAACACAGGTATGGGTTTAGGCTTAGCGTTGGTAAAAAACATAATTGAGAACATGGAAGGGAAAATTAGTTTTACTTCTATTCCAAACGAAGGAACTTCCTTTTTTATTGAAATTCCGAAGGCATAAGAAAAGTACTTAGGAGTGCCTTGAGTACTTAGGAATTGGGCGCCTCTGTGGTAGAAAAAAGTAGTAGGTGTTGGGCTATTTCTGTGATAAAAAATATAATCAGACTTCAATTACCCTCCAGCAAAAGGGGGCAACAAGGCAATTTCATCATTTTCGTTCAACAATAAGGAGTCATCTGCTAAGGTTTGGTTCACAGCAATTTTGTAATTTATTTCTTTCAAAGCTGGGTATTTATTAAAAAGCAACTTATTCAAATCTTCAACAGAAAGTGGGTTGTTTCCTGCATTAAGAATTTCTTTGGTTGTAGCTGTTTTTTCGGCTATCATGCCAAAATAATTAAGATGTAGATTCATGTTGTAGCGTTTTTTATATCTATTGGGGTATTTATATTCATAAAATTAACATCAGCAAATAAAGCTGCGTCCACAATATTCAATTTCATTTTTTCTATTGCCAATTTTACTTTTAATTGTTGATGTTTTAACTCATTTTTAAAAACAGGCAAACAAGCTTGCGTATAAACACCAATTAATGGATGTAACCTATCCTTTTTTTGAGGAATTGTAACATCAAAATCGCTACTTTGTTCTAGTAAAAAAGTGATGAGTGCTGCACTCACATAAGGCACATCGCAACTCAACACTATGTTTTGGTGTGTTTTTGAATGAAATAATCCTGTGTAAATTCCTGCTAAAGGACCAGATTCTTTAATCCTATCTTCAAAAACAGGAAAACCAAACTGAGCATATTCCTTTTGATTGGAAACAATAATAATGTTAGTAGAAATAACACGAACAGCATCAATAATATGCTGAATCATAGGTTTTTCATTTACCAACAACAATCCTTTGTCAGCACCCATTCGGCTACTTTTACCTCCTGCCAATAAAATTACGGTTATACTATTTTTTGCCAATATCATAACGTAATGCTATTTATGCCCACCTTTTTTACAACAAGTAGGTAATTTTTGATACGCCTCAGGATTTGCCAAAACCTCATCAGCATCATAACCAACATCACTTACGGCTTTTTTAATTTTTTCTGGCGATGTTTTTTTAGGACTGTACTCCACTGTTAAAACCGCTGTTTCTACATCTAAGTTCGATTTTTTAACTCCTTTTTCATACGCCATTGTTTTTTCTATCCTTTCTTTGCACTGATCACATTGTGCTGAAGTTTTAATTTTAATTATTTCTGTTTTTTTAACTTCTTGCGAAAACACAACAGTACTCATTGTTAGTGTTGCTAAAAGAAAAAGTGTTTTTAGTGAATTTTTCATGTTTTTTGTTTTTTGTTCTTATTTAATTCTATATCGAAATCCTATATAAACCATACTGCCATTAACTGGACCCCAAATCATTGATGCATCAAACTCCGAATCAAATGGATTTTGGGACGACACAATAGGCGATGATTGTTTATAATTGGTAATATTTTCAGCACCCAAATATATTTCATAATGTTTAAAAGTCCTAGTAATTTGAGCATTTAATGTCGCAAAGGCATCAGATGTTGATGCAAGTTGATTTTCAGGAAGATTATCTGCCGTAGAAGGTAATCTACTTGTGCCAAACCCTTGTAATGTCGCATCAAATTTCCATTTGTCAAATTTAGTAAAATAAGCTACATTAAGCAAAACACGATGTTTTGGTACAAGGGGTTTTTCTTTCAAACCATCTTGATAGTCCGTTTTAATGCCATACCATTTATACGCTCCTTT
>PCUH01000200.1:1356-4290 GCA_002770955.1 Flavobacteriales bacterium CG18_big_fil_WC_8_21_14_2_50_32_9 | reverse complement strand
TTGCTTTGTTATTTGTATAAAATATTCTGCCTGAAAACTATGAGAATAGGATTTTCCTTGCAGGTTATAGAAACTAACTTCTCTAGGGTTTTCAATATCCACCACCACTTGGTTCTCAAAATCTGTATAAAAATAGTCAATATCAACTGTCATTTCTTTATTAAAAAGATGAAAATTATGCGTTAAGCTAGAGCCATAATTCCAAGCCACTTCGGGCAATAAATTTTGATTTACAACCACCACCCTGGCACTTGACATAACAGCAGCATTTTCAATAAAAGGATTTGCTGTGCGATACCCTCTTCCAGCAGAAAATCGTAATGCTGACTTGTCTGTGAAATTATATTTATAATGAAATCTTGGTGTAATAAAGTCTCCAAATAAATTATGATAATCATACCTTAATCCCATTACCAATGATGATTTCTTTTTTTCTAAGTGATACTCCGTAAAAACACCAGGAACCACTTCTTCCCTACCAAAAAGAGAATCATTATAGTTATTCTCATAATTATCATACACTAAACTTGCTCCTGCACGAATGGTGTTGAATGTATTTCCAATAATAGTCTGATAAATAGAATTGAAATAACCACTTTTTTGAATGGAATTAAATGTTTTTAATCCATAAACAGATTGATGTTCATGATACTTGGAACTAGTAATAAATCCTATACTTTTATATGGTTTAGAAGGAAACAAAATACCGTTTTTTGTGAAAATTTCAGCTTGTTTTGTTTGCACATTAATTTTAAAAGGGTTTGAAACCTCATCGCTCACTATTTGTCCCGCATATAAATCTTCGTAAACTCCCCTAAAACCAAATTGTGCAATATGCTTTTTTCCTGAATATTTCCATCGGTTCAGAAAATTATATTGCGTTTTAATTGGCATATCCAAAAACGTGTCATCATTATGGTCTAATTCCCACGATTGATTACTAATATGTGCAAATTGAGCCGTACTCCATTTAGCATTTAATTTTTGAGCCGCTTGTATATTAAGTTCAGCTCTGGAAAATTGATTGAGGTATCCATTAATAAAAAGTTTATCAGCCTCATCTGGCTTTTGAAGTTCAATATTAATTTGCCCTGTAATGGACTCATAACCATTAACAACCGAACCTGCTCCTTTTTTAATTTGTATGGAATTTGCCCATGTTCCTGGCACAAAAGTTAATCCATAAGCAGAGGATAATCCTCTAACAAAGGGTATGTTTTCAATTTGTATTTGAGTATAAAACCCATCTAATCCAAGCATTTGTATTTTTTTAGTTCCAGAAACGGCATCCGTAAAATTAACATCAACAGAAGCATTTGTTTCAAAACTTTCAGAAATATTACAACAAGCAGCTTTGCCCAACTCTTTTTCCGACAATGTTTCAATATGAATGGGTGAAACCAAACTCACCGCACTACTTTTGTTGCGTTCAACAACTTCAAAAGCGGCTAAATTGATGGTTGGAGACAAACTTATTGTAATATTATTTTTGTAAGCAACGAAAATCAGTGAATCAGATTGATACCCAACATAACTAACAATTAATGTTGCTGGATATGTTGTAGGTGACTCTATTTCAAAATAGCCGTTTTCATTGGTAATAGCTCCTAAGGAGGTATTCTTCCAATAAATAGTTGCTCCTGGTAATGATTGTTTTGTTTTGCTTTCTTTGGCTTCTAATTCATAAACCTTACCTGTAATTTTTTGAGCATAACCCCATTTTACAAGTAACATTATCAATAAAAAACAGCATATTATTTTTGATTTCATTTTAATAGTTTTTAGTGAATAAAATAATTCATTTTGCTAAAACAATTTATTGTTTAGCAACTTCACTAAATACTACAGTCTAAAAATTTGAATGAATTTTAATAAATCTATGCCACTGAGTGATTGTGGCGGGGAGGTGTTTGTGCAATAATTAACTTCTTGAAAGATTCCAGAAAATTGAAACCCATATTTAAAAACAACTGGAACAGAACAAATAAAAGTATTGATTATGCTAAAAGTTTCTTGTAAAGTAGTATCATAACGATAATCTAGAGTGATTTTATCAAAATCGCAACACTTTTTTTGAAACGAATTAGCTTCTTTTTGACGAAAAGAACAATCTTCCATTTCTTGCAAGCCATACACCACATTTCCGCTCAAAAAACAGGTCATTTTAGTAACACTCATATTGGTAGTAGCAACCAACACCAATAGCACCAATAGATAAGAAGTAATATGTTTTAAAATAGTTTTCATAAATCAATAATCAAAATTAAATAAAAATCTCAACTTTTAGTTAAAAAAATATCATTTTAATAACTTTTATGGAATTTGAAATAATTAAGCATCTTTAAAATATAAACATCTTTGAAAAAGGTATATTATTATTAATTCTAAAATTAAAAATATCAAATAATATTTTTTAACTTTGAAGCTAACTTAACATTAAAATGTTTTTTTATTATGGAACCAAAGAAAAACCCAAATGCAGACCTTGAAAAACTTAGAAGCACTCTTCTCTTAGGAGGATTAGTTGTTTCATTGTTAATTGTTTTTGCAATGATTAATTTTAAATTTTATGATGTGCAAGCATCTGAATTAGGTCAATTAGTTGTGGAACAAGTGGAAGAAGAAATTATTCCAATCACTGAACAAAACACACCACCTCCACCGCCACCACCTCCTGCTGCACCCGAAGTATTAGAAATTGTTGAAGATGATGTGGAAATTGAACAAGAAATTGAAATTGATACTGAAGCCGATGCCGAAACTGTTGTTGAAACTTTTGAAGTAGTTGAAGAAGTGGTTGAAGAAGAAATTTTTACTATTGTGGAAGATATGCCTTCTTTCCCCGGTGGAGATGCCGCTCTTTTTAAATATTTAGGCGACAACACAAAGTATCCACCTGCAGCGAAAGCGAACGGAATTGCTGGTAAAGTATAT
>PCUH01000200.1:769-1344 GCA_002770955.1 Flavobacteriales bacterium CG18_big_fil_WC_8_21_14_2_50_32_9 | reverse complement strand
GTAGCCAAAGATGGTTCTATTACCGATGTTAAAATACTTAGAGGCGTACATGATCTTTTAGATAAAGAAGCGATTAGAGTGGTAAAATCATTCCCAAAATGGAAGCCCGGCAAACAAAGAGGTAAAGCTGTTAAAGTATCATACAATATGCCAATTAATTTTATTTTAAATTAATTAAATGAAAACCATACAACAACTCTTTTTAGTTATGCTGCTCACTTTTATGGGCAGCATTTCTTTTGCTCAAGAAGTTGAAGTAAAAGAAGAACCTCTCGAAGAAGATGTTTACACTATTGTAGAAAACATGCCCGAATTTCCTGGTGGACAAGATTCTATGTTTTACTTTTTAGCTAAAAACGTAAATTATCCAAAAGAAGCAATAGAACAAGGAATACAAGGCAAAGTATTTGTGAATTTCACAGTGAATAAAGATGGTTCTATTGGTGATGTACACGTAATTAGAGGTGTTCATCCTTTATTAGACAATGAAGCTGTTCGTGTGGTAAAGTCATTTCCTAAATGGAAGCCAGGAATACAAAGAGGGGAACTTGTTAGAGTAAGTTACAATCTGCCTA
>PCUH01000200.1:0-697 GCA_002770955.1 Flavobacteriales bacterium CG18_big_fil_WC_8_21_14_2_50_32_9 | reverse complement strand
CTTGAGTTTTTGTTTGTTGCTCAGTAGTTGGCAATAAGGAATTAAAAATATTTTGGACACAAGACAAAATCCAATCAAAATTAAACGAAATAAATAAAAAATCAGTTTTCAACAATGCATATAGCTTATGGCAGGAAAATGCTAAGGAATAGGTATTAAGATTTTGTGGCAAATTCTCACCATTTTTTCATTAGTACCCGAACAATAACAAATTTTTTAACTATCCAACACCTCGACCAAAAATCAAGGTGTTTTTTTTTATCTTTACCGAAAAAAAGAAAATGGCAGAACAAAAAAAACTATTCTTACTCGATGCTTTTGCACTAATTTACAGAGCTTACTTCGCTTTTGGCAACAACCAACGCTACAATTCTAAAGGATTAAATACTTCTGCCATGCTAGGCTTTACCAATACCTTATTAGAAGTGTTGGAAAAACAAAAACCTACACACATTGCTGTAGTTTTTGATGCTCCTGCAGTAACCAACAGAGAATTAGAATTTTCCGATTATAAGGCAGGACGACACGAAATGCCCGAAGATATCAGAATTGCTCTTCCTTACATCAAACAAATTATTGAAGCTTTTAAAATTCCAATGTTGTTAAAAGATGGTTTTGAAGCCGATGATGTAATTGGCACCATAGCCAAAGATGCTGAAAAAGAAGGCTTTATTACCTACATGATGACTCCCGACAA
>PCUH01000024.1 GCA_002770955.1 Flavobacteriales bacterium CG18_big_fil_WC_8_21_14_2_50_32_9 | reverse complement strand
ACGCCAATATATAGAACAACTGATTAATAGTGGAGTAAAAAAAACAAATACCCTATACATTAATACCGAATATTTAGAATTTGACTTTCTAAGTGATTATAAAAAATTAGATGCTTTTATTCGATATTACAAAAATCATTTTAATGTTAAGGGAAAGTATTATTTGTTTATTGATGAAATACAACAAATAGAAGGATGGGAAAAATTAATAAATGCTTTATCTCAAGACTTTACACAAGAAGTGGAAATAGTAATTACTGGTTCTAACTCCGAATTACTTTCAGGCGAATTATCAACATTACTTTCAGGCAGGTATGTTCAAATTACCGTTTTGCCTTTTAGTTTTGATGAGTATTGCGAGCATTTAAGCTTAACTAAAAATAGAACAAATTATCTACACTATTTACAAACAGGAGGGCTTCCAGAATTATTTCATCTACCTTACGAAGAGACTAAAAGACATTACCTTGGGGCTTTAAGAGACACTATTTTATTAAGAGATATTATACAGCGACACCATGTTAAAGACACTTCTTTACTTTTAGATGTATTTACTTACTTAGTAAATAATGTAGCAACACTAACATCAATAACCAATTTAGTTAACTACTTTAACGATAAAAAAAGAAAAACAACTTATGACACTATTGCTAATTATATAGGCTATGTTTTACAAACGTATATTATTCATAAATGCGAGAGATTTGATTTAAAAGGCAAAGAAATAGTTGGCGGGAATGTAAAATATTATTTAAATGATTTAGCATTTAAAAACTATCTTTATTCTGGTTTTACGCATGGATATGGATACCTTTTAGAAAATTTAGTTTACTTACAATTGCTTAACCATAATTTTGAAACTTTTGTTGGACACATGAGAAATAAAGAGATTGATTTTGTTGCAAAAAAAAATGAAAAAAACTTATACATTCAAGTTTCCTTTACTATTGAAAATGAAAAAACATTAAGTAGAGAACAAGCTTCATTACAGGCAATAAATGATAATTATGAAAAATGGATTATTACAATGGACGAACTTCCTTTTTCAAATAAGGATGGGATTAAATATATTTCTATATGGAATCTAGATGACCACCTGAATAATTGGAATGTTTAACTCCCCGTAATCGCTAAGCTGAAGCGAAAGCATTTTAGCGAAGGGCTTAGTGCTATGATTCTTAAAATTCATAAATCAAATATACTATTTTTTATAATGTATTGTATTTGTTCGACCTAAGTAACCACCCACTTTGCCAACACTATCCGCCTCAGGCGGACGTACGGTTACAGCTTAGGATGTACGGGGGGGTAGTAAAATTAGCTGTTTTTTAAAATAGAAATCTATTAACGCTTTATTTTTAGTATATTTGTAATGCTAATAAATTTTCATCTGTCAATGATGCTTTTATTACTAAAAAATAAATTCAACAACTAGCTTCTTAACATATTCAAACTGCTAAATAAAAAACAATGAAATTAATACTTGATATAAAAGAAAATAACCGCATTCCTTTTTTTATGGAACTGATTAAAAGCCTTGATTACATTAGCATAATCAAAGAAGTGAAAGAGGAACGTAAAAGCCAATTTATTACCGATTTGGCGGAAGCTTTTAATGATGTAAAACTACATGAACAGGGTAAGAAAAAACTTAAAACTGCTAAAGATTTATTGAATGAGCTTTAATGTAGTTGCTACCGAGCCTTTTGAAAGAAAGTTAAAACGACTGGCAAAAAAATATAAATCTCTTGCTAATGATTTGGCTGCTGTATTTGATGAGCTTGTTGAAAATCCTACACTTGGTACTCCTATTGGTAAAGATTGCTATAAATTACGCATTGCCATTGCTTCTAAAGGTAAAGGTAAAAGTGGCGGGGCTAGAATGATTACTTATGTGCGTGTTGTTAAAAAAACCGTTTTCTTAATGGATATTTATGATAAATCTGAACAAGCGAATATTTCCAACAAAGAACTCCTTATGCTTATTGATATTTTACAGGATAAATAAAAAAGCTCCTTGTTACAAAGCCCGTAGTTGCCAACGCTCTTTGCTAACGCTTCAAACTACGTGCAGTGTGGGGAGGAAAATAGTTAATATTTTTATAAATTCGTAATATTGATGTTTAAATATTTAATTAAAAAAGAATTAATATGGCTAATAACATAAAAATAGAACGAGTAAAAGAATTGGAGAATATTACAATTCCTCGTCTAAATAAAGAAACAAGAGATTTAATTCAAGATTTAATTTTTGACGAAAGTGTTCAGTCGGATTTATATTATGATGATTTTATAAAACTTGTTGACATGCACAAGAGAAAAAGACTAGATAATAGTCGGTTTTATGAGTTATTATCTAGCTTAATTGAAGAAATTAAAGTTTTATTAAAAAAGTAAATTATGAATAATCTTATAGCAATTTTTGGTTCTTCTCAATTAATAATAATGTTATTGGTACTTGCCGTACCAATTGTACTTATCATTATTATTATTAAATATTTTACAAGGAAAAACAATAGATGAATTTTAATATAAAAACTCCATATTACCTATTATTAATTTTGATTTTTGTTAGTTGTAGAAATGAATCTCAAAACAATAATTCTGAATTATATAAACATCAGGAACTTATTGACCAAAAAAACAGAGAATTAGAACTAAAAGAGAAAGAGTTGTTGTTAAAAGAATCTGAGTTAGCTCTCTTGAAATCTGAATTAAACAATAAAAAAACAAAAAAGAAATCCCTTAACACATTATATGAAGAAGTAAAAAAATCTGTTTATTTAATTTATACAAAAAGTAACAATTCTTTTGGTCAAGGTTCTGCGTTTGTTGTTTCTCCAGACGGTATCGCAATTTCTAATTTTCATGTTTTTAAAAATGCGTCTGAAGCTATTGCTATAAATGAGGAAGGACAAGAATTTATGATAACAGAAATAATTGAAACTAACCAAGATGAAGATTATATAATATTTAAAATTGGTCCTATTAAGTCTCCTTTATCTTATTTAAAAATATCTGGCGATGTAGCTAAAATAGGTGACGACTGTTTTACAGTTGGAAATCCAGAGGGTTTAACACAAACCATTTCTAAAGGTCTTATATCTTCTTATAGAGATAATAACAGACTTATTCAGACAACAACCGAAATAACTCATGGAAGTAGTGGCGGTCCTTTACTTAATTTAGAAGGAAATGTAATTGGAATTACTACAAGTGGCTTAAATAAAGCAAATCTAAATTTTGCTGTTAATATAAAGTCTCTTTATCTAGACAAGTATATTAATCAAGAAAAAATTCTTCCCAAAGATAATTATATACCAGAAAAAAAACTTAAATTATTAATAAGTAATTATTATAATGCTTTAAGTAATGATGATTTTAGTGTTTTAAATCAATTATACGCTTCTAATTTAAATCGTTATTATAATAAATTTGACGTGCCTATTATTGATGCCATTAATCTTGCTAAATCTTATAAAGAAAAGTATGGAATTATTAATTTAAGACATACTGTTGATTGGAATACTTTGAAAATTAATAAAATTAATGACGTTTATATATTGGAATTTAAAATGGATTATGAAACATTAAGGGAAAATAAAGACAAACCTTCAAAATTTAAACTTTCTATTATAATTGAAGTAAATTCTGATTTAAAAATTCAGAGTATTTACGAATATATAATTTCCAAAAAATAGAGTTGTGTTGAGTGAAAATAAAATGACTCTAATTCCCTCTGCTAAATTGTCAATGATTCAACTTATGAGGTGCTCAATCAACCCTCAAATCATAGACTTCACCATTTTCATCAAATGCTTGTAAAACACCATAATCTATCCATTTAACATCTATATAAATTTCATTATCATTTTCATCATATATGTAACCACTCCCTTGATTATCCACTATCGTAATATTACCATAGACATAATTACCTTCTGAATCAGACCCACTAACATCATAATTATATTCATATCCACTAGAATTTTGAGTACGATATTCATATTTATAAGTGCTTTCAGTTACTTTTTTTGATGTTTTAAGAGGTTTAAATACAAATTTATAACTTTCGTCTAAATTTGATTGCTCAAATTGCTGAACCACTTCATCTCCAAAAGTACCTATAG
>PCUH01000038.1:2609-4165 GCA_002770955.1 Flavobacteriales bacterium CG18_big_fil_WC_8_21_14_2_50_32_9 | reverse complement strand
TGATTTATTTGATAAATTTGAACTGTGTTATTTTCATAAATTTTTGTAAAAATTGAGTTTTCTTCTTTTACCCAATCTGATTCATATATTTCTACACCTGGTAAAAAATCTTTTACAATTACAATAATTTCTTTTTCTTTTATTTGCAAATTTTCCAACCAATTAGCCTTATTTGGATCTCGGGATCAAATGATTTTTCGTATGAATAAAAATATGAGAATATAAAAATAATAAAATTTAAATTCTCAAAAATGGAAAAAGAACAAGAACTTCTTTGGGATATGCTTCCCGATGGTCTAAGTGAATATTTTGATATTGAACTGCATGAAAAAACGGAAAAGTACTTCAGAATAACGTTAATAGAAAAAAATATAGTTCCGAATCTTTCAAAAGAATATCAAGGTAAACCAATAATCAACACGGTAATCAAACCAATAACAATCGACTATTTCCCAATCAAAGGAAGAAAGGGAGAACTTGTGTTAAAACGACGATCTTGGAAGTTTGAAGGAGTCGATAAATGGCTAAAAAGAGAGATAGACATATGTGTCTCAGGTACAAAATTAGAAAAAGAATTTGCGGATTTTTTAAAAGAATTTGATGGAGACACAACTGGTATGTATCAGTGATATAGCCAAAATTCATCACTTAAAAGCTTCCACTCTACAAAAACAATACAAAGAGTATATTTCAGGTTTTAAAGATTGGAAGCCATCAATTGATTCAGATAATTTAATATATCCTGAAAATTTTAGTGAAAAAATGAGTATAGACGAGACAACTCTTCAAAACGGAGAACTATATACAATTTTAACGAACAAGGATGCAAAGGGTAAAAAAGGAGTTTTAGCTGCACTAATCAAAGGAACAAAATCAGAAATTATAAACAAAGCATTAAATGTTGTACCCATAAAAACTCGTATGGCTGTTAAAGAAATTACGCTTGATTTAGCCAATAGCATGGATTGGATTTGTCGAACAAGTTTTCCTAGAGCGATTTACACTGCAGATCGTTTTCATTTTCAAAAAATCATTTCGGAGGGAGTTCAAGAAATACGAATAAACCACAGAAGAAAGGCAATAGATAAAGAGAATAATAAAATTATGGAAGCAAGAAAACATAAAATACAATACCACCCTGAAATTTATTCAAACGGTGACACAAAGAAACAATTGCTTGCGAGAAGTCGACATCTTTTGTTTAAAACAAGAAGTAATTGGACTCTATCACAATTGGAAAGATCAAAAATATTATTTGAAAATTTTCCAGAAATACAAAAAGCTTATGAATTAAGTATGTATTTTAGAGGAATATTTGAAAGACGAATATCTAGAGAGGAAGGCAAAAAACATCTTAAAAAATGGTACGAAAAAATTGACAAGTCAAAAATCCCAACACTAATTTCCGCTTCAAATACAATTAAAAACCATGAGGGAAAAATATTAAACTATTTTCAATCTAGATCATCAAATGCTTCAGCTGAGAGTTTTAACGCCAAACTGAAAGGATTCAGATCATTATTAAGAGGTGTAAAAGATATGAAATTTTTCATGTT
>PCUH01000038.1:0-2468 GCA_002770955.1 Flavobacteriales bacterium CG18_big_fil_WC_8_21_14_2_50_32_9 | reverse complement strand
CCAACAATTTTATGTCAAATAAATTAGATCAACCAGGTCAGCACGTTGCTACTCCTGATAATCAATATGCAGCTACCGCAACAACAGGTACAAATTCTGAAATCGAAAATGAGTCATCGGAGGTTCGCGAAGCAGTTGAAGGCATTATAGCCCCCCAAATGACGCTTGAGCGTTTAAAACAGGTATTAACAGACCTTGGATTAGGAGAAATAAAGGATGAAATGGTTAAATTTTATATAGGATATATAAAAGAATTTAGTAAAGAAAAATATGCACCATTGAGAGGTCGCAGCATTTTAATGGTTGACGATACTGATGGTGACATTCGAAACTATATGCCTGAACTAACCGTTGCTACAAATGGAAATGCTTCATTTATTCATTTCAATTACAAGATTAGTGTGGATGAGTTGCTGGCAGCAATTCTGGCGCAAAATCCTGAAATCATTCTTATGGATTACAATCTGGGTTATAGCAGGAATGTTAAGGGAACTGATGTTATAAAGGAATTAATAAGCCAAGGATTTGCCGGAAAAATAATTGGTTTCTCATCAGATTCACTAAATAATAAATTTGAAAACGCTGGAGCCATAGGTACGGTCGTGAAGAGTACTTTTAATAGAAGTGAAACCATAGTACAAATAGCAAATCTTATTAAAAACACAAGATAAATAACCCCTAGAGCCAAACAGAATTATTTTTAGAACTAACCAACAACATTATGTCAAATAAGATAGATCAACCAGATCAGACCGATACTAATCAAGGTATCCAACCTGCAGCTATCGAAACAACAAAAACAAATCCAGAAATCGAAAACGGATCATCGGCAATTCGCAACGCACTCGAAGAAGCCACCTCTCCTGAAATGATGCTTGAACGATTTAACCAAATACTAGCAGAGCTTGGTTTCACTAGAAAATATAATAAGCTACCAGCATCTAGAGAAGAGTACGCACCACTAGAAGGAAAAAGCGTTTTGATTGTTGATGATTCAATGAGCGTAATAACAGAATTTATACCGGAATTACTAATTGCAACAGGTGGTAATGCTAATTTTGTACATCATCAAGAGCAAACCACTAATGATCTGATTGAAGATGAATTTGAAAGAGTTCTAAATACAATCATTGCTGAAAATCCCGATATTGTTTTAATGGATTTAATGCTGGCTAATAACATAAGAGGTACTGAAGTTGTAAGACAACTGAGGGCTTACGGATTTGATACGACAAAAATCATCGGTTTTTCATCACTCAGCGGCAAAGATATTATTGAGCAATTTCAAAATGCCGGAGCCCTGTATGCCACAAGCAAAGATCCATGGGGCAGCACAGCTGATTCCGTAACAAGAGTTGCTCATGTAGTCAAAAACACGAATAAGATCAAAGCAAATATGTGAATCTTGAAATTATAGAAATGATAGGTGTTTTGGGTGGCGGGCATTCACCCCTTTTGTTCCCCTCTGCCCGCCACCCAAAACGGAAAAACAAAATCGGATCTTTCTTTTTAAGAGCAATTTCTTTCAGAAATTAAAGGAAAACATGTACATCATATAACACGGCATATACGGCTACGGTTTGCTCCGTACCTCCGCAAACCTTCGCCCATATTGCACGGGTGTAGCCTGTCGGCTATTATACACCCGCGCAACATCGTATATGCGGGAACGTTATATGAAATGCCTGCCCACTAAGTTAAACTAAAAAATATGGCAAAGAAATTTTACGACATTATTTTTATTGCGGGAGCACCGGGGACGGGCAAGTCTTCTGTTGCACACGCTTTGCAAAAAAACCTTGCTAGTCCGTGTTTTGAATTTGGTTGGATTCCAGAATTTCGTCAAAAAGGAGCCAAAACCATTAGTTATCAGGAGGAGGAAGGTATTGCTTTTGAAAACTTGATTCTGGTAACAAAAAATTACGTCAAACATGGTTTTGGCAATATCATCATCACTGATCTTGAAGATAAAAGAATTACTAAACTTCATCGACATTTCAAAAAAGAGAAATATGTTTTGTTCACTCTAACAATCAGTGATGACGATATTCTGAAATCCAGAGTTATGGATAAAACACGAACTAGCAAATACCGTGATGTTAAGAGCGCAATAAAAATTAACGAAGAAATACTTGCCCGTCCTCTTTTGCCAAAAGAAGTGAGAATTGACGTAACAAAAATTTCTTTGCCGAAAGTGGTGAAAGAAATATTTAACCATTTAAAATAATGCGACCGTGGGCAGGCACATCATATAACACGCAGTATGCGACTACGTTTTGCTCCGTTTCACTACGCAAAACTCCGTCCATATTTGCCCGTGGTAAGCTCCCGTTGGTCGCAAATTATACCACTGGCAAACATCGCATACTGCGAAACGTTGTCCGACATGCGTTGCGCATTAGGAAAGATATTAGATTTTGTCACCACGAAAATTGTTGGTAATCAAAAGCTAGATGCGCTTAACGCAC
>PCUH01000272.1:3875-4017 GCA_002770955.1 Flavobacteriales bacterium CG18_big_fil_WC_8_21_14_2_50_32_9 | reverse complement strand
GGCTTGTGATATCGGCACCTCTGCAATCTAAATAAGTTAAAGAATTAAAATCTTCTATCCCTGTTATATCAGTTATTGTCAAATTTAGGTCAAAATTATTCATGTTAATATAACTAATATCTAAGTAAGTAATGCCACTAAT
>PCUH01000272.1:0-3755 GCA_002770955.1 Flavobacteriales bacterium CG18_big_fil_WC_8_21_14_2_50_32_9 | reverse complement strand
TGTGATAAGAAAAATAGACAGTAGTTTTTTCATAATGAAATGGATTTAAAAAAGATAAGTTGTATGTAAAAATATTAAAATAAAATCGAAATACACTCTGTTTTTCAGTAATTCTATATCTAAAAATTATAACAATGAGTTTCGGGATTGTCAAAATAACTCTATTTATATCATTACTTTCCAACCACCACTTCTATTAAATCTTCTTTTTTTAGGTAGTTCTCAGCTAGCATTTTTAGTTCTTCGGCATCAATATTTTTTACTTTTTTGATGTAGTTGTTGTAGTATTCAAAATTGAGACCGAAAAAATGAACATTTTCAAAAAGAGAAGCCATATTAAATGGGCCATCACAGCTTCTTAATACTTGTCCAAGAATGTAATTTTTTACCAACGCCAACTCATCATCACTCACTAAAATGGTTTGTAGTAATTCTATTTCCTTATAAATTTCTGCCAACGCATTATCGGTTACAGCTACACCAACTTCGGTATTAATATAGAAAAAAGCAGCTTGCTGCATGCTCATAATTCCAGCATTTATACCATAAGTATATCCTTTGTCTTCTCTAATGTTTTTCATTAATCGAGAACCAAAATACCCTCCTAAAATGGTAGTTAAAATTTGTAAGCCATAATAATCTGGGTGATTTCTGTTGGGCATTACCCTTCCAATTCTTATAGCAGATTGCATGGCATCGGCTTTAGAAATATGTCTTATTTTTTCTGAGCTAGTTTCTTCAGCAATGCTTGGATGGTTAATCTCTGAAGTAAAAGGAGTAAGTAAATCCTTTCTTCCCATTTGTTGGTTCAGCACTTTAAGGTCATGCTCGGTTACTTTTCCAGAGGCAATAATAGTAACATGAGCAAAATTATAATGTTGTAGATGGAATTTTTTAATGGCTTCCAAAGAAAGTTTTTCAAAATGATGTGCTTCTGTTTTGCTGCCGTAAGGATAGTTTTTTCCAAAAAGCATTTCCATAAATTCTATATGAGCGACAAAACTTACCTTTTCGAGATTAATTTTAAACTTTTCGTAAGCATTTTGTTTATACACCTCAAATTCATGTTCAGAAAAAGCAGGAAAAGCAATTACTTCTTTAACAAATGGCAATACATGTGGCAAATGTTTAGATAAGGTATAAACAGTAACATTAGCATTGTCGTAAGCAAACTCTGCATCTAAAAAAGCTCCATATTGATCTATTCCTTCGGCAATTTCGGCAGAAGTAAAATTTTTAGAACCCTCTTGCATAAGTTTGTTGGCAGAAGAAGCAATTAGTGGACTAGGTTGATACCATTTTCCAGCTTTAAAAATAAAACTGATTTTTAGGATTTCTTCGCTTCCTCCAGAAATATAATAAACAGGCACACCATTGTCTAATTGTGTTTTAATAGGCTCTAAAAAAGCGATACTCGATACTTGATTAAAAGGGGGTGCTTGTGTTCTATTAATTTCAGTCATACAATCTATTTTTTTGTAAAAGTAATTAATGTTGTTGGGCGATGTTGAGATTAGAATTAAAAAATGATAAAAGTATGCTGTTTTTTTTGACTATTATAATTCGATGTAACTACTTTTTATTATAACTACATGATAATAAGGTTATTAAAATTTTAAAAAAAATGATAAAAGCACCAAAACTTAGAATAGATTTGCGTAAAATTAATAACCAAACCTAATTATGAAAAAAATGTTAATCCTACCAGTTGCCTTAGTTGCATTTATGGTAGTTTCTTGTGGTCCAACCCAAGAAGAAGTTCAAGCTAGAGAACAAGCAATTGCTGACTCTACAGCTACTTACAATGCTCAAATTGAAGCTGAGGCTGCTGCTGCTGCTGAAGCAGAAGCTGCTGCAAAAGCTGAGGCTGAAGCTGCTGCTGCAATTGAGCAAGCTAAAGCTGATTCTACTGCTGCTGCTCAAGCTGCTCCTAAGAAAAAGTAATTTAGTCTTTGCAAGAAAACGCCTAATACTGCGTTATTCTCGTTTTTGAAACAGTCATTTACCATAAGTAAACTCCTTAATTTCAAAAACTTCGAAAGCCTTGTCTTTGACTTTTTCTTATCAAAGACTTGAAAAAAGACAGTTTTCTTGTAGGTACAAATTACATTTTGAAGAACACAAAAAGGCTGTAAACTAAGTTTACAGCCTTTTTTGTTTTTATGATTGTTGTCCTTCCCCCTAACCCCTCCAAAGGAGAGAAACTCCCACCCTTTGGGAGGGTTGGGGTGGGATTTAACCTTTAATTAGAATTCCGCATTTTTTGGAGTTCTAGGAAATGGAATTACGTCACGAATGTTAGTCATTCCAGTTACAAAAAGTAACAAACGCTCAAAACCAAGTCCAAATCCTGCATGAGGAACTGTTCCAAATTTTCTGGTTTCTAAATACCACCAAACACTTTCGTGAGGAATGTTGAATTGCTCAATTTTTTGTTTCAACACCTCATATCTTTCTTCACGTTGAGAGCCACCAACAATTTCACCAATGCCTGGGAATAAGATATCCATTGCTTTAACGGTTTTTCCATCATCATTTAATTTCATATAAAAAGCTTTAATTCCGGCAGGATAATCAGTGATAATTACTGGTTTTTTAAAGTGCTTTTCAACCAAAAATCGTTCGTGTTCCGATTGTAAATCAGCTCCCCAATCTTCAATAATGTAATTGAATTTTTTGTTTTTATTAGGCTTAGAATTTGTTAGAATTTCAATGGCTTCTGTGTAAGTAATTCGCTCAAAATCATTTGCTAACACAAACTGCAATTTCTCAATCAATTCCATAGAACGTTGGTCTTGTGGTTTTGATTTTTCTTCTTCTGTTAGTCGTGAACTTAAAAATTCCAAATCATCTTTACAATTATCTAAGGCATATTTCACACAATATTTTAGCATCTCTTCAGCCAAATTCATGTTGTCGTTATTATCTGCAAAAGCAACTTCGGGTTCTATCATCCAAAATTCTGCTAAATGACGTGTTGTATTCGAGTTTTCTGCCCTAAAAGTTGGTCCGAAAGTATATACTTGACTTAACGCCAAAGCAGCTAACTCTGCTTCTAACTGACCAGTTACAGCAAGATTAGCGGGCTTTCCAAAAAAATCTTCTTTATAGTTAATTGTTCCATCTTCATTTTTTGGAGGATTAGCAATATCCAAGGTAGTTACTTGAAAAGTTTCTCCCGCACCTTCGGCATCTGTTCCTGTAATTAGTGGTGTATGGATGTTGTAAAATCCTTTATCATTAAAAAATTTATGTATGGCAAAAGTCATAGCATGACGAATTCTACCTACAGCACTAAATGTATTGGTTCTGTAACGCAAATGTGCTATTTCTCTTAAAAATTCTAAGGAGTGTTTTTTTGGCTGTAAGGGGTAATCTTCTGGATTAGCTTCTCCTAAAATTTCAAGTGTAGTACAATTTATTTCTATGGCTTGTCCGCTACCTTGAGAAGCTACTATTTTTCCATTCACAGCAATTGCTGCTCCTGTTGTTATTAGTTTCATTTTTTTATCCACAACAGAAAAATCTTCTAAAGATAAAACATTAGAAGTTTCTCCTATGAATGAAATTTTTCTACTATTATTAGAAAAAGAATCTCTTTCAAAACAATTTATATCTACAACAATCTGGATATTTTTAATAGTAGAACCGTCATTTAAGGCAATAAATGCAACGTTTTTACTACCTCTTTTTGTTCTTACCCAACCCATTACGGTAACTTCTTCGCCAATAGGTTGTTTTTCAAATAATTCTTT
>PCUH01000296.1 GCA_002770955.1 Flavobacteriales bacterium CG18_big_fil_WC_8_21_14_2_50_32_9 | reverse complement strand
AATGGAATAGTTCGGTATGAGGGGCAATTTAAAAATGACAAGCCAACAGGCACATTTAAGCATTATGACGACAAAGGAAAGTTAAGTATGAAAGTACATCATTTTCCTAATACGTCTTATGCCAATATGTATTATGGAACAGGTGAATTAAAAGCCACAGGAAAATACGTGAATCAACAGAAAGATAGTACTTGGATGTATTATCACGATAATGGACATCCTTTAGCAGAAGAGTTTTATTTTAACGGAAAGCGAGAAGGTACTTGGAAGATATTTTATTCTAATGGTAAAATTGCTGAAGAAAAAAATTATACGGATAATATAGAACATGGGGATTGGATAGAATATTATGAAAGTGGGAAAATAAAATCAAAATCTACTTACGACAAAGGAAGAATGGAAGGTAAACGCTACTTTTATTATGAAAATGGATTGACAAAAATTTTAGGTAATTACTCCAGAGATGTGAGACATGGAGTTTGGATGTACTATAATGAAGATGGAACAACAAAAAAGAAAGAAGAATATAACTTTGGAAAAAGGATAGATGAAAATAAAGATGATTTCATGATTATTGATGATACATTGAATCGAGAAAAGAAAGATATTTTAGACTTTGAGGATTTATTTCCACAAAAACAATTGAATAAAAATGAGTAAAAAAGGGAAAGTATTGGTAGCAATGAGCGGGGGAATTGATAGTTCCGTTGCTGCATTATTACTCCACGAACAAGGCTATGAAGTAATTGGTATGACCATGAAAACTTGGGATTATGCCACTTCAGGTGGAACAAGAAAAACAACAGGTTGTTGCAGTTTAGATGATATTAACGATGCTAGAGCATTGGCTGTAGAAAATGGATTTCATCACATTATTTTAGATATCCGTAAAGAGTTTGGAGATTTTATTATCGATAATTTTGTTGATGAATACCTCGCAGGAAGAACCCCAAATCCATGTGTACTGTGTAACACACACATTAAATGGGATGCACTTTTAAAACGTGCCGACCAATTGGGTTGTGAATTTATTGCAACAGGTCATTATGCACAAGTGAGAAAAGAAAATGGACGTTATATTGTGTCTAAAGGATTGGACGAAAACAAAGATCAATCGTATGTGCTTTGGGGATTGAGTCAGGAGAGTTTAGCACGAACTATTTTTCCATTGGGAGGATTAGAAAAACCTGTTATTCGTCAAATGGCATTGGATAGAGGATATAAAGAACTCGCAAAAAAAAGCGAAAGTTTTGAAATTTGTTTTGTTCCAGACAATGATTACAGAGGTTTTTTAAAACGGAAAGTAGAAGGTTTGGAAGAAAAAGTTGCTGGCGGAGATTTTTTAGATATGCAAGGAAATGTAATTGGTAAACATAATGGCTATCCATTTTATACCATAGGACAACGAAAAGGACTAGAATTGGCTTTCGGAGACCCTCGATATGTAATAAAAATTGATGCGGAAAAAAATCAAGTAACACTTGGATTGGAAGAAGATTTGAATAAACAAGTAGTTTATGTTCGCAATCCAAACATGGTAAAATACGAAAGTCTCTCCCATGAAATGGAAGCACTAAGTAAAATTCGATACAAAGACAAAGGAAAAAACAGTAAACTCATTCCTTTATCGGACGGGCGAATTAAAATTGAATTTTTTGAAAATGTAAAAGGTGTTGCTCCAGGACAATCTGCTGTTTTTTATGATGGAAATGATGTGATTGGAGGTGGATTTATTGATAAGGAATAAATATACTCAATAAGTTACTTTTTTTAATAAAAAACAACCATTTATCCTTTTTTATCGTATAGTTAGTGTTTATGACACTAAATTGCACCAAAGTTGGAACTAACTGAAATCATAGAAGGTTGCTACCAAAACAGCCGAAAGCACCAAGAAGCACTATATAATCTTTATGCTTCTAAGATGCTTGGCGTTGTGCTAACCTATACCCGAGACCGTGAATTGGCTCAAGACATTTTGCATGACGGATTTTTTAAGGTTTTTAAAAAATTTGATCAATATAATTCTGAATGGGCGTTGGGTGCGTGGGTAAGAAGAATTATTGTCAACACTGCCATCGATCATTTTAGAAAAACAAATAGAATGACTTCTATGGATTTTCAGGAGTCAATAAACCTTGCTGGAAGTTATAACAACGCAAGTGAAAATTCCAAAACTAGAGATTTATCTATGCTAATTAATATGTTGCCCGTTGGAGCAAGAACCATTTTTAATTTATATACCATAGAAGGTTACAAACATAATGAGATAGCAGAAATGCTTTCTATAAGTGAAGGAACTTCCAAATCGCAACTATCAAAAGCAAAAAGTGTTTTGAGAGAATTAGTTACAAAATTTTATGAAAGATAATTTTAACATAGAAGATTGGTATAAAAATGAGTTGGAAAACTATAGTGTTCCACCTGATGCTAACTCGTGGAATAAACTTTCTGAACAACTTAATCATGAGGAACTACTCACAGATGAAAAAATGGATGAGTGGTATAAAAAAGAATTGGAAAAAGTGGAGAGTCAACCTGATAATGCAGTTTGGGAAAAACTTTCTACCCGTTTAGACACATCTTCTGTGTGGGAAAGATTAGCCGTTACATTAACTAAATACGAAAGATTTATTTGGTGGAGAAATACACTTTTGAAAACTGCAGCTTTATTATTGTTTTTTGCTGGTTTAACGGTAACTATTAATAATAATAGCCCTGAATCGGTAAATCACAATTCGCAAATCATTTCGCAAAATGCTAATGCATTATTCAATAATAAAAACACTGTTAACTCTTTATATGGGAAAATAGTTGACAACGATATTAATCAAAAAGAATTAACTGAAGAGCAACCTATTCGTATAAAAAAACCGGTTAATTCTAACTCTTTAATAAAAAAAGAAACTACGCTAAAATCACCTAATGAAAATTTAATTGTCAGCAAAAAATCTTCATTTAAAGCTTCTAAATTTTATTCCAACACTACTGAAATAAATACCAATTACTACGAAAATAATTTACATAAAACTATTTATGCCAAAGAGTTTTTAATTAAAAAAGAAAACAATAAAATTATTTTTAATAACAAACGATTTACTTCAAATTTTGCTATTGGTGTTTATGCTCAACGGTTTTATGTGGGCTTAAATGGAGGAGTGAAAAAACAAGGTATGTTTACTAAAATTAATGAACTAGGAGCTTTACAAAATTATAAACAAGAAACTTTATTAGACCATGGAAGTAGTATAGGAGCTACTTTCGGAATAATTCTTACAGATAAACTTAACATTGAAACAAACATTAATTACGCTAGCAATGGATTTAGAAAAAAATACATAAGCAATGAAGAAATTATCAATGAACGATTAAGTTTATCACACACTAACATTAGTTTATTAGCTAAACGAACCTATAACAAATCTACTTTCGATAGCAAAACCTATTCAACAAATATTATCGGAGGTGTTTATGTTGGCGTTTTAAATTCATCCAAAACTAAGATTAATAGCACTACTTTAAGTACTTCAAATTATGAAAATATTGATTTAGGATTAGTTTTAGGCATAGAACAAGATAGATACATAAGCAAAACATTAGTAATTACACCAGGTATTCGTTATTATCAAGGCATTAAAAATAGTGCTACAACTCAAAATCCATTATCCGCTGCCTATAGTTATTCTGTAGAGTTTAATTTGGGTTTAAAATATATTTTCTTAAAAAGAAACTAGCCTATCCAACCAAAAGGGTTGCTTAATCGTTCTATAAGCAATGCGTTACTTTAAAAACATATTAGTATCTATTTTAGTGTTGGGCGTTTTTGCTCTTCATCCAAGTATGAATAAACAAGAAAATCCTTTTTCTTATTTACATTATTTGGCTTATGGAAATTTACTTAAATTAAAATACGATTCAACGATAGATAAAAATCAAATAACCATAAAGTGGATTTGTGAAAAAGAGGCTATTTCGTGTAAAGAAATAACAATTATGGAAGATGGAAAAAAATTAAATAACATTCCTTTTGAAAGTGGAAAGCAACAATTAGTAGTTTTTTATAAGGATAAGATGGTAGGAACTATCCAACAAAATAAGCCAATAAAAAATCAAGCTCATAGCTATTATCTAGAATTGATTACGGACAAATCACCTTATTCCATAAAATTTAGAGGCACTATTTTTGGTCCTGCCGCATCCGATTCCTATAGCCTAACAGTAACTAATCAAGACCGATATTCAGAAAATATCAATTAGAGTTTGTCTATCCAATTATGGGTATCAACAACTCTTCCTCTTTTAATGTTTTGAATAAGGGTTGAAATTTGATTAGAAACCGTTCTTTGCTCTAAAGGAGCTAATTCAAAACGCTCATCATTAAATGTAATTGAGGCTATTTGAGCAATAGTTGCTGCGGTTCCAGTTCCAAAAGCATCTTGAAGTAGATTTTTACGAGCTGCATCAACCACTTCTTTAACAGAAACTCTTCGTTCTTCCACTTTTATTCCAATTTCTTTAGCTAAGGTTAAAATACTATCTCTTGTAATTCCAGCTAAAGTAGTATGAAGTGAAATTGATGGTGTAATTAAAACATTATTTATTAAAAACATAACATTCATTGTACCAGATTCTTCAATATATTCATGTGTGTTCGCATCCGTCCAAATAAGTTGTTTATAGCCTTGATCTTGACCTAGTTTTGCGGGATATAATGCTGCTGCATAATTACCTGCTGCTTTAGCAAAACCAACACCACCTTCAGATGCTCGTGTATAATGTGTTTCAATTTTTACATCTACTGGTCCAGTATAATAAGAAGAAACTGGAGATGTAATAATCATAAATTTATATTCTTCGGCTGGTCTAACGCCCAATAATTCTTCGCTGGCAAAAATAAATGGTCTAATATATAAAGAACTATCTTCTGCTACTGGAACCCAATCAGCATCTAATTCAACCAATTGATGTATTGCATCCATAAATAATGTTTCAGGAATTTCAGGCATACACATTCTTTTGGCTGACATATTTATTCTTTTGGCATTTTCGGTAGGACGAAACAACAATACATTTCCATCACTATCTTTATAAGCTTTCATTCCTTCAAAAACAGATTGACCATAATGAATTGCGGCACATGAAGGACTGATTGAAATAGGAGCGTAAGGAACAATTTTTAAGTTTTTCCATTCTCCATTTTTATAATCGGCAACAAACATGTGATCTGAAAATTGTTTTCCAAATTGTATATTTTTAAAATCAACCGACTGAATTTTAGAGGTTTTAACTTTTTCGATTTGAATATTACTGATTGTATCCATCATTATTCTAGTTCTTTTTAATAACGGTATCAAATTTACTATTTTTTATGGTAATGTAAAACGAATTTGGTGTCTTTATAAAGACTTTTGATAACCTATTAGAGGTTAAAAAGTTAGAAATAAAGTTGTTTATGATTTTAATTTTTCATTAACCAAATTCATCACTATAAGAAATTGTTCTTCTTGGTTAATGTTGGAATTATCAAGAACAACAGCATCATGTGCTTTTATTAATGGGTTTTCAGTTCTGCTGGTATCATCATCATCTCTCGAAACAATATTTTTCAAAACGGCTTCATAGGAAGTGTTGTCGCCTTTAGCTTTTAGTTCATCAAATCTTCGTTTTGCTCTAATTTCAAAAGCTGCAGTCATAAAAATTTTTAATTCAGCATTAGGAAAAACTACTGAGCCAATATCTCTTCCGTCCATAACTAACCCTTTTTTCTTACCCATTTCTCGTTGAAGCTCTACCATTTTGGCACGTACTTCCTTTATTTTTGCTATTTTGCTTACTAAATTAGAAATGGTAATTCCTCTAATTTCTCTTTCTATGTTTTTTCCATTCAAAAAAGTTTCAGAAGTATTAAGTTTTGAGTTGAATGAGAAGGATACATTTATTTTATCTAAGTGTTGAATCAATGCTTTTTCATCAAAAAAATCGACATCAATAAATCCATTTTGCAATGCAAATAATGCAACTGCTCTATACATTGCTCCCGTATCGATATATACATAATTAAGTTTTCTAGCCAATTGTTTTGCTAAAGTGCTTTTTCCACAGGAAGAATATCCGTCAATTGCAATTATTATTTTTTTCATTCTGTGGAAGTTTTTTTGTTTCGGACTTTTCTTTCTCTTTTAGGTTTATCGGTAATCACTTGATTTTTCTTATAATAATCTGAAATATTGGTAGTAATTGTGAAATGATTGGAAGAACCTGCTAAATGATAACTTGCACTTCCGTAGCTGATATGAATTTTTTTAATTCGGAAGCCTACTCCCCAACTAAATCCAACCAATTTTCCTCTATTATCAAAAGCAAGCTCTGAACGTCTTTTGAAATTATAGCCAAATCGTATCATAAAATTTTTTGATGGTAAAAATTCCACTCCTGCAACAACATGTCTAAAAAACTCACTTGTAATTCCTGTTTTGTTTCGTTCATTTTTTTCCTCTTGAGTTAAGTCATTGTTTTGGTTTGTAGCAATGGTAGAATCATTAAAAGCTAAGTTCCAATTTTGTAAATGAATGAGGTCAACATTAAGACGAATGGGTGTGTGAGCTAATTTTTTCGAAATTCCTGCTTGGATTTGAAAGGGTAAAGCTTCTCTTTTAGCATCTTCGGTATAAGTTGTGAGTTGCCTCCCTATGTTTCTGATTAATAATGATGTGGTAAAGTTTTTTGAAGAATTATGATACGTACCTACTACATCAAGTGCCAAGGCTACGGATGAATTAAAATAAAGTCTGGAATAAATGGGTTTTAAATTTGCACCTACCGAAAAAGAGGAGTCAATGTTTTTCCCCCAACCTAGTATAAATGCATATTCCGCTGCCGAAAAACTTCCTAATTCATTACCTCCTTCGTCTGTTTCCAAAAATTTTCCATAATCAATGTATTTAATTCCAGCTGAAAATGTTCCATATTTTTTAAAATCATTGATGTAGGAAAAATATCCATAATTAATGTCTGAAAAATAATTTAAATAAGTAAAAGTAAGTGAACTGTGCATTTCAGCAGTTAATAAAGATGGATTGTCTATGGATAAATTAGGGTCATCATCTTTTATGGCAATAACACTTCCGCCAAGGGCTCCTTGTCTAGCAGAAACAGGTATATCGAGAAAGTTAAATACTTTTTCCCCTCCTATTTGAGCATTTAAAATATTATAGGTGAATAAAAAAAACAGAAATAGTACTATTCTCATTTAGTTCGATGTTCTTTAGTCTTTCAATGGTTGGCTAAATTACGTAATAATAGATTAAATATTGTGCAAGTTATTTCATCAGTATCGTTATTATTGAAATGATGCTTGTTGTTCGGAAAGTGATACTAATACTTTTGAATATATTTCTTCCATTTTTTTGGGTTCTGAAGAATAATGCATTAAACTACTATTAAATACATCATAAGAAATATTGTACTGACTAAAGATTGTATCAAAAATTTGTTCCTGATAATTATTAGTAAATAATAGTGAATCTTCTGCTATACTTTTAATTTTAAAATAAGCTTGAGTAATTTCTATTTGAGTAATTATTTCAACCATTTTATCCTCATCTAATAAGTTTGATGGAATTTGGGTTTTCTGTTTGCAGGAGTAAACGCTAAGCAAAAACAAGCATAAGAAACATATTCTTACCATATTGCTTATACTTTTGGTTCGCTCGAGGTTATTGGGGTAAATCGAAGTGTTTGAGCTGCTTTTATCATGTCTTCAATCATTTTTTCGCCATATTGCTCTCCTTGCAAATCACGAACTTCATAAATATCATTTCCTATAAGTGTTTTATAAAAAAAGTGATGTTGGGTTTTTATTCCAGATTCTGGAATATCTTGCTTATAAATTAAGAGTGTTGAGTCTTCTTTCACTATTTCAGATGAAAAAACTAAATCTTCTTCTAAATCCATTTTAAGTAATTCAATGTCACCTTCTCCGTAAATAATTTCTATACCAAAACTCTGTCCGACAATAATTTCCAACGCACCTCTATTGGTTAATGTTACTTGAGCTTCTCCGTTATTTTCGGCATCGGGAACCATAACTGACATTGGGAATCCCCATTGGGTTAGGTCTAATTCTTCATACCCTTTAAGCACAATGATTTTGTTTTCATCAGTAGATTTTTCTTCATTATCACAGGAAAAAAAAGAGATAAAAGAGAATAATAAAAGTATAAAGGCTATATTTTTCATTGTAAAATATTTTTTTGTTAAACGAATAACAAATATATACTAAAAAAACACAACCTTCAAAAAATAGAAATTTATTTTTATTTATGCTTGGGTTCATAAATCAATCTAAAAAAAGAACTAAATCGTTGGTTTTCCCTTTTTATAGGTATTCCAGCGACAATTCCTATCAATAAATTCTCTGAAATTCCCAACCTCATTTGAGGTCTGATTGTCATATCAAAATCATTGGATGTAAATTCCTTGTTAAATTCAAGTCCAATAAAATTTCTTGTTCCATCTATCATATAATGAATACTAGAATTTATTTGCCAGATGGTATGGAATTTAGTATTAGAAAAATGTTGCTGAAATTCTGGCCCTGTATAAATTAGCGTATGAAAATTTTGTCCCCAACGTTTTGCTGCAACAAAAAAAGGATTATAGGTGTTGCCTTCTATGAATTGTTCTTTTCCGTAATTATTAAAAGTAGTAAATTCAAATTCGTTTAAATAGCCTATAGCAAGCGTGGTATTTAATTTTTCAGATACAAAAAAAGAATATTGTGCAGCCAGTTTTAAGCCATTCATTTTATTTTGAGGTATCCCATCGTTAACTCTGTCTTCGGTTGTTGGGTAAAAGAAAGTGAAGGGTACTTCTATTTCAAAGCCAAGCCTATTAATAGGTGCCCATTCATATTCCACCAAAGTTTCATAACTATCAAATTGGTCATTATCTGTTAATCCAAAGCCAACATTCCATTCTTTTTCGCCTTTTCTTGCACCCAAGTCTCTAATTAAATCAATAAAAAGAGGCTCGGCATGAAGAATTTTAGCTGTTTTACGATGATTTTCAACTTCTTCAATATAAAGGCTATCTAATCTGTCTTTTTCGGCTTTCATACTATCTTTTTCTTGAGAAAAAATGCTAGAAAGTGAGAAAAACAAACTGAGAAATAGAAAAACTTTCATAATTTTTGATTTTAAAACTTTAATTGATAGACTTCATCTAATTCATCATTGTTTTTGAAATTCACATTCAAGTCTTTTATTAAACCTGAATCAATTCCATAAACCCATCCATGAATATTTAATTCGTGCTTATTTTCCCAAGCATTTTGAACGATGGACGTTTTTGCTAAATCAAAAACTTGCTCAACCACATTGAGTTCTACATACCTATTGAATCTATCTTTTTCATCAATAATCGCATCTAACTCATCTTGGTGAAAACGATAAACATCTTTAATGTGTCTAATCCAGTTATCAATTATTCCAATGTGTTGATTTCCCATTGCTGCTGCAATTCCACCACAACCATAATGACCACAGACAATAACGTGTTTTACTTTTAGAGCATTCACTGCATAATCGAGAACACTCAACATATTCATATCTGAATGTATTACCATATTTGCGATATTTCTATGCACAAACACTTCTCCTGGTTGAGCTCCAATAATTTCGTTAGCAGGAACTCTACTATCTGCACAGCCTATCCATAATACAGGTGGTTGTTGTCCGTTGGCTAACTTTTTAAAATAATTTTGATCTAAATCTAATTTAGATTGAACCCAAATTTTATTATTATCTAATAGTTGTTTGTAAAGTATATTTTCCATAATTATTGTTTTTTAATGTTATTATTAATCTTATCCCAGAAAATTAACTTCGTTGAACTCGCAAGCTCGGTTCACAAATTTTCTTCGATATAGCACATTCATACAATTCGCTTCGCTTTTGCATGAATAAAGTGGGTTAATGTCCTGCTATCACTTTAACTGCATCAACTCCTTTAGTTTCAATAGTTATATTTTTTAGTTTTGATGTGTGGTTAACAAATTCTTGAATATTTTCCAACACATCATAAGAAATGGAGTACGAATTAGAACCATCTATTATTAAATTAACATCTTCTGGAATATCAGCTAATGCTTTTGCTACACTGGCTTTATTTAAAAATGTTATTTCTTCTGATAAAGTTAAGTAATAAGTCGGTTTCCCATCCACTTCATCAATTCTTAAATTAAGTGCGTTTTTATAATTTTTTCTTAAGATATAAAAAACAGCCACAACCATACCTATTCCTATTCCTTTCAATAAATCAGTACTTACAATAGCAACTACAGTAATAATAAAAGGAATAAATTGTTCGTGTCCTAATTGATACATTTGTTTAAATAAACTTGGTTTTGCTAATTTATATCCCACCATTAAAAGAATTGCAGCTAGAGAAGCCAAAGGTATAAGATTTAAAAATATAGGAATAATGATTACCGAAAGCAATAAAATTAAGCCATGGATAATAGTTCCTAATTTTGTTTTTCCACCAGACTCAATATTTGCAGAGCTTCTTACTATAACTTGAGTAACAGGAAGTCCGCCAATTAATCCTGACACCATATTTCCAATGCCTTGGGCTTTTAATTCTTTATTGGTAGATGTTCTTCTTTTATGTGGATCTAACTTATCTGTTGCTTCTACTGAGAGTAATGTTTCTAAACTTGCTACAATTGCTAATGTAACAGCTACCATATAAACTTGAGGATTAGTGAAGGCTGAAAAATCTGGAAACTTAAAAAAACTCATAAACTCTTGAGCAGAAGAGGCTACAGGAAGCTCTACCAAATGTTTACCACTCAATGCTAACTCTGGTGAAAAGAAATTAAACAAATAGTTAAGTAATATCCCTACTAAAACAACAAATAAAGCACCTGGTAAGAATTTGAATAAAGCAATTCTTTTCATGAAATTTGTATCAAATAACATTAACAGTCCTAGTGAAATGATGCTTATAATAATTGCACCCCAAGTACTATATTTCAAAGAAAAGTAGAGTTCGGTAAATGTATTTTGACCATCTTTTTGAGCAAAATCAACATCACCCATAAAATTTTCATCATACCCAAAAGCATGGGGAATTTCTTTGAGAATAAGAATTATACCTATTGCTGTTAACATTCCTTTTATAACAGAAGAAGGAAAGAAATAACCTATAATTCCTGCTTTTAAATACCCAGCAATAAATTGAATAATTCCTGATAAAACTACTGCCAATAAAAAGGCTTCAAAGCTACCTAATGCTTCTATAGCTGTAAACACTATTACTACCAATCCTGCTGCTGGACCAGACACACCTAAGGATGAATTACTAAGTAACCCCACCACAATACCCCCAACAATACCTGCAATAATCCCTGAAAACAACAAATCGGATCGACCTGTTGATGCTAGTGCTACTCCTAAACATAGAGGCAGTGCAACAAGAAAGACTACTAACCCAGCAGGAAAATCTGATTTTAGATTAGCAAACATATTTAATTTTTTTGGTGTCATAGTTTTAATAGTTTTCAATATAAATAAAGTGTAACTCTTCTTTTGTAGAAAAGAGAAGTGCCAAATGTGATAAAACAAAATGATAAATAAAGTGTTTGTTTTAAAAAATTCTTTTTAAAAGAATAAATAAAAGAGAATTATACTAACTCTGGTGGAGGAGCAATAACTTTTCTTGTAGGAGTTATAAATTGAAAAGTGTTGTTTTGATGATTTATATCAGTAGTGAATATGAAGAGAATGGAATTTGTATTTTCAGTTACATATTCTTGCATAGAAAAAGTAATTGAACTTCCATTGTGCTTGTTTTCTTCTTCACTCATTTCAATAAACTGATTGGTTGGAACAGAAAAATAGCTGAAAGAAAAAGTACTAACTAAAATAGTTAGTAAGAATGCTGCTATTACTTTTTTGAAATTCATAATCGCAAAACTACTTAAATCATTTTGCTATTAGTACTATTAATAATTAAAATAGTGTTAAAAAATGCAAAAAACATCACGCCAACTTGGGTCTCGAGTGTGTCTTCTGTAACCATAGAAAGTAGTGCTACACAAAAAAAAGCAAGATATAAAAAATTGTTATATAGTTTTAATTTAAAAAAAGGGTAGCCCAAAAAAAACAGAAACCACCCCAACCCAATCAACCCAAAGCTAATTGTATAAGTAATGTATTGGTTGTGTGCTCTTAAATAATATTTTTCGGAAAGTACTGTTTGTAATTTATATTCCTGATTAAAAGCATCCTGCAAATCACCAGTTCCTACACCTAGTAAAATATTTTCTTTAAAAATTCTGAACGCATTTTTCCAATATACCCACCGCATAACAACAGAGTGCCCGTTAGCTATTCCATGTTGATTATACACATCAAATTCCCATATTATTTTATGTACTCTACGAGAAAAATCATTCATATTTATATATTGATAATTTGCTATTCCTTTTTCAATTGCGCTTATTTCTTCATTACTTAAATTTTCAATTGCTTTGGCTGTTTTTCGTTCTGCTTTTGATGTGATAAAACGAAGAAGTGTAGTTTTCAGTTCTTGCCCTTTTAAATCTGTACCATTGAAATTAAAATCACTTCTTCTATTCCATGCTTCTTCAAGCTCAGTAAAAGCAATGTTTCTATAGATGTAATTGCCATTTTCTTTAAGATTTTTTACTTCACTTATGGTGTCATGATAGAATTTTTCTCCATTTTCTGAATATTCACCCATAGGTAAAGATTCTATTTGTTGTGCTGCTTTGTAGCTTGATATTGAGTTATTGATATAAAAAGAAACTGAAGCTATAAGTGTTATAAAAACACACAAGAAAGTTATTTTAACAATTTTATTTTTATGTTGAACACCATAAAACAACAACAGGACTGAAGTTGTTATTGAAAAAACTAAAATACCAGTAAAGAGATTTATAATCACCATAAAAATCAGCAACCAAATACCAGCAATGAACCATTTAATTTTATTTTTTGTATCAATTTCATTCAACGCATAATAAATGCTTCCAAAAATTGCCAAACAAATTTCTAATCCAAATCGAATGTGTGATGTGAAACGAGATAATTGACGAGTATCTATTATAACTTCATTTAGTCCTCCCAACAAAACAAAAACACTCCAAAAAGAAGAAGCTACAACTCCTATTACATAAACGTTGAAAATAAATTTAATCTCTTGTTGAGTTAAAGGATTTAATCCACTTAAAAGAAAAGGGAGTAAAAAAAGTGGAATTTTTCTACGAACATCTCCTATTGCAAACTCAAAATTTGTAGTATAAAATAGCCCAATTATCGTTAAAAGATAGATTGAACTTAGTATAAGGGCAATTCTATTTTTAAAAAAGGAAAGAATTTGATTTTTTATATTTCCTTGAAGGAGCCAAGCTGCTCCTAAACCTATTTCGCCAAGAGTAATTAGTGGTTTTGATAGAGATAACCCAACCACTATCATCATTAAAAATAAAATGACAAACTTTCTATGATGAGTAAGAAGTGGTTTTAAGTTCAAAGGTCAATTTTTGAAATTTGATTGTGAATTTATTTTTTTATTCCTGATAGAATAGCTGTATATGTTGAATTATCTTTTAAAATAGTAATTGCCTCATCCACTGCTGGATCGTTTTTTAGAGCTGCTTCAATTTTTCCCTTTTGATAGAAATAACGAGCAACTATTTCAGTTTCAAGAATGTATTTTATTTCCTCTTTGTGTATATTTAAATCCTCTTTTTTATTGTGATTTAATTTATCTTTTAGTGCCTTATATTCGTCTGCTAATCGTTCGTAATAATTATCTTCTTTGGTTGCTTTTTCTAACTGAGCCAACAAATCTTCGCTTTCTGTGGTATAATCATAATCCTTATCTTCTAAATAGTGAATGAATTTTTCATATTCAGCATCACTGATTGAGAAATTGGTAACATCAGCAATAGTTGGATTTTTCAATTTAAATTCTGTAGCATAATTAAAAAAATGATTTTTCATATAAAGACTTCCCGAAATATCACTCATATTTTTTTTCTCAATTTTTACATCAGGGTCAACTCCTTTTCCATCAAAAACAGGTCTTTTGTTTTTTAAGGTTTTATACTCAGTAATCAATGAATCAGGAACTTCTTTTACTTTCCCACTTTTATCTCTATGCGAATAATCTACTTTTTGAATGCATCTTCCACTTGGTGTGTAATATTTGGCAACGGTTACTTTTAGTTTTGAATTATAGCTCAACGATCTTACTTGTTGAACCAATCCTTTTCCAAACGAACGCCCTCCAACAACAACAGCTCTATCATGGTCTTGCAACGAACCAGAAACAATTTCGGATGCTGATGCGGAGTTTTCATCAATTAAAATTACTAAAGGTATTTCCGTGTCAACAGGAGTATTAATAGCTTTATACATTTTGTCCCAATCGGTAATTTTTCCTTTGGTACTTACTACATCTACACCTTTTGGCACAAAAATATTCACTATGTTCACAGCTTCATTTAATAATCCACCACCATTTCCTCTTAAATCTAATATTAATGATGTTGCATTTTGTTCTTTCAATTTTTGAAAAGCTTCTTTTACTTCCCTGCTTGCTGACTCAGTAAAACTATTGAGTTTAATATAACCAACAGATTCATTCATAATTGAAAAATATGGAACATCATTAATCTTCACTTCTTCTCTAGTTACTATTTTTTCCAAAGGTTTTTCAGTTCCAGGTCTTTCTATTTTTAGTAGTAGAGAAGTGCCAGGTTGTCCGAGTAATAATTCTCGAATTTCGTCTGTATTTTTTCCTTTCACATTTTTCCCATCAACTTCCAGAATTTTGTCTCCAGCCCATAATCCTGCTTTAAAAGCACCAAAACCTTCATAAGGCTCAGAAATCACAACATAATCGCCTTGTTTTTGAATTAATGCTCCAATTCCTCCATATTGACCTGTAGTCATTAACTTATAATCTTCAATGTTTGATTCTGGAATATAGTTGGTGTAAGGATCTAATGATTCTAACATGGCATCGATACCTGTTTTTATTAGTTCTCCGGGTTCTGTTCCATCTACATAATAGATATTTAACTCCCTAAAAAGTGTAGCAAAAATGTCAAGGTTTTTAGAAACTTCAAAATAGCTATCTGCAAATCCAAGAGAAAAAACACTTGTTAAAGCAATGCTAATAATTAATATATATTTTTTTATTTTGTTTGTCATAGGTTTACATTTATTATATTTTCATATGTGTATTTTATTGTTTTTTATATGTCATCCCGATACTCGGGACAAGTTAATGGAAGCGCCATGTGAAATATTCATTGTTGTTGGTGAACATTTTTGCTCATGGCTTATTTCATATCAATTAAGGAACAGGATCATGTCCATGTCCGCCCCAAGGATGGCAAGATGAAATTCGTTTTAATGCCAACCAACCTCCTTTTAATGGTCCATATTTATTAACTGCATCTACACTATATTGTGAACAAGTGGGTTGATACCTACAATTTGAACCTAAAAACGGAGATATACTTAGCTGATAAATACGTATTAAAAAAACGATTATTTTACTTACTATCCACTTCACAACTTTCTGTTAAACGGTATAAAATTACTTTTATTTTGCCTTCAATTTCGCTATATGATAAAATTTGTTCAGAGCCATAAATAAGCATCATATTTAACTCTTTGCCTGAGTTTGAAAGCATATTTTTTAATGCTTTGTTATTTAATCGATAAGCTTCTCTAACTCTTCTCTTTATTAAATTTCTATTTACAGCAAGTTTGATTTTTTTTTTAGGAACACTCACTCCAAAATTTATCAACACCCCATTCTTTTCTTTCTTTTCGAGATAAGTTAACCTAAAAGGATATTGGTGAATTGATATTCCTTTTTTAAAAAGTTGCTCAATATCTTTTATGCTTTTGAGCTTTTCTTTTTTAGAAAAATTAAATTTTGATGTCATTGTAAATTATTCAAAAGGCAAAAGTAATGTTTCAAAGGCAATTAGTTTATAAAATTCGTAAAGTCCAAAAAAATGTTGTTACTACTCAGGTAGATATTTTTTTTCACCATCAACACAGTTCATTGCGGGATTGACCCGCAATCTCAAATAAATAAAAAAACAAGATTGCGGGTCAAGCCCGCAATGAAAGTGAAACCTTGCTACTGAATATGGTTTGCTCATCTGCATATTGTAGGTTTAATCACATTAATCTACCTGAGTAGTAACAAAATATTTTCTAAAAGGGAAATAGTAACTACTTAGCAAGTTTTCTCCTGAATAACAGTTTGAGAAACCTTACCCCAGAAAATTAACTTCGTTGAACTCGCAAGCTCGGTTCACAAATTTTCTACAATATAAGTAAAACCAACAGATTTAGCTATTTTCAATAGCCCAAATTTGTGTATTACTATTCCGATAATTATCGGAAGGTATTAACCGTTGTTTATTCAGGAGGAAACTTGTTGTCTTTGTGTCTTCGTGGTAGAAATTATTCAGCAACTTGAACAGTAACTAATTTTTAAACTAAAATTGTTTAATACTCTATTTATATAATTACTTTTGGCTTTGAGACTAACTTTTTTTAAAAAATTGAAAAGACACATTCCAAATTTAATAACCACAGGCAATCTATTGTGTGGTAGTTTTGCAATTGTTAATGCCTTTGAGGGAAATTTAGCTATGTCATGCTACTTAATCATTATAGCATCTGTACTTGATTTTTTTGATGGTTTTGCAGCCCGAATGTTAAATGTTTCCTGTGGCATTGGTAAAGATTTAGATTCTCTTTCGGATATGATTTCTTTTGGGTTGGCTCCTGGTTTATTATTGTATCAATTTGTGAAAATTCTTAACCAAAATCAGCCAATGGAGTTGCTTACACAATATCCTTGGTTAATGTATATTGCTTTTATTATTCCCGTTTTCTCATCGTTCAGGTTGGCAAAATTTAATAATGACACAAGGCAATCTACCACTTTTTATGGCTTACCAACGCCAGCTAATGCCAACTTTTTTATTTTTTGCATTTTGCTTTATCTTTTCCCTGATTTACCAATGATAATAAATGTTTCTAGTATAATTCAACCTATTGTTTCCAATCCATTAATTATGTTGGGATTTGGTGTTGTATTTTCGATTTTATTGGTAGCTGAAATACCCATGTTTGCCCTAAAATTCAAATCTTTGAAATGGTCATCTAATAAATTACCCTTCACTTTTGTTTTAATTTGGTTGGGATTATTGGTATTTACAAACATTGTTGCAATGCCAACCATTGTGCTTATATATATTGTATGGTCAATAATTGCTTGTAATTTAATTTCTAAAAAAGTAGAACCGAGAGATGTGAACTCTTGAATACCATAAAAAATAATAAACACTATAAATAAATCTCACATTAATGTTGTCTTTATTTTCTGATGAATTTTTTATGCAAGAAGCAATCAAAGAAGCTCAGAAAGCTTTTGATGAAGATGAAGTACCTGTAGGAGCAGTAATCGTTTGCGAAAATAAAATTATTGCCCGAGCTCATAATATGACAGAACGATTAAACGATGTAACTGCTCATGCAGAAATGTTGGCATTTACTTCAGCCACCGATTTTTTAGGAGGTAAATATTTGAATGAATGTACGCTTTATGTTACACTTGAACCATGTGTGATGTGTGCTGGAGCAAGCTATTGGACACAACTCAAAAAAATAGTTTTTGCCGCAAGCGATGAAAAAAGAGGTTTTGAACGAATTTCTCCTTCACTTTTACATCCTAAAACCCAAGTTGTAAAGGGTATTTTAGAAACTGAATCCGCTCAGTTAATTCAAACATTTTTTCAGCAAAAAAGAAATTAACCTAACAGGTTTCTAAAACCTGTTAGATTTAGTATAAGAGTTACTGTTTCACCATTTTATGATACAATTTCTTATTTCCATCTTGAATAACCACAAAGTATATTCCGTTGGAAACATTACTTAAATCCACTATTGTTTTAGATGATAAAATGGTTTGTTCAGCTACTTTTACGCCCATTAAATTATAAATTGCTAAATAAACTGATTGGTTTTCTGTTTCATACTCCACTGTAAATTGGTTGTTAAATGGGTTGGGATAAATAAGCAATTGTTTTTCTGTTACTCCTTTTTCATCATTAATGCCATTAATTAATGTGCCTCCACAAACCGACTGAAAATCAGTTAGAAAATAACTTCTTATAGAATCCACTCTTTCTTGCATTATGGGTAGTCCAGCAAAATTACCTTGCGTAGTATAATCTCTGCCAAAAACAAATGCCATAGTTAATTCCACACTTTGTTGCGGTGCAAAAG
>PCUH01000227.1 GCA_002770955.1 Flavobacteriales bacterium CG18_big_fil_WC_8_21_14_2_50_32_9 | reverse complement strand
ATTTACGGTAATGGTAATTTGAGCTGTGTTGGTACAGTTATTAGCATCTGTTCCAGTAACCGTATAAGTGGTAGTAACAGTAGGAGTAAAAGCCACACCGTCAGTAACCCCATTGTCCCAAGTGTAAGAAGTAGCTCCACCTCCAGTAAGTGTTACAGGATTACCCGCACAAACAGTTGTTGAAGGAGAAGCATTAGCAGTAACAGTTGGAGCAGGATTTACGGTAATGGTAATTTGAGCAGTATCAGCACAAGAACCTACGTTGCCTATTACGGTATAAGTGGTAGTAGCAGCAGGAACAAAAGCAACACCATCGGTTACTCCATTATTCCATGTGTAAGAAGTAGCACCGCTTCCTGTTAATGTAACCGAGCTACCCGCACAAATAGTATTAGAAGGAGAAGCATTAGCAGTTACAGTAGGAGCAGCGTTAACAGTAATGGTAATTTGAGCAGTATCGGAACATCCACTGGTAGTACCTATAACTATATAGGTGGTTGTGGTAGCAGGGCTAAATGCAACGCCATTGGTAACTCCATTATCCCATGTATAAGAAGTAGCACCACCACCTGTTAGGGTAACTAGGTCGCCAACACAAATGGATGTTGAAGGCGATGCATTAGCAGTTACAGTTGGAGATGGATTAACAGTAACAGTAACAGATGTTCTTGTAGTGCTAACACAATTTGGGTCAGAATTATTAACCGTTTCTATGTGGTATGTAGTAGTTACACCAGGAGTAACAACCAAAGGAGTTGTTCCTAAATTAGTACCTCCAGTAGCGGCTGTATAAACTTGATAAGTAACTCCAGTAGCAGGACCAGATGCAGTAATAGTTGTAGATTGTCCTGCACAAATAGGATTTGGGGTTGCAGTAACCGTTGTTGCAGCTGCTGGGGTGATACAAGCGGTTTTTGTACAAATATAATTAGGTGTAAGGGTTATGGCTGTTCTTGCAATACCTATCGTATTTGGTCCTGGAGTACCAGACCAAGAATTGTAATGTGGATCTGCAAAAGTAGTTGGACCTGCTGAAGCGGTTGGTGAGAAGGATGTGGGAGGACAACCTGTTAATGGTGTATCCCCGTTTGGATCGGTTTTAAACACATGATAATCGTAGTCAGTTCCACCAAAAGTCATAGACATAGAAATATACCCATTGTCAGATGTTTGTCCACCTCTTGGTAAAATAGAAACTAAATTAAAGTTATATCGTTTAGTCCAAACATTTGTTGTAGCTGTTGAATTAACTCTATGAATGGCATTAGCAAAGAAACTTAAGGGTTTAATATACATTGACATAGTAACTAAGTCAGTGCTTCCTGTAACTTCATAAATTTGTGAAACATCTACAGGGTCAGTCAATGTTCCAAAAAAAGATGTTGAATACCTAAATCTTCGGCTAAAAATATTTGAAAAACCTCCTGTGCCAACAAATTTTTGAATTAGTTCATAGCCATCATCTGTAGAACCAGCAGCTATAATATCTCCTGCACTTGTTTTGTTTACTGCTGCTAAATATTTACTACTTTGTGTCGTTGAAGAACTAGGAAGATCAATTTGTTTATGATAAGTTATTACTCCGGCAGTAGTTGTTTTTAAAATAAGAGCGTCTTGTGGTGTGGCATCATCTTCATCATCACCTGATGTAACGCTTCTATGTTGGTTTACATCATAACTTCCAACAGCAACGTAACCATCAGCAACTTCAACAACATCTTTAAAACTAGCATTATTATAAATTCTTTCGGTAGAAGGGTTTTTTGTAGCCGCAGTGTAATAACGGAATACTTTATGCCATACATGGTTTCCATTGACATCTAATTTTACAATTAAAGGAGATGAAATGGCATCAGTATGAGTAGTACTATTGGTAGAAGAAGTCCATGTAATAGGATTGTATTTTATTTCTGGTCCTGCTCCATCAGGGTCATAACCAGTTACATAACCAACAGCTACATAGCCACCATCAGCTACTTTAACAATTCTATTAAACCATGCTCCGTCAGCTTCTGAAATGTTAAACTTTTTAGAATTTAATACGTTCCCAGCTGGGTCTAAAATCATAAAAACAGCTGCATTAGATTCGCTACCACCACACAAATAGTATTGGTTATTTGCCACATTTTTTTTAATGTCGTTTAATTGAAAACCTATGGAAGCATCTGAATATCTGTATGACCAAACTACTGCTCCTGTATCATTTAATTGTGATACTGTTCCATAAATAGGTAAAAAATTCAGGTTAGTACCTGTCATAACATACGTGTTTTGAGTTAGCCCTTCAATTATGTTTCCAGGTAAGTCAAACATTGCTTGGTTGTAATCTTTTCTAAATGCGGTAGTTGTTTGTGCACTAATGTCTATTATGATTAAGAACAAAAAGGCGAATGAGTAAAAAAGTTTTTTTGTCATAAATTGTTGATTTTAATATTAATTTATTATGAATGTGTTTTAATCATCTTATTAGTGTAACATCGCCTTTTTTAGTGATTTTGCTTCCATCAATAAAAGTAGCTTCTAAATAATAAACAAAAACAGCTTTGTTCATTTCTTTTCCTCTGAATTTTCCATTCCAACCTTGGTCTATGTTGGTTGTTTCAAAAACTTTTTCGCCCCATCTGTCATACACAAAGAAGTTGAGTTGAGCAACACCTTTTCCTCTAACAAAGAGAATGTCATTGTTGCCATCTCCGTTGGGTGAGAAAATATTAGGTACCCAAATCACATTTTCAAATTCAACAAAAACGGTTACTTGGTCAGAGGCACTACAACCATTGCTATCAACAACAATAACGGTGTAAGTGATAGTTTCATCAGGTGTACTTGAAGTAGATGGACAAGTAGGACAACTCAACCAAGTTGGTGGAATCCAATTGTAATTTCCATTTGAACCTGTAGCATTTAAGTTGGTATTGTCTCCTAAGTCAATTACAACATCGCTTCCAGCATTAATTATTGGATTTGGATGAACTGTTATTGTTTGGGTAATCGTATCAGATCCAAAGGTATTGGATGCTATTAACTCAATGGTAAAGATTCCATCATTTGCAAAACAGATATTTGTTGGATTTTGAGAAATTGAAGTAGAAGGATTTCCACCGTTAAACGTCCATTCCCAGCTAGTAGCACCTGTACTCATATCTGTAAAATTAATGCAATTTCCTACGCAAATTTCATCGTCAGAAATAGAAAATCCTGCTGTAGGTGTTGTACAATTAGTTACTGTAATATAGGATATTATAGTTGAGTCATCGCTTCCATTAGCATCCGTAACAGTTAATGAAACCGTATAGGTTCCTGCACTTAAATAACAAATGTTTGTTGGGTTTTGTTGGCTTGAAGTAGCAGGTGTTCCTCCTGTGAAAGTCCAACTCCATGCAGTTATTCCACCAGTGGCTGAAGAAGTACTTAAGTCTGTAAAGTTAATACAATCTCCTTCACATATATTGGTTTGACTTGCTGAAAAATTAGCAACAGGTTGAGGAAGTGTACAATTGTTTATGTTAATAGAAAAAGTAAGTGTATCTGGACAAGTGCCACTAGTTATGTAAGTTACATTAAAAAATCCAATTCCACTACCTGAAATATTAACTTCACCAGTAGATGCGTTTATTACACCACTGTTATCTATGGTGAAAGTTCCTCCAGTTGTTCCAGTAATAGTAGGAGTTGGGTTAGGATCAGTAGAACAGAAAGTTGTAGGCGAGAAACTAAATGTAGCATCATCTTGAGCATTAACAATAATTGAAATGGTATCAGCATCACCACAAGAACCTGAAATAGTATAGATAATTTGATGTGTTCCTGCACCTGCAGTTGAAGGGTTAAATACACCTGTTGAAGTGTTGGTTATTCCTGTTCCACTCCAAACTCCTCCTGGATCAACAGCAGATAAAGTTACAGCAGAAGCATTCTCACAAAATGGACCTGCAGCAGTAATGGTAGCATTTGCTCCAGTTGTTATGTTTATAGTTACTGTGGCCGTATCAGGGCAAGTACCATTGGTTGTATAAGTTACATTAAATGCTCCTGTTCCACTACTAGTAATATTAACTTCACCAGTAGATGCGTTTATTACACCACTGTTATCTATGGTGAAAGTTCCACCAGCAGTTCCAGTAATGGTAGGAGTGGGGTTAGGATCGGTAACACAATAGGTAGTAGGTGAATATGAAAAAGAAGCATCATCAGCGGCATTAACAA
>PCUH01000294.1:4068-4210 GCA_002770955.1 Flavobacteriales bacterium CG18_big_fil_WC_8_21_14_2_50_32_9 | reverse complement strand
GCTTCATCCATAGTTTCAGCAATAACTAATGAATCAATTGGTGGTTCTTTAGTTATACTCGTACACATGATACTATTTTGACTATTACCAATACTTTTATCAATATTTAATTCATTTTCATTTACAAAAATATTGATGGCTT
>PCUH01000294.1:187-3942 GCA_002770955.1 Flavobacteriales bacterium CG18_big_fil_WC_8_21_14_2_50_32_9 | reverse complement strand
TATTTGAGAAATTAAATTTGCTTTAAAATCTTGATTTTTACTTATTGGTTCAAGAAAGTTGTCCACATCGGATAATTTGATTTCATTATGAAAATCTTTGTTATGATTATTTATAACAAAATCAATAATAGTTTTACCTTTTAGATTGTTATCTTTTGTGGACCAATAGATAAATTCATTTTTATTATTTTTCTGAATTGTATAGGTTTCTTTTTTCTCAAGATTACCTTCTACTCTCTCTAAAATAGGTTTTGCACTTGTACTGTGTTTGGGCTCAAAAAAACCGTACTGTATTTGTTTCATAAATTTAACTAAATCTATGTTTTTTTTATAGTTATTTAATCTTTGTATCATGGTGTTATATTTTTAAATTAGTTATTGATATTAAACATTCCAAATTGTTCTTCTTGTTCAAAAACGAGGTCTCTTTTTAAACTAATATTACTTAATTTAAAAGAAGAAATAAAGCAAACTAAAAATGTATTTATAAATTCTACTTTATATGGAATGGTAAGTTGTTTAAAACTTAAGTTGTTAATTTTATATGAATTAGAAGTAAAAGATAATTGTTCTGTATTATTAAGTTGCTGTTCTTTTATTTCTAAGGTTAATAAACCTAATAATCCTGCAAAAAGCAAAAGTTCATTATCAAATTTTGATATTTCTTGAATATTAAATTTTAATGTAACAATAATTTTATCAGAAACAATTTTAAAAATAAAGAGGTCTTTAAAAAAGACATTGTAATAACCTAAAAGAGTTTTTAAACTAAAAACTAAATCATTGATATTGTTTAATGCTCCAATCTCAATATTATCGAACGAATTAGGGTGTTTTTTATTGATGGCTTCAAACAATGTTTCTATTTCAATGGCAGGACAAAACAACATACTTTTTTTATCTCCAGTTTGATTATAAATAGCAAACATATAAGGATTAGAAGTAATAAATAAACTTTCATCTTGTTGACCCTCTATTGATTTAAAATAATTAGGTTCAAATAATAGTTGTCTATAATTATGTTCGTTGAATACAACAAAACTAGTTCCATTTCTATAAAGAGATTCATTAAGAGTTACCAAATAAGATAATGTTTTATCTAGTTCTGAATTATAAATAAAATAACTATTGATAACATCTGAAGTATTAGTAGTAAGAGTTAGTGTTTTGAAAAAATTAATTTTATTAAGTTCAACTAATTGTTCCAAATGAATGTTTTGATACATTTCATTATTAATAGATTCAATAAATTCTTTATTTTCTTGTAAAGAATAATTGAGATAAAAGATAATATCCTGTTGTGTTTCATAAAATGTGAAATCAAAACCATCTACCAAAACATAACGTGAGTTTGTATCATCTATTAACATTAAAAATACATAAACAAAAGATGCATTGTTATTATTATAAATTAAATAATGTTGGTTAAAACCTATTTCTCTGTATTGAAATGCTTCTAAAAAAGCAATAATATTATTGTTATTTTCCATTTATATATTTTTAATTGGAAGAAGTATTAGTTAATTAGTATTAGCATTTATTCTTTTTTATCAGGTAAATTATATCCTTCTAAAACAGCATCTACTTCAGCATCTATACGTTCAAAATTTTTCTTAATTAAATTTTCCATGATATCTCTGTCTTGTTTATCATTACCAGTGTTAAATTTTTTAGAAAATACAGGAAGTGGGTCAACGCTTTTTTTCTCGTAAAAAGGAAATTGGGCGGAAAACATAGGTGGATCACCATCAGCTATTTGCCCCATAAAGTGTCCTGTTGGTTGTCCTTTTACTTCTCTTGGTTGTAAAATATCTTCCCATTGTTTTGATTCGCTTTCAGAAATTGAGCTATCTGACGTTGAATAGCTAATTTTTTTCTTTTGATGTTTTCCAACAGATTGAGCAAAAGACTTGGCTAAATCATCATTTTCATTACGACCAATAAATGTGTTTACAATATTATTTTTAATAATATCCCATTTTTCTTTCCCATAAGTTGATATCGCTTGTGATACATCTTGCATTACAAGAATCAATACCACCAATTTTTTACGAGCTGTGGCAGGAAATTGGGATAATTCTTCAGGATTAAAAGTAACTGTTGGAAATTCCTCCACAATAAAAGCACTTTTTCGTTTACCAAGTTGATTCATGTTTTTCATACAAACATTAAGAATAACGGATATCGGGGCAGACAGTGTGCCTGAATATTGAGGGGCGTTACCAATACAAAAAAACCTAGGATTTTCTTTATCAGTAATATTCATATTAAATTCTTCTTCAGGTTTAGGGGATAACACCCAATAAATATTTGGGTCATAAAGTTTTTGTACTGGAGCTTGCCCCGAAGAAGTGGACCCTGCTAATTGCCCTTCAGCTTTTGCATTGTAAGATGTCATAATAGTTGCAGCTGCTCTTTCTAATTCAGGGTCTTCAGCTAACCATTGCAAAACCTTATTATAATCAGCTAGTAAAAATGAAACTAAGTGAGGGATAGTTAATAAATCAGGGTATTCTTTATACAGTCTTATAGCGATGGCTTGAGTATAAGAAATTCCATTTTTAGCCCAAAAATCAGTTTTTTTAACCAGTTCTAAATCTACTGCTTTTAAAAATATTTCAATAATACTTCTTAAAGATATTCTATTAGGATGGTATTTTATTGATAAAGGATTAACTCTTACTGAACGAGTAGGATCAATAAAGTTTAAAAACGCAAATTTAACAGGAAGGTCTTTATAAATTTGTTTGTTATTTACTCCGTATTTATAATTAACAAACCCTTCTTCATCCGTTTTTTCATTTAATTCTTTTAAAGTAGTATAAATTTGTCGTGTTAGAACTAGAGGATTTTCTTTGGCATCTTCTCTGTATTCATCAGGATTGCCTTCATAATCATACAATACCCCACAATATCCTTTTACTAAAAGGTCATTTATTAAAAATTGTAGCAAAACAGTTTTACCAGATCCAGGACCACCAATTATTTTAATACCTTGGTTGGGATTATGAATCAACATTTCTCCTTTATCAGTTGGAATTTTTAAACTTAAATCGTCCTCTTTATTTTTTTTATAAGTTACTTTTTTAAAAAAATCTAAATCATCTTCTAAATCATTTTTTCTTTTAGAAAAATATACTGCGGTAGGGTAAGCTAAAAATAATAAAGCAAAAGGAAATATAATTAAATCATAAAAATATAAATTTATAGTGCCAACTAAAATAACACTTATCGTTAATAAAGAAAAAAAAAGATAAGTATTTACATCATCATCTTTTATTTTTTTTCCAATTTTAATACTGGGTGTAAACCACGAATATCCAAGAACACCTAAAATAAAAGCTATTCTAACAAAAATCATCTTATTATCGAAAATATGATAAAATTTAAGTAAGGGGATATAGAGAAAACTTTCAGGATATGGAAGCCATAATTTTAATTCTATGCACCAATTCAATAATATAATTATTAGAATTAGTACTGTAATAAGCATCATAGATGCATTTAAGTCTTTTTTTTCTTTAGATAAACTCATGAATTCAAATGTTTAGGGTTTTCAAAACTAATAAATATATATCTTATCTTCCTTTTTGGTTTCTTTTTTTCTTACGTTTATATTCTTCTTCTTCATCATTATCATGTTTTTTAAATCCATGTAACGCAGGTAGATTAATATTAGGATTACTATCATTTAAGAAAGTTTCAGGTGTTTCAACTTTTACATCGCTTAAATATGTATTAGTATCTATAGGATT
>PCUH01000294.1:0-161 GCA_002770955.1 Flavobacteriales bacterium CG18_big_fil_WC_8_21_14_2_50_32_9 | reverse complement strand
AATTACCTGTTTTAGTTTGGTTAAAATTAGTTGATATAGTATTCCAACTTAAATTTCTATCCAGTTCTGAGGCTTTGAATTGTATAGGATTTTTAATATTTTTAGAAATAAAACTAACTCCTTGAATGCCAGCTTTGTTTTGGTTAAAAATAACTTCTATA
>PCUH01000288.1:3782-4217 GCA_002770955.1 Flavobacteriales bacterium CG18_big_fil_WC_8_21_14_2_50_32_9 | reverse complement strand
TTAGCGTAGCGTAACTCGTGGCACTATAATTCTCACTAGCATAGGCAAAATACGTTGTTCCTACTTCGTTAAACTCAAATAAATCTTTTGATAAAATTAACTTTACGATGTCTGCTGACTTGAACTTGTTTGCCATCCGTCATTTCAACACTACCTCCTTGCTACCGCAAGTTTAACGAAGTGTAATTTGTGGTTACAGCAAAACAAAAATGGAATTAAAGTTAAGTGAATTATATATGAATGAAAATGAAGAATTATGAATGGAATGAGGCTACGCTAAACTCACACCAGCTAGGGAGAGATTATATAGTTGTTCATTTTTAAGGCTACAACTTTTCCTTAAACAAAAACTTTTTTTGGAGGGTTTGTTGGGGTTTGTAGGTGTAATACACATACCCCTCTTTAATTTTAATTTTTGAAACAAATTGGTGTTGG
>PCUH01000288.1:3148-3711 GCA_002770955.1 Flavobacteriales bacterium CG18_big_fil_WC_8_21_14_2_50_32_9 | reverse complement strand
AAACAAGGCATAAATATCTCCATTGAGTTCGTCCATAAAGAGCTGTTTTTTCCATTTACTTCCATTTTGTTGAATATGGTAATCAATGTTTACACTTGCTGTTGGAACAGTGTCGTAAATGAATTTAGCAATTTCATTTTCATAGTGGTCAAAAATATGTATGGTATCGTTAATAATAAATAATGGAGCATACACTTCTTCATACATAAAATTGCTGGCAAAGCCTGTCATTGCTGCGGCAATATCGTGCTTGTCGTAATCCTTATATTTTTTAGCCATACGTTTGGCAAATTGTTTTTCAGCATTGTTGAGGTCGTAATACTCATATTGGTATTGCCAATCCATGTTTTTATGCACTACTTCTTTAATGATAGACATTGTAGTGTCTTCCGTGTTAAATGCATAGTATTTAAACCTCGGAAATTGTTGAAGAAAATCAGAAAAAATAATGGATTTTCCTAAGGTATCAATCACGGGTTTTATCAATTGATAAAAATCTTCTAAAGGCAATTTATATAAGGTAATTTGATTTTGGTTGCTAATTTCGATTCGGTAAATGGCTT
>PCUH01000288.1:0-3099 GCA_002770955.1 Flavobacteriales bacterium CG18_big_fil_WC_8_21_14_2_50_32_9 | reverse complement strand
GGGTTCGCATGGAATAAAGTGGGTAGCTAAAATGGTTTGTTGCTTGTCCACCAAATAGAGTTTACTGTCTTTTGCTGGATTTTTTTCGTAGGCAATAAAAATGAAATTATCTTTAGAAAACTCATAATCAGCAATACTTATTTCAACACTTTTAAACACGGCAATGGGTTTAGAATTGTCTTCTACCGTAAAAGTGGTTAATTCTACGGTTTTTTTCTCAAGATTTATTGTTAAATTAAGGGTGTCTTTTTCTGCATTTACCACTTCATAAGTAGTTTGATAACTAGTATGAGAAATTACTAAAGTGGTTCTCTTTTGAGCATAAAAATACATGTTAAAAGCACCTTGTTCATCCGTTTTTGTAATGATGTTTTGATTGTGAATTTTAATGTGTGCAAGAGCAATGGGTTGTTTGGTTTCACTATCAATGATAGTTCCTCGAACAAAAATATTTTTCTGCCCGAAAGCACTTATTGATAAAAAAATGAAAAGCGAAAAAATGAAATATCTCATAAAGAGTTTTGAATAAGTGATGCAAATTACCTTAAAATTCCATAAAATAACGTGAGTTTTGGAATTAAAAAAAGTCTGGTTTTTTTACCAGACTTTTTTAGATAGGTAAGTATATAAGGGATTTATCTAAATCTCGCACTACTTTTAGTCCCTTTCCCACTCATAAAAGGATTAGGGCTAACAAACCGAACATAAACTTCAGGGCCACCATTTCCATTGGTTGCAGCAGTTAATCCTGAGGTGTTAAAATCATAAGCTACACCTAGTGCAAAACTGGCAATTTCTAATTCAATGGCAGGAGCAAAAGCATCACCAACTCTATAATAAGAGCCAAATGAAATGGCTGCTCCTTTGGAAAGTCCAGTATATTTTGATTCTTCTTTTAATCGATAGCGAATTAAAAGACCAGCACTAATCTGACGTGTTGGACCTTGGAAATAAGTAACTAATTTTGGTCGTAGAGCAAGTTTAGTATTTGAAATACCAATATGAGCTTCGGTATGGAAGGCTAATTTCGAGTAGAGTTTATCCACATCGCCAAATTCCATTTTTTGGTCTGGTTTGGTTACATGGTAAAATGCTAGTCCTGCTTTAATATTAAACTCATCCTGAGAGCTAAGTGTTTTTGCTCCTGTTCCATAAGCCCATAATGCACCAGCAGAAAAATCAAAATAGTTTCTGTTTTCAAATGCAAACTGTTCGTTAGAACTTAACGAAGGGTTAAAGCTTTGACCATTAAATTGAGAATCCCATTCAAGTTTATCAGGACTCATACTGTTTTGAGCCCAAGATCCCATTAAACCAACCGAAGCAGAATTTTTATTATCTAAAAATACTACACTTGATAAGGATAGGTTTATTTTTGTTGTACCAAAATTTGTTACTCCAGCAACATCTTTAAAAACATTTAAACCAGCACCTATGTAACCGTTTTTCCATTTATTTTTAAAGAGACCTCCATCCAACATTACCGAATAGGTTTTATAGGGATTACTGATGCTTCCCCATTGGCTTCGGTAGTTCATCACGCCTCTGAAGTCGCCATCAAACACACCTGCTGCTGCTGGATTGGTAGTAATAATCATGGCATCATACATGGTAAAATGAATGTCTTGAGCCGTTAACTTTGAGTTAAACAGTGCAGCTTGACCAATTAGAGCTAATGCGAGTACTTTGTTTAATTTTTTCATTGTTTTATATGTTGTTAAATGTGTATCTATTTTTTTAGTTCTGTTTATTAGTTTTTAGTTATCTGATTAATGTTACATCGCCTTTTTTGGTGGCTTTACTTCCATCCATAAAGGTGGCTTCTACATAATAAACAAATACTGCTTTGTTCATAGGTTCGCCATTAAAAGTACCATCCCATCCTAGGTTGATGTCTGTTGTTTCAAAGACTTTTTCGCCCCATCTGTCATAAATAAAGAAAAGTACCGATTGAATTCCTTTTCCACGAACAAATAGGATGTCGTTACTTCCATCACCATTAGGAGAAAAAATGTTAGGTACCCATATTATATTTTCAAATTCGATAAACACAGTCATAGAGTCTCGGGCTACGCAACCATTCGTATCTGTTAAAGTTACAGTATAGGTAGTAGTTTCTTCGGGGTTTGCTTGTGTGTTTTGGCAAGTAGGACAAACAACATTGAATGAAGGAGTCCAGCTAAAACTACTAGTAGAAGTAGTAGTAGATGTTAAATTTGCCGTATTACCAAACATGATGGTTACATCACTTCCTGCAACAATAGTAGGATTAGGATGAACAACTATTTGTGTGGACATAGAGTCTGTGCCAAATGCATTGGTAACTACCAATTGAACAGTAAAAATTCCTGCAGAATCAAAACAAACAGTAGGATTTTGATCAGAGGAAGAAGAAGGGTTGCCTCCTGCAAAAGTCCAGCTCCAAGATAGTGCATCTGAACTTGTATCCGTAAAGTCAATGCAACCTCCAGCACAAACCACACTATCTGATACTGTGAAACTAGCTTGAGGCACAATACAAGTAGTTACGGTAATAGTAATTTGGTCTGTTGCAAAACAACCATTAGCATCTGTACCTGTAACCGTATAAGTGGTGGTTGCAGTAGGAACAAAAGCAACCCCATCAGTAACCCCATTGTCCCAAGTGTAAGAAGTAGCTCCACTACCTGTTAAAGTAAGAGGGTCTCCATTGCATATAGTAGTGGAAGGACTAGCATTAGCAGTTACAGTAGGAGTGGGGTTAACTGTAACAGTAACTTGGTCTGTGTTTGTGCATCCATTAGCCCCAGTTCCTGTAACGGTATAGGTGGCGGTAGCAGTAGCTATAAAAGGTACGCCATCTGTAACTCCATTGTCCCAAGTATAGGAAACACCTCCACTGCCTGTTAAGGTTACGGTATCACCAGCACATGATGTTATGGAAGATGCATTGGCTGTAATAGTAGGAGCAGGGTTTACAGTAATGGTGATTTGATCAACATCAGAACAAGTTCCTGTACTTCCTGTAACATTATACGTAGTAGTGGTGGTGGGCACAAAAGGAACTCCATCAGTAACCCCATTATCCCAAGTGTAAGAAGTAGCACCACTACCTGTTAG
>PCUH01000022.1:2314-4116 GCA_002770955.1 Flavobacteriales bacterium CG18_big_fil_WC_8_21_14_2_50_32_9 | reverse complement strand
CACGAAATTTAATTGAAAAATTAGATGCCGAATTGGTGGAAATGAAAAGGTGTAAATCTAACGGTTTATGTTGTGGAGCAGGAGGAGCTCAAATGTTTAAAGAAGCCGAAAAAGGCAACAAAGAAATCAACATTGAACGCACAGAAGAAGCCTTAGAACTTCAACCAGATATTATTGCAACAGGCTGTCCGTTTTGCATGACCATGATGACGGATGGGGTAAAACTCAAAGAAAAAAGCACCGAAGTACAAGTTTTCGATTTAGCTGAGTTAATCGCTCAAGCAAAAGATTTGTAAGTTTAATTGCCACGAATGCACTAATGTTTTTGATTCTGAAAAAATGGCTTTTATTCGTGTATTAGTGGCTAAATAGTAAGAATTAGCTTAATTTTGTGTTGACGAAATAATCTCAAATTTTTAATCTCTAATCAAATGAACGACTATATCAATTATCCCGATAACGCTAAAGTTTGGATTTACCAAAGCGACAAGCATTTTGATGAAGATGCTAAAAAACACATACAAATCTCAATAGATGATTTTATTGCTACATGGGAATCGCATGGTAAAATGGTAAAAGGAACGTTCACTATTTTATATGATGCTTTTATTGTGTTGTTTGTAGATGAACAAGGCGATAGAATGTGTGGAACTGCTCAGGACAATTCTGTGAAACTGATGAAAAGATTAGAACAAGAACTGGAAGTAACCTTATTAGACAGAATGAATCAATCTTACAAAGAAAGTGAGAAAGCTGTTCTAGTAAAGTTAAACGATTTTGAAACACTTTATAACGATAATACAATTAACGATGAAACCATCGTGTTCAACAATACCATTACCACAAAAAAAGAATTTGATACTACTTGGGAAGTGCCATTAAAGGATAGTTGGCACAAGCAGTTGGTTCATGTTGTTAGTCAATAACTAACTATTAAGGATTGTTTTTATTTTTTCTTAAAAGCATTAATCGCATTTCTCGTAAAATCAGAAAGTACTAATTTGCCGCTCATGGCTGCACGTTCGCTAAGTAAGGTGTCCCAATGTTCTGTTCCTTCCCAAAATACTTTTTTCAGCATGCTCATTGCTTCCGGATTAGATAGTGCTAATTTTTCTGCTAACGCCTCAATAGCGGCATCCATTTCTTCTATAGAATCAAAAATTTCGGCATAGAGTGATTTCTCTTTCGCCCATTCGGCAGGATACCATTCGGTAGCATTTATCGCCAACATACTCATTGCCGAAGTGCCAATTTTTCTTTCAACAGCAGGACCAACCACAAAAGGACCAATACCAACCGCTAATTCACTTAACTTAACAGCAGCAAATTTGGTAGCATAACAATAATCAACAGCACTTGCCATACCTACACCACCACCAACAGCTTTTCCTTGCACTCTTCCAATAATAAATTTAGGGCATTTTCGGGCAGCATTAATCACATTGGCAAAACCTGAGAAAAATACTTTTCCTGTTTCAAAGTCTTCAATAGAAATCAATTCATCAAAACTTGCACCAGCACAAAAAGCTCTATCTCCAGCCGATTTAAGAATAATCACTTTTACATTTTCCTTATTTCCTAATTCGGTAATGGTATTCGCTAATTTGTTCAATACTTTTCCAGGTAATGAATTACTCATAGGATGTGAAAATTCTATGGTTGCAATACCTTTTTCATTAATTTCAAATGTTACATTTCCTTGTTCCGTTGCGTTCATTTTATTTAAGTTGTCAGTTTAGCTTCCTCAATCTCCCGAAGGCGGAAGTTGGATGGCGATTTATAATAATTTATTTTATCATATT
>PCUH01000022.1:1596-2287 GCA_002770955.1 Flavobacteriales bacterium CG18_big_fil_WC_8_21_14_2_50_32_9 | reverse complement strand
TTGTGTGTTGGCATAGTCCCCCTTTGGGGGATTAGGGGGCTTTACTTCTCCTCCGAAAAAGTTAAGATATAGCCATTTACATCTACAATGGTAAATTCTATGGTATCGTAAAAAGTACTTTCTAAATCGGAGATAATTTCTACTTCATTATTATAAAATTCTTCGTGTAGCTCGGTAATGTTATCTACTTTAACATATAAGGTTAGTCCACCTCCAGGCTTTTCACCTTTTAAACGTGGTAACTCACTAGCTAAACTTTTTTTTGATTGAAACATTAACACAATGTCGCTACGTTTTACCATTGCCCAATCTAATTCCCCTTTTTCAGGAACAGTTTTTAATAAGGTAAAGCCTAATATATCCGTATAGTATTCAATGGTTTCTTCTACATCGTTTACCATTAGGTTGGGAGTAAGTGATTTTAATTTCATCTGTTTGAAGTTAATTTTGTTAGTTGTTAAATTCTCGCAAAGACGCAAAGATGCTAAAAAGTTGTCCTCCCTTCGGGATGATTGGGGTGGGCTTCTAAACCGCTGTCAGTTGCAAAGTACTTAAATTTTTATAAATTCCATTTTCTTTTTTTACTAATTCTTCGTGCGTGCCTTTTTCTTTTATTTTACCGTTGTCTAAGACAATAATAGAATCCGCTTTTTTTATGGTTGAAAGTCGGTGTGCAATAACAATAGAAGTT
>PCUH01000022.1:0-1585 GCA_002770955.1 Flavobacteriales bacterium CG18_big_fil_WC_8_21_14_2_50_32_9 | reverse complement strand
CAGTCGTTCTAAGGCTTCTTGTACCAGTCGTTCACTTTCCGAATCTAATGCACTTGTAGCTTCATCCAATACTAAAATTGAGGGGTCTTTAAGAATAGCTCTGGCAATAGCAATACGCTGTTTTTGTCCTCCAGATAACTGAATTCCTCTATCACCAACTAAAGTTTCAAATTTTTCTGGGAAACTTTCAATAAACTCTAGGGCATTTGCTTTTTTAGCTGCTTCAAAAATTTCTTCTTCTGTTGCATTTGGTTTTCCGTATTCTATATTTTCTTTAATGGTTCCTCCAAAAAGCATTACTTCTTGTGGTACTATTGCCATTTGATTTCTAATTTGAGATAATTCATAATCATTCAATTCTTTTCCATCAATGGTTATGTTTCCTGATTCTGGGTCATAAAATCTAAAGATTAATCCTGCAATGGTAGATTTTCCAGAGCCTGAAGGACCAACTATGGCAATTTGCTTTCCTTTTTCCACATTAAAAGTAACATCTTTAAGCACCTGAATATCTCTACGAGAAGGATAAGAAAAGCATACATTATTAAAAGCCAAAACGCCTTCTATTTTTATTGTTGATGTTTTTTCGAGTGTGATGTCTTCAGTAACCTCCTCCAGAATGTCCATTAAATTTTCTGTGGCTCCAATAGCTTTTTGTAATTGCGAAAACAAATCGGCAGAACCAGCAAAAGAAAACCCAAGTAATGCAGAGTAAATAGCAAAAGAAAGTAATTCTCCCAATGTGATGACTTCATTTTGAACCATGTGTAAACCGTACCAAATGATAGAAACAATAGCAGCACCAGCAGCAAACATAATTAAGCCAATGAACACACCTCTCCATAACGCCCTTTTTATGGAAGTATTTACTGAGCTATCTATACTTTTTTTATAGCGAAGAATTTCAAAAAATTCGTTGGCATACGCTTTTACACTTGCTATTCCGTGTAAAGTTTCATCTACAACAGTATTAGAGTCTGCAATATCATCTTGAGCTTCTTTAGATAATTTTTTGATGTATTTTCCAAAGAAAATACCAATAATTGCCACTACAGGAATAACAGCTATCATAAAAACAGTTAAACGAGCAGAAATAAACAGCAAAAAAAACATTCCTACTGGAATGGTTATAAATTGTCGAATAAATTCGGCTATGGTGGTTGTAAACGTATCTTGCAATAAAGCAATATCAGAAGTAATTCTACTGCTTAATTCTCCCACGCGTCTTTTAGAAAAATAGCTCATTGGTGAGGAAATTAAATGCTTGTAGGTAGTCATTCTTAGCAATGCCAACGCTTTGTAGGTAACATATCCAAATAGATATACCCTAAGGAAAGATAGAATTGCGGTAACTAAGAAAATTCCAACTAATAATAGTGTGAAAGTATTCACTGTATTCGCATCATCGGCATTTACCGAATCAATTAAATCACCCAACACTTTTGGGAAAGCCATTGTAATTACACTTGAAACAAGTAATACAAGCAATCCAAATATAAAAGGTACTTTAAAAGGTTTTATAAAGCGAAAAACACGCATCGCTTTTTTGGTTGATTCTTTTGAAAATCGTTTTTTCATTGTCATT
>PCUH01000218.1:746-4083 GCA_002770955.1 Flavobacteriales bacterium CG18_big_fil_WC_8_21_14_2_50_32_9 | reverse complement strand
TTGATGTCAACCCAGACGCCCTAAAAGCTTATAATATTCCCCTCCACAAAGTAATGCAAGCCGTTCAAAAATCTAATCGTGATGTTGGTGCAAAAACCATTGAAATAAACCAAGCAGAATATTTAGTGCGAGGATTAGGTTACATCAAAAAAGTTGCTGACATAGAAAAAGCGGTTGTCGCTGTTCAGGAAAATGTACCCATAAGGATAAAAGACATAGGTGTTGTTAGTTTAGGACCAGCTACACGAAGAGGATTACTAGACAAAGGCGGAACAGAGGTTGTGGGAGGTGTTGTAGTAGCTCGTTATGGAGCCAATCCATTGCATGTAATTAATAATGTTAAAGATAAAATAAAAGAAATAAGTCCTGGATTGCCTAAAAAAATACTTGCTAATGGAGTTGAAAGCCAGTTGACAATAGTTCCATTTTATGATCGTTCGGGTTTAATTTATGAAACACTTGGTACATTGGAGGAAGCATTGTCGCTTCAAATTTTAATCGTTATTTTGGTTGTTATCGTAATGGTATATAACCTACGAGCTTCTTTTCTAATTTCCAGTTTATTGCCTATTGCAATACTAATGGTATTTATAGCCATGCGTTATTTTGGTGTTGATGCCAATATTGTTGCTTTATCAGGTATTGCTATTGCTATTGGTACAATGGTAGATTTAGGAATAATTCTGTCAGAAAATATTATTAAACACATTGACGAAGCTCCTGTGGGACAAAAACTAATGGACACCATTTATAATGGAGCTTCAGAGGTAAGTTCAGCTATTTTAACGGCTGTTTCTACTACCATTGTGAGTTTTATTCCGGTGTTTACGATGCAAGCAGCCGAAGGAAAACTATTTGGACCTTTAGCTTTCACAAAAACATTTGCCCTTATTGCCGCTCTTATTGTTGCTTTATTTATCCTTCCTATGTTGGCTCATTGGTTTTTTGGTGCAAAAATTAAAAGTAAAAAAATTCAGAAGGGAATTAATATTGGATTAATCCCTGTTGCAATAGCTTGTTTTTTTCTGGGTCAGTTTTGGGCAGGAATGATTTTGTTTGCTTTCGGAATAACAGGAATTTTAAAGGAAGTTAGAGCTAAAAAATTAGCCAGAATAACTACTAATTCGGAAAATAATGATGGACAACAAAACAAGCTTAAAAAAACAGCAAATTGGCTGTTAAATAATTCAGAAATAATTATTGTAGTTATAGGGGTTGTATGGCTTTTAGCTAAATATTGGCTTCCTTTAGGAGCAAGTAAAAGCCTTATGTTAAATGTGGTTTTTGTAGCACTATTGGTAGGCTCTATTTTAGGTATGTTTTCGCTATTGGAACATTACTATAAATCTATATTAAAATGGTGTTTAGACCATAAAAAAACCTTTCTTTTTATTCCTTCTTTTTTAATTTTTCTCGGAGTTATAATATGGCTCGGCTTTAGTACTGTTTTTGGTTTTGCATCCAAAGGTTTTGATGTTATACACGTAGATATTAGAACAACAAGTGTTTGGCAGGGCTTAGAAAAAACTTTTCCGGGAATGGGAAAAGAATTTATGCCCTCACTCAACGAAGGTAGCTTTTTGCTGATGCCTACTTCTATGCCTCATTCAGGAATGGAATACAATAAAAACACCTTGGCTCAATTGGATATGTTGTTGACTAATATTCCTGAAGTTGATATGGCTGTGGGTAAGATGGGAAGAGTAGAATCTGCGTTGGATCCGGCTCCAATTTCTATGTACGAAAATATCATTAATTATCATCCGGAATATATGCTTAATGAGAAAGGGCATCGAGTTCGTTTTAAAGTAGATAAAAACGATCGTTTTATACTTAATAATGGAGATACACTTTCTAATGAGGAAGCATTATTAAGAGGCGTAAATAATCAAGTTTTAATACCTGATGATAACGGAAATTATTTTCGTAATTGGAGATCACACATACAATCGCCAGATGATATTTGGGATGAAATTGTGAGCGTAAGCAAAATTCCGGGTGTAACTTCTGCACCAAAATTACAGCCTATAGAAACACGATTGATAATGCTCCAAACAGGAATGCGAGCTCCTATGGGAATAAAGGTATATGGGCCAGATTTAAAATCTATTGAGGCATTTGGAATGCAACTAGAAGAAATTTTGAAAAAAGTGCCAAGTGTTAAATCCGAAGCGGTATTTGCTGACCGAATTGTTGGGAAACCATATATCCATCTTAATATTAACAGGGAAGAAATTGCTAGGTATGGATTGAGTATAGAAGATGTTCAACAAACCATTGAAACCGCTATTGGCGGAATGAAGGTTACCACAACGGTTGAAGGTCGAGAGCGTTTTCCCGTTAGAGTTCGTTATCCTAGAGAGCTTCGTGATAATCCAGAAGCATTAGGAAGTATTTTAATGTCAACTCCTACGGGAGCACAAATACCACTTTCACAACTTATTGATTTTGAATATGTGCGTGGCCCACAAGCCATTAAAAGTGAAGAAACTTTTTTGGTAGGCTATGTATTATTTGATAAAAAAGACAACTTTTCGGAAGTGGGAGTAGTTAATGATGCTCAAAAAATGATTCAAGATAAGATTGATGCTGGAGAATTAATAGTTCCTGCGGGGATTAGTTATAAATTTTCAGGAAGTTATGAAAATCAGGTGCGAGCTGAAAAACGTCTTGCTATTATTGTTCCTTTAGTTTTAATGATAGTCTTTCTCATTCTTTATTTTCAATTCAAATCAATCGCAACATCATTAATGGTTTTTACCGGAATAGCAATGGCATTCAGTGGAGGTTTTTTTGTGTTGTGGCTTTACGGACAGTCATGGTTTATAGATGTTACCATTTTTGGAACCAACATGAGAGACTTGTTTCAAGTACATACGATTAATTTAAGTGTGGCTGTTTGGGTCGGATTTATTGCTCTTTTTGGATTAGCAACCGATGATGGAGTATTAATGGCTACTTACTTAGATCAAAGTTTTGAAAAAAATAAAACAGACACGCTAAAAGGAATAAGAATGGCAATTGTAGAAGCCGGGCAACGAAGAATTAAACCAGCGATAATGACATCTGCTACAACTATTATTGCGTTGCTACCAATTCTTACTTCATCAGGTCGTGGGTCGGATATTATGATTCCTATGGCAATACCTGCTTTTGGAGGGATGGCTTTTGCCGCAATAACCTATTTTGTTGTGCCTGTGTTGTACTGTTGGAGGGAAGAGAGGAAGTTAGAAAAGTGAATGGTGAATGGTGAATGGTGAAAGAGGAAATGTGTGTAAGCCTTTTCCCTTGAGGGAAACACAAAGGGTGAAGTGTGAGGATAGAAGTTGGAAGACAG
>PCUH01000218.1:391-696 GCA_002770955.1 Flavobacteriales bacterium CG18_big_fil_WC_8_21_14_2_50_32_9 | reverse complement strand
TTAGCATATTTATAGGGTGGCTTGGATGTGGAATAGCATTTTCTCAAACAATAGATGATTATTTTAAAATAGCATCAGAAAACAACCCTGAATTGAAAGCCAAACACAAAGAATTTGAAGCAGCTTTGCAAAGAGTGTCACAAGTGAATACCTTGCCCGACCCTACGTTTTCATTTGGATATTTTATTTCTCCAGTTGAAACACGTCTTGGGCCACAACAGGTAAGGTTCTCACTTACACAACTATTTCCTTGGTTTGGGGCTTTAAAAGCACAAGGGGATGCTGCTGCATTAATGGCTGAAGCA
>PCUH01000218.1:0-207 GCA_002770955.1 Flavobacteriales bacterium CG18_big_fil_WC_8_21_14_2_50_32_9 | reverse complement strand
TACGAGTGGATATTATGCTGAAAGATGCACAAACCAATCTGAATATTTTAAAAGCTAAAGAAAAACCGCTTACAACAATTTTCAATAAATTACTTAACCGACCAGAAAATGAACAAATAGTAATGGCGAGTTCTTTAAAAGCAGAAAATCTGCCTGAAAATTTCCGTAAAGATTCTTTGCTTGCTGCCAATCCAACCTTAAAAGCAT
>PCUH01000132.1:171-4132 GCA_002770955.1 Flavobacteriales bacterium CG18_big_fil_WC_8_21_14_2_50_32_9 | reverse complement strand
ATTTTGCAACTTCTTTGTCATAAGTTACAGTGTCAAAATCAGATGAAACATTAGATAAATCACCATAAATAAACGCGATCATGAAAATTCCAGCCGCAAGTATCAACATTGATATTGCTCCAACACCTGCAGCTTTCCATCCAGAATAAAATTCCCCACCAGCATCCTTATGATTTTTTAAGCTTTCTCCTTGATACTTTTCAACCATTAAGTAAATAATTCCAGTATAAATAGCAGGAATAACTACATTAGGTATTTTATTAAGAATATCTTCGGGAATTGAAAATATAACAGCAAAAAGCAATAAGGTTGATATTATTCCATATAGTAGAGATTTTTTTGCATTATCAGGTTGTTCTAATGTTTCATAGTTTTTTTTAATCAAATATCCTGCGGCAAGTGGACCACCAAAATAAGTGGCAATTGTTATAGCCCTTTGTGAGTAGAATTTTTTTGTGTTTTCTTTCATTTTTTTTATCAAAATGTTCCATTTGCCGCAATTTTTTAACTCGTGGTAAATTTGCTATTACAGGCACGAGTTACACTTCGTTAAACTCGCACCAGCTTAGGGTCTTTTTCTTGTAATGAAATTTTTAATGTCATAAGTAGGTTATAGCCCGCTACTTTGTATCGTATACCCATCTAAGTAGATACCCTACAAAGTAGCATTTCATTTTTCAAATGTATTAAAATAAATTTACTTTTTTTTCTTTTTAGAAAGTAAAATAGGCAGCAACAACAAATCAGAAATTACGGCTAGTAGTAGGGTTAGCGTAATATAAACACCGATAAGAAAAGTACTTTTAAAATCAGAAAAAATAAGAGAAAGAAAACCACCACATAAAATGAGTGAGGTTAAAATAATGGCTTTTCCGGTAGAAAGAAAGGAACGTCTTAATGCAAAAAAAGGAGAACTTCTTTTTGTTAATTGAATTTTATATTTACTCAAAAAATGTATGGTATCATCTACCGCAATACCAAAAGCAATGGTGAAAATAATTGATGTTGACATATTTATGTTCGTTCCTGAAAAACCCATAACACCTGCAATGATTAACAAAGGAATTACATTAGGAATAAGCGAGATGAATGCCATTTTTATTGATTTAAACAAGAAACCCATCAATAATGCAATCAATAAAAAAGCAACGACCAAACCCGCCACCATGTTCATGGCTAAAAATCCATTATTCTTATCTACCAAAAGTGCCGTTCCTGTCATTCTATAATCAATAAGAGGGCTGTTTAGTGTGTTGAAAAAAACTTCAAAATCGGCATTCAATTGAGCTACTTTGTGGCTGCCCACATCATCCATTTTACCAGTGAACCGAGCCATATTTTTTTTTGGGGAAACAATGGAGGTGAGTTGCTGTTGCAATCGAGGATTTTTTAATGCTTTTTTTATTTTTTGATAGTCTTTTTCATTTTCAGGAATACGGTAAAAATTACTGTTGCCGTTGTTCAGTGCTTTGTTTAATGATTTTACAACTGCCACAGGCGATGCTAAAAAACGAGCTTTATAGTGATTGTATAAATAATTTTCTACTTCATTTAATTCTTTAATAACTTCATAGTCAAAAAAAGATAAGGAAGTGTTTTTGAGAGAAACAGCCATTTCAAAAGGACGAATACCTGAGTAAGAATTTTCAAAAAAACGAAAATCTTGTTGCAAGGGATTTTTTTCTGATAAATCTTCTAACAAACGATAGTCTATTTTTAGAAAGCTTATCCCTACAAATGAAGATACAATTAAAAGGATATATATACCAACTATCCATTTCGATTTTCTAAGTGTGAAAACAAAAAGTTTATGTAGCCATTTGTTCCAAAAAAATAAATTTTCATTTTTAGCAGAAATTTTATCCCGATAATTATCGGGAGGTTTTATCAAGGATAGTAGTGCAGGAAGTAAAGTTATTGCAACAAAAAAAGCAACGATTACACCAATTGCCGAATATAATCCAAATTCTTTAACTGGAACAATTCGAATAGCCATAAGCGTTAAAAACCCAACAGCAGTAGTGATGGAAGTCAGAAAAGTAGCCCAACCTACTTCTTTAAAAGTAATTTTAATGGCTTTTAATGTTGGCAAACCATTTCTGAGTTCTTCAATATAACGATTGAGAATATGAACAGCATCAGACATTCCTACCACAAACAAAATAGTTGGGAGTAGGGTAGTCATTAAATCCAAGTATTTACCAGTAATTTTCATTATTCCTAAGGTGATAATAATAGCAATTAACACAGTAATAACAGGAACAATAACACCAAATAAAGATCTAAAACTTAAGGCTAAAAATAATATCACTAACCCAAGAGAAATGGATAGAAATAGAATTAATTCCTGTTTCATAATAGTTAGATAGGCTTTCTGACCTCTTATTTTTCCAGCATAATGCGTTATAGAAAAATTATATTTTTGGAGTAATGCTTCAATGTCATAATACAATTCATCAGAGGCTTTTTTTGTGATAATCTGCGTATTGTTTACCACAATGCAAATTGATTTAAAATCGGGAGCAAAGAGTGTGTTTATGTATTCTTTCGATTTTGAAATACGAATAGAATCATTCGCATATTTTTCAGGTTCGTTGATGTGGAGTAGTGGGATTTCCATATATCCAAGAGCGGTTACAATAGGTTGTTGGATATTGGTTGGGGAAAGCACAGAAACCACATGGTTGGTATTTTCTAACTCATCGGTAAAAGCAGCCGCTTTTTGCAAAAAACTAGAAGAAAAAATACCTTTTTCATCACCAATGGCAATGAGAATATAATCGTTGTCATTTTCAAAAACTTGTCGGTATTCTAGAAAATAATCTAAATCAGCATCATTTTTTGGAAAAAAATTCTCAAAATTATAATCAAATTCGAGTTTGGTAGAAAGAAAAGCAGCAATGCTTGTAAATAAAACAATAAGAAGAACAATGAAAAGTGCTATTTTTTTGGACAAAATAAATAATCTTTGAATAGGAGCGGCTAAATTACTTAATTGATTTGAGAGCTATTGATTTTAGAATTTAATTAGTGGGGGATGAACTTTACCGAAATTTAAATTCTAATAATAATTACAACTAAACATCTGTGCTTTTTTCAGATAAAAGAAGGACGTGATAAGGTTGTCTAACTTCTCCAATTCATTATTTAATCCTTCTATCTTTTCAATTTTTTCTTTATCCACTAAATCAGAGTCTGAATTTACTTCATTCCTGAAATATTCTTTTAAACTGGATATGAAGTGTTTTTTCAGGTTCTCAATATCATATTCTTTAACATAGTACTTATTTTCTATCATAGTATAAATTGAAAATTCAGCTAATCCATGAATTCTCTTATACATATGACCAAAATAAGTTCCTCCATTATCCAAATGGTTATATAAAGAATTAATTTTTCTATAAATATCAATTAGCGTATCTCTTTTATTAACATATTCATCAATTCCATTATGTTCTTTAAGAACTAGAGAATAAAGAATGTAATAATTATCAACTCCAGCCTCACTCGAATACATCATTTCCATATCATCATTATTTCGTTTTCTTCTTTCATAAGTTAATTCAGGATGAAGAAAATTTCCACTCTTCACGTTAAGACCAAAATAGTCTTTGAATTTGATAATTTCAGATTCTTTAACTTTAAATGTATCTTGTCCATCTATTAAAACTAATATTCTCAATTCTTCTACTAATTCAGTAGTCATATCCGAATTTTCCAGTAATTCATCACTATTTTTATTCTTATTGTTGGAACAACCAACAAAGAATAATAAAACTAATACTTGCGATATGATAATAAACTTTTTCATAATTATTTTAGATAATGTTAAGGAGCAACCCACCAATTATTGTCAAGTTGTTTTAATGTCTCATCAAATTTATATTTTTTAAAGAAAACAGAATCCACCTCATAAATATAATAAAAACTAATATGATCTTTAAAACTGAACAATATAGTC
>PCUH01000132.1:0-147 GCA_002770955.1 Flavobacteriales bacterium CG18_big_fil_WC_8_21_14_2_50_32_9 | reverse complement strand
AGTAGGTCAGACTTCTCCATTAAATTAAAACAATAACTCATTCTTTCATTTGATAATTTTATTCGGTCTATCTGAAAATGATTATTAAAACTATCCATAACTTCCCAGTTATTATTTATTGTTTTAAACCTAATTAAATCATCTTCT
>PCUH01000164.1:18518-18660 GCA_002770955.1 Flavobacteriales bacterium CG18_big_fil_WC_8_21_14_2_50_32_9 | reverse complement strand
CGGTATCAACGGCATCAACGGTATCAACGGCATCAACAATATCAACGGTATCAACAATATCAACAATATCAACGGCATCAACGGTATCAACAATATCAACGGTATTAACGGTATCAACGGCATTAACGGTATCAACGGCATT
>PCUH01000164.1:0-18464 GCA_002770955.1 Flavobacteriales bacterium CG18_big_fil_WC_8_21_14_2_50_32_9 | reverse complement strand
AACGGTATTAACGGTATTAACGGTATCAACGGCATTAACGGCATTAACGGCATTAACGGTATCAACGGTATCAACGGTATAATTTTTATTAATAATCAAAATTCCGTGCGTATGATTAGGCATTACCACAAAATTGCCCAATTCAACAAATGGAAAATGGCTGGGTATTTCTAACCAATATTTTTCTGCCAATTGTCCTATTTCATTCAAATTCATTTCATCATCCAATATTTCACCAAAAAAATGTTTCCTATGTTGGGTACAAATGGTAATAAAATATGCACCATTGCTACCATAATCCCAATTTTTCAATCGGGCTGATGGTATTCGGTATTTATTTTTGAATTTGTCCATTTAAAATTAAAAAAATCGGAATTCCCGTTTATTCTAAAAAGGTGTTGCAATATTTAGTTGTTTACAAAAATCGGCTATGGTGTTATCGGTTTGTTTTAGTTCGGTTTCCATTGCTTTCAATTCATTGGCTATGGCAGTTAAATCAATGGCTTCTTCTTCTTCAAAGGTATCAACATAACGAGGTATATTTAGGTTATATTCATTGGCTTTTACCTCATCTAAGGTTGCAACATAGCTGTATTTATCAATGGTTTTACGCTCTCGGTAGGTGCTTATAATTTTATCAATGTCGGCTTCTCTTAATCGGTTTTGGTTGCCTACTTTTTCAAAATTGTTACTGGCATCAATAAACAAAATGTTATCGTTATGCACTCGGCATTTGCTCAATACTAAAATGCACGTGGGTATGCTTGTACCATAAAATATATTGGCAGGTAACCCAATAACAGCATCTAAGTAATTTTGTTTGTCAATAATATAGGTTCTTATGGTTTGCTCGGCTGAGCCTCTAAACAAAACGCCATGAGGCAATACACACGCCATTGTGCCATTGTCTGCCAATTGGTGTATCATGTGTTGCACAAAAGCAAAATCGGCTGTGCTAACTGGTGCTAATCTACCATACTGGCTAAAGCGTTCATCATTTTCATTGAGTGGGTTATCTTTGCCTTTCCATTTTGCCGAAAACGGTGGATTGGCTACAATAGCCTCAAAGCGTAAATCAAAATGCTGCGGTTCTACTAAAGTATCTTCTTGTTTTAAATCGAATTTGGTATAATGTACATCGTGCAAAATCATGTTCATTCGAGCCAAATTGTAAGTGGTGCGGTTCAATTCCTGTCCATAAAAATCGCTTACCTCAACCTCTTTGGCTACACGCAACAACAAAGAGCCTGAGCCACACGTAGGGTCGTAAACTGTTTTCAATCGTTTTTTGCCTGTGGTAACTATCTTAGCCAGTATTTTAGAAACTTGCTGAGGGGTATAAAATTCTCCTGCTTTTTTACCAGCCCCACTTGCAAACTGCCCTATTAAATACTCATACGCATCGCCCAAAACATCACTATCGGCATTGGCTAATTCAAAATCAATTTTATCTAAGTGTTTTAGCACCTTTGAAATCAATTCGTTTCTTGCATCAGGTGTTCGCCCCAATTTGGTACTACTCAAATCTAAATCTTCAAAAAGTTTGTTAAAATCTTCTTCGCTTTCCGTACCCATTGTACTTTGCTCAATACCGTTGAGTATGCTTTCTAAATCTTCTAAAATAAAATTGCTTTCGTTTTCGGTGTTGGCATTACCCTTTTTAGCAATGGAGCTAAACAATTCATCGGGTTTAAGAAAGTAACCCAACTTTTTTAACGATTCTTCTTTTATGGCTTCTAAATCTTCGGCATCGGTAACTTTCAAATAATCCTTTATGGTTTCGGTTTCCAGTAAATGATTGGCATACAAATATTGCTTTTCTGATAGGTATTTAAAGAAAATAAAACCTAAAATGTAATCACGAAACTCATCGGCATCCATTTTGCCACGCAATTCGTTGGCAATGTTCCACAATTGTTGTTCGAGTTTTTTCTTTTGTTCTTCGCTCATAAGGATTTTATAATAGTTGGTAGGGCAATTTCTATTTCACAAAAATAGAAAAAATTAAAGGTTAAAAAAATTGAAAGGTATCTATTAACCCAGAAAATTAACTTCGTTGAACTCGCAAATTCGGTTCATAAATTTTCTACGATATAAGTAAAACCAACAAATTTAGCTATTTTCAATAACCCAAATTTGGATATTACTATTCCGATAATTATCGGACGGGATTAACCGATTTGCTTCCCACAGCCCTTCGCACATTCATACAATTCGCTTTGCTTTTGCATGAATAAAGCGGGTTAAAAATTTCGCCTTTAGCGAGAATCCTCATAAACGGGATACAACTAAAACTAAGCACGTTTTCTTCCTAAAACCTGCTTAGTTTTAGTTTTTTTTTAAAATAAAACCCACAACTTTACTTAATATTCTGGTTCATGCCTTACCTTTGTAAGATGTTAGAAAATGAATTTAAAATCGTTGCCAAAACCTCTTTTGGATTAGAAGATATTCTGATAAAAGAACTACAACAATTAGGTGTTCATCAAGCCGAAAAAGGAATTAGACTGGTTAGCTTCACTGCAAACAAAGAAATGTTATACAAAGCCAACCTTTGGTTAAGAACTGCCAATCGTTTGCTTGTTCCTTTTCGCCAATTTCACATTAAAAATACCGAAGATTTATACCAAAAAATAAAACAAATACCTTGGGAAACTATTTTTGATGTTGACCAAACCTTTGCCATAGACTCAACAGTTACCACTACCCTATTTAATCATACTAAATTTCCTGCTCTAAAAGCAAAAGATGCTATTGCAGATAGGTTTAGAGAAAAATTAGACAAACGTCCAAATGTAGATACAGAAAGCCCTAACATTAGAATTAACCTTCATATTGGATTCGATAACAATTGTACTGTAAGTTTAGATAGTTCGGGCGACCCTTTATTTAAAAGAGGATACAGAGATAGTAGAAGCACTGCTCCTATTAAAGAAGATTTAGCTGCTGGAATGATTTTGCTTAGTGATTGGGATAAAAACTCCGATTTTTTAGATTTATTTTGTGGTTCAGGAACCATATTAATTGAAGCGGCAATGATAGCTTGCAACATCCCTCCTAACATCAACAGAGGAGAATTTGGCTTTTTCAACTGGAAAAACTTTGATGAAGCATTATTCGACAAAGTGGTAGAAGAAGCCCTTGCCGAAGAAATAGACTTTAAACACAAAATAATTGGAGTGGATATTGACGGAAGAGTTTTAGGTATGAGTCGTGCCAACATTAAAGCTGCTGGTCTCACAAATAAGATAGAATTGCACTTAAAAGATTTTCAAGATTTTATACCTCCTACCGAACCTGGAATTATTATTTCTAACCCACCTTATGGAGAACGTATTGGCGAAAATGTAGATGAATTGTATGAAAAATTTGGCAATAACCTTAAAGAAAAATATGCCAATTGGAATGCTTGGTTCATTAGTTCAAACAACGAAGCACTAAAAAAAGTAGGCTTACGACCTTCTCAAAAAATAAAACTTTTTAATGGAAGTTTAGAATGTAGATTTATGAAGTACGAAATGTATAAAGGAACTAAGAAAATTCATAAATTACAACATGATTAGAAAAGACTACATCCAACGCTACTTGGATGAGCTAGCAAAAATGTTGGTAAAAACGAATCATTTCAAGCAAAATAATGAACCTGAAAAAGCAAACAACCAACTGGATGAATTTGGGTTTGATTTCTTGAAAATAAATTTGAATGAACTTATTTTACTTCCAAAAGAGGTAATTACTAATCATTTAACAGCACATCATCAATTTGAATTTATTCACTTTATTATCCTTGAAGATTTATTGTTTCATAAATATTTACTTGATCCAACTAATCTTAATCTAAAAAATTGTACTTTAGAAGTGTTAAATTATCTTGTTAAAAATGATAAAGATTATTCCATAGAAAGGGTTAATCGATTGAACCAATTATGCCAATAAAAATGAAAAAAATAGGTGTTTTCACATCAGGAGGTGATGCTCCAGGAATGAATGCAGCCATTAGAGCTGTGGTAAGAACTTGTGCTTACTCAAACATTGAATGTTATGGGATTTATGAAGGCTACAAAGGATTAATTGAAGGGAATGTTATAGAATTAAAATCGAGAGATGTAAGCAACATTATTCAGCGTGGTGGAACTATCCTGAAAAGTGCCCGTTGCAAAGAATTTCATGAAAAAGAAGGAAGAGAAAAAGCATATCAAACCATAAAAAAAATTGGATTAGATGGCATTGTGGCTATTGGTGGTGATGGAACATTTACAGGAGCATCTATTTTTAATAAAGAATTTGACGTTCCTTTTGTGGGATTGCCAGGAACTATTGATAATGATTTATATGGAACAGACAACACCATTGGTTATGATACTGCTTTAAATACCGTAATTGAAGCTGTTGATAAAATAAGAGATACAGCAAGTTCGCACAACCGACTTTTCATGGTTGAAGTAATGGGGAAAGATGCTGGTTTTATTGCTCTTAGAAGTGGAATTGGTGTTGGTGCAGAAGCTATTCTTATTCCAGAAACACCCACTTATATCAATGAATTAATAAGAAAATTGGAAAGTGATCGCCATGGGAGAAAATCAAGCATGATAGTGATTGTTGCCGAAGGCGAAAGCACGGGTGGAGCTTTTGAAATAGCACGCCAAGTAAAAGAAAAATGTCCCAATTATGATTCAAGAGTTACCGTTTTAGGTCATATTCAGCGTGGTGGAAGCCCTTCTGCAATGGACAGAGTGTTGGCAAGCAGATTGGGAAATGCTGCCGTAAATGCGTTGATAGAAGGGAAAACAAATGTGATGATTGGCGTTGTAAATAAAAATATTGCTTTTACCCCTTTTGAAAAAGCCATTAAACACAATCAAAAAATTAATATGGATTTGCTTACCTTAGCTGAAATTCTTTCTTGTTAGGCAAGGGGTCATGACCCCTTGTTATTTATGATTCACCATTCACCATTCACTGTTAAATGAACAACCTAACCTTATATAACTCTTCTGCTGGATCAGGAAAAACATACACCTTAGTTAAAGAATTTTTAATTAAAGCCCTAGACCAAACACACACTTCCTCCAATTATTACAAACACATTTTAGCTGTTACTTTCACCAACAAAGCTGCTGCCGAAATGAAAGAACGGGTAATTAAAGCATTAAAAGAAATTGCCAGTAAAGAAAAATTAGAAGGAACAACTGCCTTTTTATTAGCCGATTTAATTAAACCAAAATCTGAAGGTGGTTTAGGACTTGATCAACAAACCTTAGAAAAAAAATGTGAGCAAGTACTACGTTCCATCTTACATAATTACAATGATTTAGCAATTAGCACGATAGATAAATTTACGCATAAAATTATTCGAACTTTTGCTCACGATTTACACCTTCCACTCAATTTTGAGATTGAACTGGATGAGCAAGAAATACTCTCCAAAGCAATAGATTTACTCATTGCTCAAGTTGGAAAAAACAAAGACTTAACAAAACTCTTAATTGATTTTTCGAAAGAAAAAGCCGACAACGAAAACAGCTGGAACATTGATAAAGACTTATATGTTTTTGCTAAAAATTTATTGAAAGACAACGGTGAGTTTTACATCAAACAACTCAACAAACTTGCTATTGAAGATTTTCATGCCATTAGAAAAGAGCTTTTTATTCAAATTAAATTATTTGAATCTGAAATTATTAGTATTTCTGAAAATGCAATTGACTATATAAATAAACAAGGAATTGAAGAAAAAAGTTTTTATAAAGGTTATTTAATTACCTATTTCAAAAAAGTGCAAAAATTTTCTGATTTTGAAGCAAACGCAACCTTACAAAAAATGATGGTTGATGAGCAAAATTGGTACTCTAAAGCAGTTGATGAATCCCAAAAACAGCTTATTGATGCAAACAAATCAACAATTATTACTTATTATGATGCCATTCAAAACCATATAGTCGAAAATGAAAGTGCCTACATCATCAATAAACTTTTATTGAAATATAGCTATACCCTTGCTGTAATCAATGAAATTGAAAAAACAATTCAGGAAGTTAAAGAAGAAAACAATGTGTTGAATTTTTCTGATTTCAATAAAAAAATTGCTCAAGTAATTGCCAACGAACCAGCTCCATTTATCTATGAACGATTGGGTGAAAAATATCACCATTATTTAATTGATGAATTTCAGGATACTTCCATTATTCAATGGCATAATTTGCTTCCGTTGGTTGATAATTCTTTAGCAAGTGGTCATTTTAATATGTTGGTTGGAGATGCCAAGCAATCTATTTATCGATTTAGAGGTGGCGAAGTAGAGCAAATTATTAACCTTCCTAAAATTATTGACTTTCCAAATTCCATTCAAAATGAATCCTTTTCACTTATCGAAAATGCACTTGAACGAAACTTTAATTTAAAAGAACTAGATACGAACTATCGCTCAAAGGCTGAAATTGTTGATTTCAACAATCACTTTTTTAAATTCACTTCTACGCATTTGTCTGAAAAATACCAACAACTCTATAAAAATCTGAACCAAGAGTTTAACCCTGATAATAACGGTGGAGGTGTCGCTATTTCTTTTATAGAACATACTGATAAAGAAAATTTAAATGACTTAATGTTGCAAAAAATAATTGAAACCATTAATACATTAAAAGCAGATAATTATGCTCTCAAAGACATTGCTATTCTAACAAGAAGTAAAAAAGATGGTGTTCTGATTGCTTCTCATTTAATTGAAAATGGAATTGATGTAATTTCTTTTGAAAGCCTTTTGCTCAATAATTCAAAAGAAGTACAATTTCTTATTCATTATTTCAACTACTTATTAGCTCCAAAAGATAAAGAAAACGCTGTTTTTATCATTCAATTTTTGTTAGATAAATTTAACATAACAGCATCCCTTTTTGATGTTTTTGAAAAATACAAAACCAACACACTTCGGCTTTTTCTTAATGAAAACAACCTAAACTTAAATGAAAGTAGCATTAGCAAACTTTCTCTTTACGAACTAACAGAATACCTAATAAATCAATTTAATCTCGATGATTCTATTAATATTTACCTGCAATTCTTTTTAGAGAAAGTATATGAATTTTCTACAAAAAAAGGAAATTCTATTGCCAATTTCATCGAATGGTGGAATGAGAAAAACGATAAATTTTCTATAATCATTCCCGAAGGAATTGAAGCTGTTAGAGTAATGACCATACATAAATCTAAAGGATTGGAATTTCCTGTCGTTATTTATCCATTTGCCAATTCACCTGTTAAAAATAATGCTCAACAAGATTTCTTTTGGACAACAGAAACAGGAATACAAAATTTAGATGTAGCACTTCTACCGATAAATATAGCGTTAAAAAAAACAAAGTTGGCATCTATTTATGAAGAAGAAATTAGCAAACTTACCTTAGATTTAATTAACATTTTATATGTAGCATTAACTCGACCCGAAGAACGATTGTATGTTTTATCGAGCATTAAAAAAGATGCCAAAGGAAATATTTCAAAAAATAACATTGGTGCAATCAATGATTATTTATATGACTTTTGCCAACAATCGTTTTTAACAAAAAATAGTGATACAAATTTTGAATATGGATCATTTAACCGAAAAACTGAGACAGAAAAAACTAAAAAAGATGCCCTTAAAACAGAAACATTTTCAATAATAACACACAACAGTTGGAGAGAAAAAATTAAAATAAGCTATCAAGCTCCCAAATTTTGGGATGTTGAATCTCCTGAAAAAATTGGCGAACATGGTTCGCTTATTCACAATATTTTGTCAGAATTGAAACACAAAAATGAACTACAAGCAATTTTAACAAGAAACATTAATAAAGGTGTTATAACAAAATATGAAGCTCTTACGCTTAAAAATCAATTGGAAAAACAATTTCAACATCCATTAGTAGGTCATCTATTTTCTGACTTTGATATGGTGAAAAATGAAAAAAACATTTTGCTTTCTTCAGGCAGCAGTTATCAACCTGATAGAGTTACATTTAAAGATAATAATATCTACATAATTGATTATAAAACTGGTGAACCATCGAACAAGCATATTGAACAACTTGAAAATTACAAAAAAATTCTCGCAGAAATGTATCCAACATTTTCTATAAAAAGTTATGTAATGTATCTCCGCACTTCTGAAGTAATAGAAATTTAATCTGTTAAAATAAAAGCAATTAACTTTATTATTAAAAAAAATAAATCTAGCTTTGGAAAATAATTTAAAAAAATGGAAACCACAACTCAAAACGACCCAGGAAAAACAGTTGCAATAATCAGTTACATAACAATTATTGGTTTTATAATAGCAATTGTAATGCACAACGACAATAAAAATAAATCCGAATTAGGAGCTTTCCATATCAGACAAGCTCTAGGGATTTTTATTACAGGATTTAGTTTGATGATAGTTAGCTTAATATTTACAAATATTTCCGGTTTAAACTGGATAGTTGCTATTTTGGCTCAAATCAGCTATATTGGTTTATTTGTATTTTGGATTTTAGGATTAATTGCTGCTGTGAATGCTGAAAAAAAAGCACTTCCTCTTATTGGTGATTTTTACCAAAACCTATTAAAAGGAATAAAATAGTTGCATCATTGGTATTAAATGTCTGTCTATAAAGTCAAGAGGCTGAACTGTAAAGTTCAAATTCGAGGCTTTCGAAGTTTTGAAAATCAGGAGTTTACTTTTGTAAATGATTGGTTTTTAAAACAAGAATAACGAAGAAGTTGGGCTTTACAGACAGACTCTAAAGAGGAGCTATAAAATGCAAGAACAAACCATGCTCTTGCATTCTGTTTATACTATATTCAACTCTAAAAACAATATCATAATACGTTGATAAATCTAATGATGCTCCTGCACCAAAAAGCATTTCATTATTTAAAATATTGGTGTTTTTGAGTTTTTTATCATCTACATATCCAGCATCAAAAAAAACTCCTGGATAAACAGCTATCGGAATTTTTCTAAATTTTTCTGCCGATAATATTTTTGCATGATACACTTTGTCCTTAACAAGAGCATAGCGAAGTTGCGATTTGAAAAAAGCATAATTTTCTCCATTTATCACATAAAACTCATAGCCTCTCACAAAATTATTGTTGTATCCCAAACCACTTAACAAAGCAAATGGAGGTCGTTCAATAGAGTATTTTCCTTTTAAAGAAGTTGCAAAATAAAAACGATTACTTAATTCCCAATATTTCCGATAACTGCCTAAAAGAAACATGGAACTATTTTCTTTTTTGGTTATTCCTAATCCATTTTTTACGGCACTAAATTCAATAAAGTACCCTTTAGTTGGATAACTCTTAAAGTTTCGTTTATCACGCTTGAAATTATATAATAAACTAAAGTAATTTAATTCATTGTCTTGCGTAAATAAATAATCTTTATTTAAAATTAAAATAGTATCATTCACTTCTAAATAATGATGCTGAATTCCTAACAAATGCGTATTATAAAGTTTTGGTCGATATTCATAATTAAATTTCGATATAAATTCTTTTTTAATGAATTGTTCATTTATTTTTAGGAAATCTCTTTTATTATCAGTTGTATTATAGACAACTTCGTGGTTTCTGCTATAGCTAAACCCAATCATAAACCCTTGAGTTTGATTTTTATTTGCAAAAGGCACATGATATCTAAATTCTGCTTTTTCTGTATAACCACCTTGAAGTTTAAAGACTAAACGCTCTTTGCGTCCCCTGAAATTTTCCTTTGCCAAAAACATTCCATAATTTGCTCTGTCAAAATCTTTCGTTTTCCACCAAGTATTAAAGTTTGTTTCTTCAACTTCAAAAATTGGAATTGGCCACCAATACCATCTTTCTTCAACAGTAATATAAACAGAAATGTAGGTGTCGGTAAAATACACCACTTCTAAATTTACAAAATTAAAAAGCAGGGTATTCATTAGGTTACTTTGAGCTCTCTCTAAAGTTTTGTTAAGCTCATTGATTGAAATTGTATCTTGAATAGCAAAAGGAAGTTCTCTAGAAATAATATGAGCTTTGGTGGTTTTATTTCCTATAATTTTTATTTCGGAAATAATATGAAAGGAACTTAAGGAATCTTGAGCGACACTGATATTTTTAGTAAACATAAAAAATACCAGCAAAAAAAAATAATAACTTTTAATAGAAAATAAATGGAAATAATGCATTAGGACAATTATGGATTTAGAAAACGCATAAATTCATCATACTTATTTTGTAAATCAACTTGGTAATCCGTTTCGTTGTAGGATGCTGTAATTTGATAATTAAACCGCTCAAATGTGCTTAAAATACGAGTAATCTCGTTTTTATTAATTTTAAGTGTAACCTCCAATTTAGTAGAATCAGGGTGAGAAGTAATGAATGAAGCTAATATTTTAGCATTGTCCGATTCAACAATTTTGGCTATTTCAGAAAGTGAATAATCATTGATGTTAAGTTCAATTGTTATTATACTTCCTTGATTAGCAATAGAAACTGTTTCTGAAAAAAATTTTAGAATACTGTTAATAGTAATTATCCCTAAAAATCGCCCAGTGCTATCTAGTACAGGTAGTAAATCTACCTCATTATTAACTATTGCAGAAATAATTTCAAAAACGTGTTGATTTTCATGAACAAAAGGCTTTTTGTATTGTAAATTATATGTGCTTATTGCATCGTCAGGGTTGCTTCTATCCAACAATTGAGCTTCTTCTATCAGCCCCAAATAAACACCTTTATCAACCACAGGAATATCAGAAACCTTGAATTCTTCCATCCAATCCAATGCTCTACTTCCTTTATCTGAAAGCTTCAAAGGAGGTATGTCGTAAGTTATTAATTGAGATGCTATCATATTGAAAATTGTTTTACTTTTGCTAATCTTTATTACAAAAGATAAAAGTACATTTTTTATGAAATTACTATACTATTGAAATGACAAAATTAAGTGTAAATATTAACAAAGTAGCAACAATTAGAAATGCAAGAGGTAATAATCTTCCTGATTTGATTCAATTTGCAAAAGATTGTGAAAAATTTGGTGCTGAAGGAATTACTGTTCATCCTCGCCCCGATGAAAGACATATCCGATATGAAGATGTCTATAACCTCGCCCCTATTGTAACTACTGAGTTCAACATTGAAGGCTTTCCGAATTCAACTTTTATTAATTTAGTGTTAAAAGTTAAACCAACACAAGTAACTTTAGTTCCCGATCCACCTAATGTTCTAACTTCTAACGCTGGTTGGGACACGCTGAAACAAAAAGATTTTTTAAAAGAAGTGATAGCTGAATTTAAAAAAAACAACATCCGTACTTCTATTTTTGTGGATACAAACATAAAAAATATAGAGCACGCAAAAGAAACTGGAACAGATAGAATTGAACTTTATACGGGGCCTTATGCCGAAGAATTTGCAAAAAATAAAGATTTAGCTATTGCTCCTTATGTGAAAGCAGCTAATTTGGCACATCGTTTAGGTTTAGAAATTAATGCTGGACATGATTTAAACTTAGATAATTTGAATTATTTTGTTACGCAAATCCCTTTTACAAAAGAAGTTTCAATAGGTCATGCCCTTATTTGTGATGCACTATATTATGGAATAAATGAAACAATAAAAAAATACTTAAACTGTTTAAAATAAATAATGTAGCAATGTAACAATTTAAAAATGAAATAATAACCATTGCTTATTGCCTTTCAACTTTACAAATACCGTAAAAACAAGAATTTACAATTCTTTATTTTTACGAGTATCCTCGAAAAATTTGTTTTTTGAAAAAAAATATTTTTCGGGACTTTACAAAATTTATACTTTATGAAAAATATATTATTTCTATCCCTTATTTTAACTCTACTTTCTTGTAAAACCACAAAAAAAACTGTAGAAGTAACTTTTCCTAAAATTGTTCAATTTTCTGAACTGACTAAAAACGACAATAGCGGATATATGAAAAAAAAGAATCTTATAATAACTTCAACTGAAGCTTATGATGAAGCTTGGACTGAGTTATTTTCAAACTTTATGAAAAAACCTCCTATTCCTGCTATTAATTTTGAAACTTCTATGGTAATTTTAGTTACTATGGGCGAAAAAACAAATGGAGGATATTCCATTCATGTGAAATCAATTACTGAAAATGAAAAAGATGTTGTTGTTTTAATTGAAGAAATGATTCCTGCTAAAAATTGTATGACTACTTCAGTAATTGTATATCCTGCTCAATTAATTGAAATCCCTGCAACTGATAAAGAAATTATTTTTACAACAGAAGAAAATATCTATTCTTGTGAAGAATAAAAAAATATGGCATAATTTTAGTTAAACTCAATATATATTAATCTAAAAACTAACTACTATGAAAAATTTAAAATTAATCGCATTAGCAACAATATTCACATTTACTGGAATAATAGCCGCAAACGCTCAAGATGCAACCCAGCCAGAACCAGCAAAAAAAGAATTCCATAAAAACAAAGCTGAACGCATGGAAAAAATGAAAGCCGAACTCAATTTAACTGACGAACAAGTCGCAAAAATTAAAGCCATTCACGAAAAAAATGATGCTGAAAAAACTGCACACAAAGACAAACTCAAAGAAATAAATAAGGCTGAACACGAAGAAATTAAAATGGTGTTAACTGAAGAACAAAAAGCAATTTTAAGAGCCAAAAGAGAACAAAATCAAAAACAACAAAAACCAAGAAAGGCTCAATTAGAAGCACAACCTATTGACAAAGCTGCTCCAAAACAATAATAAATTAAGTCCAAAAAAAACCGATAAGTAAATTTACTTGTCGGTTTTTTTTATGCCTATTTTATAAAATACCTTTTTTATGGTATTGTACAACCCTTTGTTTGTTCTTTAATTTGTATCGTTATTTAGATTTAGTCTAAATAAAGATAACCGACCTTAAATTAATCATAAAAACAAAGAGATGAAACATTTATATTTACTATCAGCTTTTATTATAATTTCAACGATATCAAATTCTCAAGGAATAATACAAGGAACAATCTTTCAAAACGATAGTACCGTATTATCAAGTGTTTCTGTATATCTTGAAAATACAAAATTAGGAACATCTTCAAATGCATCAGGAAATTTTAAAATTATAAATGTTCCTTCAGGAGAATATACATTAATAACATCATCTGTTGGATACAAAAAAATGACAAAAAAAATAATTGTAAAAGACAATGAAATACATGAACTAAGTCTCGTTTTAACAGAATCGGCAACCGATTTGTCTGAGTTTACCTTAGCTGCAAGTATCACTGGAGGAAATACTGGAGTAAAAAAAATGCCTGGGTCTGCCTATTATATTTCACCTAAAGAATTAAAGAAATTTAGTTATACGGATATTAATCGTTCGTTAAGAGCTGTACCTGGTGTTAACCTTACAGAAGAAGATGGTTTTGGTTTGCGAACTAACATTGGACTAAGAGGAACAGGAACTGAAAGAAGTAGTAAAATTACTGTTATGGAAGATGGAATTTTAATTGCTCCAGCTCCTTATGCAGCACCTGCTGCTTATTATTTTCCTACAGCAGGAAGAATTCAAGCCATTGAAATTATGAAAGGAAGCAGTCAAATTAAATATGGACCTTACACTACTGGTGGTGCTATTAATCTTATTTCAACACAAATACCAGATGAGTTTAGTGGTAAATTAGATATGCTTGCAGGAAGTTATGACTACAAACAAATGCATGCAACCATGGGTGATTCCTACAAAAACTTTGCCTACATGGTAGAAACTTTTCAATATGGAAGTGATGGATTTAAAAAATTAGATGTTGATGGGAATACTGGATTTGACAAAAAAGATTATGTTGCTAAGCTAAAGTTTAACACAAATAAAGAGGCAAAAATATACCAATCTATTAGTTTTAAAATTGCTCAAGCCAATGAAATATCTGATGAAACTTATTTAGGTATAACAGAAGCAGATTTCAAAAAAAATCACATCAGAAGATATGCTGGTTCTCAGGTAGATGAAATGAAAACTCAACAAAGAGTTTTTTCTGCAACACATTTTGCAAAATTCTCTAATCATATAAATATTACAACAACAGCTTACAGAACAGAGTTTAGTAGAAATTGGTACAAACTAAATAACCTAACAGATACTTCTGGAAAAAAAGTTAACATGGGTAATATACTTGATAATCCAGAAGATTATAGCGAGCTTTATAATGTGTTGGTTGGAAACTCAAGTATAAACGAAGACGCACTTACAGTTAGAGCAAATAACAGGAACTATGAAGCTATGGGAGTGCAAACTGCCTTAAACTTTAATTTTAAAACAAAAATTTTATCTCATAATATAGATGTTGGTATAAGATATCATATTGACGAAATGGATCGCTTTCAGTGGGAAGATAAATACCAAATGAAAGATGGTGCTATGCTCATGACTAAGGCAGGAATTCCAGGAACTCAAGACAACAAAATTGAATCTGCTTCAGCTTTAGCAACCTATATTCAATATAAATTAAACTATAAAAAATTAACCCTCACACCAGGAATTAGATTTGAAAGCATTTTGTTAGAAAGAAAAGATTTTGGCAAAAATGACGTAACCAGAACTGGTTCTAACTTAAAAGAAAGAGAAAATCAAGTCGATGTTTTTATCCCTGGAATAAGTATTGATTATCAATTAAATAAATCATTAAACGCTTTTGCGGGAGTGCATAAAGGTTTTGCTCCTCCAGGAGATGAACCTGATGTAAATCCAGAAGAAAGTGTGAATTATGAAGCAGGTGTTACTTATTATAAAAATTCATTAACCTTAAAAGTAGTTGGATTTTTCAACGATTATGAAAACTTACTTGGTTCTGATTTAGAAGCTGCTGGTGGTGGCGGAACAAATGATTTGTTTAATGGTGGACAAGCCCAATCTCAAGGTATTGAATTGTTTATATCTTACGATTTTCTTACCCGTAAATATAGTAAATTCAGATTGCCTTTAACTGTTTCTTACACATATATGGATGCCACTTTCCAAAACGATTTTTTAAGTAGTTTCGAACCTTGGGGAACAGTTAGTAAAGGCGACCACCTTCCTTACTTAGCTAACAACCAATTAAATGTTATGTTGGCCTTAGAACATTCAAAATTTAGTGTAAGTATTAGAGGAAATTATATGGATGCCATGAGAACAGAAGCAGGAACAGGAAGTATTCCGAGCAACCTAAAAACTGATGCATACTTTGTTATAGATGCCAACATAACGTATAAATTTTATAAAGAAACTGCTTTGTTTGCCAGTGTAACAAATATTTTAGACAATGAATATATGGTTGCAAGAAGACCTTCAGGATTAAGACCAGGAATGCCAAGAATGTTTATAGTTGGATTGAAAGCTAATTTTTAGATTTTTGTTTTTAGTAAATGTGTGTCTGAAATAATTTTCAGGCACACTTTTTTATCAACCTAATGTACCTAAGAATTGCAGTACATCAATAATACTTTCCTTCTTTTAAATAATTTTGAACATAGTCTTTCACACCCTCTTCCAAGGAAGTAAACTCATGCGAATAACCAATGCTTTTTAGTTTATTCATATTGGCTTCCGTAAAATATTGATACTTATCTCTAATGTCTTCTGGTGTTGGAATAAAACTAATTTGAGGTGTTTTTTCTAGTGCGTAAAACGTGTTTTTTACTAAATCTAAAAAAGTACGGGCTTTTCCAGAACCTAAGTTGTACATCCCCGAATTCTTGCGATGTTCCAGTAAAAACAAGCAAACATTCACAACATCTTTTACATACACAAAATCACGCAATTGCTCTCCATCCTTATAATCTGGATGATGTGATGCAAACAACTTCATAGCTCCTGTTTGTTGAATTTGATTAAACGCATGAAAAATTACGGATGCCATTCGCCCTTTGTGGTATTCATTTGGACCATATACATTAAAAAATTTCAATCCTGCCCAAAAATAAGGCTGTTTTTCTTGTGCTAACGCCCATTTATCAAAATCATTTTTTGAGTCACCATAAGGATTTAGTGGTTTTAATTTATTTACAACTTCGTGATTGTCTTCATAGCCAAATTCTCCCAATCCATAAGTTGCTGCAGAAGATGCATAAACCAATGGCAACCCATATTCAACACATTTATTCCATATATTTTTCGAATAATTCAAATTTAACGCATCAAAAATTGCTTTATCAAACTCGGTAGTATCTGTTCTTGCTCCTATATGAAAAACAAATTCAACCAACTGATGATTTTTATCTAACCATTCGGAAAAAACATTACGTTCTATTTTATCAGTGTAGGTTTTTCCTTCAAAATTTTTGTTTTTTTCTCCATTTCGATAACTATCGGAAGAGAAATCATCTACCAACACAATGTCTTTATAACCCTCTTGATTAAGTTGGCTGACCAAACAACTGGCTATAAATCCTGCTGCACCTGTTACTACTATCATATACTAATTTTAAATGTTAAATGTAAATGACCTTTAACCATTAACAAACAACGAATTTAATATTTTTGGAATAACTCCTTTTTCCTGAGCTAAATTAAACATTTTTGTTACAGCTGCTCTACCCTCTTTTCCCAAATCTAATGAATATTCATTCACATAAAGTCCCACATGTTGCATCATTACTTCCTTATCCATTTCTTGTGCATTTTGTTGCATATAACTCAATGGAGATGCAGGATTTGCAAACGCATATTCAATACTTTTTTTTATTAATCTATTTATTTTTTGTTGAATTTCAATTGGAAATGTTCGTTTTATAGCTATTCCACCAAGTGGAATTAACGCACTTGTTATTTGCTCCCAATATTCTCCTAAATCAATTATTTTTTTTAATCCTTTTTCTTGATACGTAAATCTATTTTCATGTATGATTAAACCAGCATCCACTTTATTCGTTAATACAGCATTTTCTATCTCAGAAAACAACATTTCTACCTTATTTTCAACTTTCGGATAAGCAATACTCAATAAAAAGTTAGCAGTAGTATATTTTCCAGGTATCGCTATTCTTGCTTTTTCTAACTTTAAACTTTGAATATTGGAATTTTGAACTAAAAGCGGTCCACAACCTTTACCCAAAGCACTTCCTGAAGTAAGCAATACGTAATCATTCGTTAAATATCCATAAGCATGATAACTAAGTTTGGTTACACCCAACTCTTTGTTAAATGCTTTTTGATTCAGTTCCTCAACATCTGCCAAAACTACTTTAAAATCTAACCCTTCAGTATCAATTTTTTTATGCACCAAAGCATCAAAAATAAATGTATCATTCGGACAAGGCGAATATCCTAGTGTAATTATATTGTTCATTTTTTAGCACTTTTTTTAATCATTTAACAATATAGCTACCCTCTATAAAAAACAAATTCATTTTCGTTAGAAACATCTTTATTAAAAAGATAACCATCTAAATCAAAAGCGGTTAATTCTTCGGGTCTTCTAATTTTATTTTTCAAAATAAAAGAAGCCATTGATCCTCTTGCTTTTTTTGCATACATCATTATTGTTTTATAGCTTCCATTATTATAATCTTTAAAAACAGGTGTGATTATAGGCACAATTAATTTTTTTTTATTTATTGCCTTAAAATATTCTACTGAAGCCAAATTTATCAAGACTTTATCTTTAGTTGATTTTATTGATTTATTAATTTCATCTACAAGCATATCGCTCCAAAATTCATATAAATTAGTATAACCCTCTATTCTCAATTTTGTCCCCATTTCCAATCTATAAGGATGTATTAAATCTAAAGGTCTTAAAATACCATATAGCCCAGATAAAATCCTCAAATGCTGCTGAGCATATTCTAATTCATTTTCTAAAAAAGAACTTGCATTCAAACCTGAATAAACTTCTCCATTAAATGCGAATATAGCCTGTTTACATTTCTCTAAATCATGTTTTGTATTCCACAACAAATACCTCTGATTATTTAGTTCAGCCAAGTCATCACTAATTTTCATCAATTGCTTTAAATCTTTAGGAGAAATCTTTCTGAGTTGATGAATTAATCTTTCTGATTGATTGATAAATGAAGGAATAGTGAATTTTTGATGTTTTACTCCTGATGTATCCAATTTTTTTGCTGGTGAAATTACTACAAACATATTTGATTAATTTTGCATCACAAATTTACATATTAATATACTCAACACACTTAGGTTTCTGCGAATTTTGACGAATTTATTTTTTTTCTTTATCAAGGCTAAATTTTCAAGCATAGGAGCTTTCACTGAGCTTAGCCGAAGTATAGCTACGGTTTAAAATTTTAACGTAGAGAAAAAGAAAGAGTGAAAAAACAGAAAATCAAAATGTGTTAAGTATATGAATGATTCTGACAAAAATTAGAAATCTGTACTTTCCGAAAATAAATGCCATGTGTTAAGAGAAAAAGAAACATAACCACTATTTAATGGAGAACATACCATTAATTTTAATATGATATTTAT
>PCUH01000279.1 GCA_002770955.1 Flavobacteriales bacterium CG18_big_fil_WC_8_21_14_2_50_32_9 | reverse complement strand
TCTACGAAAAGAAATGTATTAGTATCTTCCATTTTGTTGGTGATTTTGTTGGTAGGACTGAGGGTTGCTATTGGAGGGTTTAATTTTTCTTATTTTGTTGTTGCTGGTAGCGATTTTGCAGATTCAGAAGCAGCTCATCCTAATTTAATAATTAATGAAGGACAAGGCTATGACGGGCAGTTTTTCTATCGTTATGCTCATTACCCTTTGGAGTTTGAAAAAACCGCTTATGGCGTTACTGTTGATCATATTGAATATCGGATTCAACGAATCGTTTATCCTGCAACAGTTTGGCTGTTTTCTGTAGGAGGAAAAAAAGAGTGGATTCCTTTTTTATTGGTTTTATTTAATGTGTTGGCATTTATTGGAATTATAGTATTTGCCTTGAAAATCTGCGAAATTTATGGAAGTAAACTCTCGTTAGCACTCTTGCCCATTTTTTCTTTTGGAGCATATATGGCTTTGGCAAGAGATACTTCTGAATTGTTTGAAGTTTTCTTTTTTACAGTGGCTGTTTTTGCAATGATAAAAGATAAAATTGGGCTTTATTTTATTTTTGTTGTTCTTTCCATTTTTTCTCGAGAAACTTCGCTTGTAGTTATTGGTCCACTTTCTCTTTTGTATGGAATAAAACTTTTGAAAACGGAAGGGAAAATTAATAGCAAGTTAATATTTAAAGGATTAGTATTAATTTTTCCATTGCTGTTGATTGTGTTGTGGAAGTATTATTTACACATTACAATTAACTCAAAAGTGTTGGTTGATGGTTCTCAAAATTTGTCATGGCCTTTTGTAGGAATACTTTATGGAGCGAAAAATAATTTTAATTTCAACGATTATAAATCAATCTTTGAAACCCTGTTTTGGTACTTATTTTTTGTTTGGAATATCGTATTTGCAATAAGCGTAATTAAAGCAATAAATTTTAAACAGCTATTTTCATTTGAGGTGGTATCAATGCTTTCAATTGTTTATTTGTTTTGGACAGCTTTTTCATTAATTCTTGGACCTGCAATTTATGTTGATGATTGGGGCTTTGTTCGGATTTTTACGTTGTGGAACATGCTGGGTTTTTTGATTTTAATGATAAACAATAAATCAATCAATAGAATAAAATTACTTTACTCCATTAGCATTTTGTTTTTATTAATAGTTAGGTTAATAATAAGAGTATAATTAGTAGGTTCTTATTCTAAAATCATCATAAGTTAAACTTAAATTTGGATTATAGCAGGGGTCATGGTCAATGTATTTTTGCCATTTTTTTTTAAAATAAGCATTCTCTATAAGATGTCGCTCATACGATTCTTTGGTTTTATGCGGATGTCCTCTAGAAATGGATTCGTAATGATATAATTCAACATGAGGTAAATAAATGTTGTTTTTTCCTTTTTCAGCTAATTTTAAACAAAAATCAACATCATTAAATTCTACTGCTAATGTTTCTTCAAAACCATTTACCTCATTAAAATAAGATTTTCTAACCATTAAACAAGCAGCAGTTATTGCACAAAAATTATTTACACTTTTTAGATAATTAAAATAACCTACTTCGTCTTTCGATTTCCCCACAAATACATGTCCAGCAATTCCTTGTAATCCAATTATCACACCTGCATGTTGTATGGTGTTGTTTGGATACAATAATTTAACACCCACAGCACCAACGTCATCTATTTGTGCATATTCAATCATGTTGGTTAGCCATTTTCCATCAATAACTTCAGTATCGTTATTTAGTAAAACTAAAAAACTACCTGTTGCTTGTGATGCTCCAAAGTTTATTAAACGTGAAAAATTAAAATCAGCATTATCATGCACACATTTAAATCGATTAGGTTCTTGCTTTTCCCAACTTTTTGCCATACTAAAAAATGCATCTTCATTGCTGTTGTTGTTAATTAAAATAACTTCAAAATTAGGATAATCAGTAAGTTTAAATATAGATGAAATACAGGTATTTGTAATTTTTGTTAGGTTTTTTGATGGGATTAATATGCTAATTTTAGGCTTTTCATCAATATGATAGCTGATTTTATAAAACCCTGCTAAATTTGGATTAACATCAACTTTTCCATCAATATTATTTCTTTTTAGTGTGTCTGTTAAAGCTTTTAATGCAGCATTTGTTGCATAAGGCTTTGTGTCCATATTAAGTGCAGTAGATTCACTATGCACACGCCAATGATAAAGAATTTTTGGTATATGGTGAATTTTTTTTGCCAATTCAGTGCATCTTAAAAATAAATCAAAATCCTGACTGCCTTCATAACCTATTCTAAATCCTTTTACTTGTTTTATTAATTCAGCTTTAATTACCGAAAAATGGCAAATATAATTTCTTGTTAAGAGGTTATATTTACAAAAATCAGGTTTAAAATGAGGGTCGAAATGCTTTCCTTTTTCGTTTATTTTATCTTCATCAGAGTAGATAAAATCTAATGTTTTATCCTTGTTCAACGCTAACACGTTTTCATATAATGCTTCAGGTGCAAGCAAATCATCGTGGTCTAGCAAGCCAATGTAATCTCCAGTGGCAATTTCAATTGCAGTGTTTGAATTGGCAGAAATGTGCCCATTTTCTGTTCTAAATACATATTTTATCCTGTTGTCTTTTTCTGCATATTCTTTAATTATTTTACGGATGTTTTCGTTGGGGGAAACATCGTCAGAAATACATAATTCCCAATTGGTATAAACTTGATTTATTACCGAATTTATAGCCTCTCTAAAATAATTTTCGGGAGGATTATAAACTGGTAATACGATGCTTATTTTTGGTCGAAATGTTAGTGTTTTTTCTAATTTTTTAAATTGTTCTAAATTGGATAAAGTAGGAATATTTTTTTTCCTCCATTTCATGTAATCATAATTAGCAAAATCAATCCCTGCTATTTTTTTAACGGAATAAGTAATTATTTTTAAAAAGAGTGTTCCTATTTTTTTTTGTCCTTTAGCAGAAAATATAAATTTTACTAATCTATAAAAACTCCTATTTTCTTTATCCCACGATTTTGGTGAGATGCCCATAATTATAAATATTTTCTTTTTGATTTTTGCTATCATATTACTTTTGTTATTATTTTTTATAATGCGATTTAAAAAATTCATTTTTCAATTCGCCATTTTCATCAGTTAACCAAGAACTAGAGTTGTTTGCTGTGTTTATGTAGTATTTTTGTTCTTCGCTAAGTTTTGTAGGATTGATATACCAACCACCATGCCGAGCGGTATATGGTTTGTTGGTTCTAATAGCTTTTAAAAATGATTCTTCTAATCTTATGTAATTGGGTCTATATAATGCAAATGTTGTATCTATACTTGCTTTAAAATGGTTTTCATGAGGCTCTAACCAAAATTGATTTTCCCAATTAACTATGGTTTCTTTGTTAGGATTGTGATCGGGTAAATCATCTAAATAAAGACTAAAACCTACTTTTGTAATGTCCATATTTGAATTAAGAAGATTGATGAACTTTTTAATGAAATTTTCAGGCGTAGATTCTAAAGGAACGATATCAGCATCACTAACTACATAATATCCTTTTGAATATTTTTTAAATAAATCAATGTTTTTCCAAAAAACCAAGTGTCCATCATTTTCTTTTAAACGATGAATAGTTATGTTTGTATTATTTTGAAGTTCATCAAAATAATCTAATAAAGGGAGGAAAGTTGAATTATTATCGATAATTATTATGTTTAAAAATTTTCTGCTTAATAGGAAATCTATCAACTGTTTTAAATAAAAAAGTTGATTAAAACTTATGATAATAATTGGAATTGATTTAGGATTTTTTAATTGTTTTCTAATTGTTGGGTTTTTAATATACTTAAACCAATTGTTAATACGCCAAGAAAAATAATCCTTGAACATCTTTATCTTGTGTTTAATTTCATGTAATTTTTGAAAAAATTTACGAAACATTTTTAAGTGTGTTTAATTTTTTTTAAGAACCCAAAATAATTTAATGCTTTTATTAGCCTTGATTTTTTTAATTCAGCCAATAGGATTTCTAGTTGGTTTAATCTATCATAATTATTCATAAACATTGGAAATTCTTTGTATAAAACTGCTTCATTTTCAGCAGCTAATAACTTATGGTTTTCTTCTGTGCTACTAATTCCAGATGTATCATAAATAGAAAGGGTTGTATTTATGTGTAAATAACTTATGTTGTATTTACATATAGCGAGTATAAGTAGTTTCCAATCTGCTTTTAATTTAAGTGTTTCATCATATAGCCCAATTTCATTAAAAAGTGATTTATGAAAAAAAATAGCCTGATGGCAAATCATTTTATTACAGAGGTAATTAAAACT
>PCUH01000153.1:2092-6173 GCA_002770955.1 Flavobacteriales bacterium CG18_big_fil_WC_8_21_14_2_50_32_9 | reverse complement strand
TGAAGCTAAATCTTTTTTTAGTTTTGTAGCTATTACCCCCTAATTATTATTGCTTTCGCTTCAGAATACGTGCAGTGAATCTTCCTTTTTTTTATTCTTCATCTTCTTTATTCCAAATTCCAAGCTTGTTTTCTCGTCCGTAAAGTTCAGCTGATTTAATCTGTTCTATAATCAATTCAGTCAATGTATTTACATCGCTATTTATAGTGCCATTCATGTATCGTTCATAAACGCTTTTATTGTCGGGTGGATTGAGATTCAATTTTATGTCTTTTTCTAAAGCCAACAATCTCAAAAATTCTCTTTGGGCTCGTCCATTTCCTTCTCTGAAATAGTATCAACTTTACGATAACTCCAAAGTGTTGGTGCAAAAAAACTGGTTCCGTTCAACACAGGTTTCATTGTTGGTGCTACGCACCCAACGAAACCTTAGCTGTTAGGCACAGTTGTTCTTTGTCTCCTCAATCCCAATTGTCAGTATTTTTGTAATATTTCTCTTAAATCATTCTTTACAATTCTCGCTTCAATATTGAAAAAAATAACACTTATAAAATAAGGCACAATGACAAATAATAAACTAAATCCTATATCATTACTTTGTTCCTTTTTCGTAAAGATTTCATTATACTTTTCTTCTCCCAATAGTTCCTTAACATTCTCTATTTCAGAAATTGTTTCAATTATCGTGTCATTACTTTGTCTTGAAGAAATATCTAAGGCAAACATAATCAGAGCAAAAGAAATGAAACAGATAAGAAATATTGATACAAACTTATGAAACTCAATCCTGGCGTTTATTTTAACTTTCTCAGATTCTTCACATATCTTACCTGTAACAATTGGAATAAATGAATTTCTACCACTCTTAAGAATCCTCCTAAATTTAAACTCACCGTTTTTAATCCATCCTTCATATTTTCTGAATGATTTTTTATGAAAAGCCATTCCAAATGTTTCAGTCCATTCTAATCTATTTCCAAGAGAGGATTGAATCTCATCCAATTTACGGTCGCTTGTTAAGGTCAACTTTTCAAATGGAATCAAGCTTATATCATATTCATGCTTTATTTTATCAATTATTGACTTTATCATAGTTATTTATTCTCTCAAGGGTTCGCTCTAATTAATGCCAACGGTCAAAGCTAAGAAACGTAGGGCTTTTGAAGCGATTACTTGTCCACCCAAACCAAAGTTTGCTAAATGAACAAACCTCTCTGGAAGCTTTGTCTGTCCTATGTTTTCTTAGCTATTGTTGGGCACAGTTTACTTTATTTTCATTTTTTAAAAGCTCTTTCATTGCTCCCAATTGTCGTGTTGCAAAATCTTCAAATGGGTATTCTTTGCCGTCTTTTGTTAATAGCATATTCTGTCCGACAAATCCTATTCCTCCAAGTCCAGTTGATTTTAGTAAAACGACTTTGTGAATGTGTTGGTCAAACCAATAAATGCGATAGGTTCCAATCCTTCCATGCATGGGCTGGATGAATGGAATTAATTTGTCTCCACTTTTTAAAAACCCTTCATTTACTGGTAGAGCACTAAAATCGCCATATGATGAATAACCGAAAAATATTGTGTCATTGCCTGTTACCACATATCCTACAGTCGTGTCTGTTTGATTTTGATTATGATACTTATTGGCCCATTCCTCTTGTCCCTTCCAATAGTAAGCTATATGGTCATAAATGGCGTCAAGATATTTGCAAGTTGTGTCATGAACGTGATAAACAGCAACTTGAATTTTTGCGGTTTTGTATTTGTTATTGGTACCTGTAAAGCTTGTTCGTGTTGTCACCTTTGTCCTTGAGTTTACAATATATTTATCTGCTTTCAGGGTCAGTCCTGCAATAAGAGTCGTGTCAGTCTCTATCGATTTGACTTTTGCCTTGTACAAATTTAGTCCAGGAATGGTCTTGGTTTGAGAACATGCAGTCGCAGTAAGCAATGTAAAGAGTATGATTGTCAGTCGTGTCATTTTATTGTTGCAAACTTATTTATATGTGTAATAAAACTACATATATACATCCAAAATTGAGTAGATATGCATAACTGTTATCACATAACATATACAAATATAAACTTTATTTACAAATCATCAAATGCCGAAAAAACAAAAATTTTCAATTTTTTATTTTTTCGAGCATCCTCGAAACATTAATTTTCTGAAAGGGTGTAAATAATTTACATTGTCCAAAATTTCGGCTAATTTATGAGCTAACTCTTTTTTGTTGATTTTTTGTATGGCTCTGTATTCTGCAATAAGTGTGTCTAAGTACTGAAAAGCAATATAAAATCGTTCTCCGTCAAAAAAAGGCTTTCCGTTTTTGCTGATATTTACGGTTCTGACTTTTCCCGCCCATTCATATACATCTTGAAACAAATAGTGATGAATGATAAGCAATGAATTAGAGTCTTTGATTTTGATTGGGTTTTCAAATAACTCCTCAACTCTTTTAGAAACTTTTAAACTCTCATAAGCTAACAGTATTTTTTCATCTTCTATATTCGCCAAATTATGTAGCACACCAATTTTATTGGTGTATTTGTAATCTAGGTCAATGTACTGATAGTTATTTTCCATAAATGGTATATAACTTAGCTAAAAAGTCTGTTTCGGAAATTATACCTGTTTTCCAATCTACATACAATTGTATTAATTCTTTTGTCGGTTCAAAACCCTCAAACATATTTGTTCCAATAGCATTTGCGGTACTTTCTAATGTTTTAAGATCAGAAAATTTCACTCCCAGTATAGTTAGGTTTTTACGGTCTATATCTATTGTTTTATACATTTTAGTTCGATTATTGATTTACTACAAAGATACAAATTTTTCACGATTTCTATTCTTGTTTTTATTGGCACTTTTCTCATAGAATGAGGCATAACGACCGTTCGTATTAAATCCTCCATTAGATTTTCAAAAATAGGTGAAAAATAAAGAAACAAAAAAAACCATCACATCCATGCAAACATTTAACATCAATCTTCAACCATTTCTTAATACTTATAGTTACTTTTGAAAGTCTAATTTATATTTACATCCATGAGCAAAATAAATATCACATTATCTTTTGATGAATATGCTAATAATAGCAATGATATTCCTTCATCTACGCAACTGTTATTAAAAAAAGCAGAAGAAAATTTACACAACGCTTATGCTCCATATTCAAAATTTAAGGTGAGTAGTGCTATTCGTTTAAAAAATGGAGAAATTATTTTAGGAACAAATCAAGAAAATGCAGCCTATCCATCAGGAATTTGTGCCGAAAGAGTTGCTGTTTTTTATGCTGGAGCAACATTTCCCAATGAAATTATTGAAGAAATAGCTATTGTAACAGAAACTTCAAATGAAACTCCTTTTTCTCCTTGTGGTGCTTGCCGCCAAGTTTTGTTAGAATATGAATACAAACAAAAACAATCCATAAAAGTTGTTATGAAATCGGGGAATTCTAAAATTTGGTGTTTTAATAGCATCTCCGATTTACTTCCTTTTGCTTTTGATGGGAGTAGTCTTCTAAAAACAGATTAATTCTTTTTTTGTTAATGAAGTGTTAATTGATTTATATTGTTATATAGCAATCGTAAATTTGACTAAACAATTATTTAAAGTTTAAAAATCATTTATATTAATCTTAATCAAAAACTACAATTATGAAAAAAATTATCTTATCATTTGGAATTGTTGCTGCATCATTTATTGGAGTGCAAGCACAAGTAGGAACCACTCCTACTGCTACTATTGAAAATGCAAGTGGAGCAGACATTAAATTTGAAACGGAAGTAATCGATTATGGAACCATTGAACAAGGTGCTGATGGTGTTAGAGAATTTAAGTTTACCAACACAGGAAAAGCTCCTCTAATTATTTCTAACGCTCAGGGAAGTTGCGGATGTACTGTTCCAACTTGGCCAAAAGAACCAATTAAACCAGGTGAAAGTTCTGTAATTAAAGTAAAATATGATACCAAAAGAGTTGGACCAATCAACAAATCGGTAACTATTACTTCTAATGCATCTGAAGCTTCAAAAGTATTGAGAATTAAAGGAACAATTGTTGCTCCTCAAACTTCGCCTGTA
>PCUH01000153.1:1792-2038 GCA_002770955.1 Flavobacteriales bacterium CG18_big_fil_WC_8_21_14_2_50_32_9 | reverse complement strand
TAATGAGCTTCAATTTGAAAAAACAAAACAATCTTTCAAAAAAGTAAATGAAGGAATTGTTGTTACGCTAGATTATTATTTTGAATATGTTGGAAATGACACATTAAGTATGCTTCCTCCCAAAGTTGATTGCAGTTGCACTGAAATCAAACTTAAAAATTCCGACAAAATTATTCCCAATCAAAAATATTCGCTTCAAGTAATTTTTAATACAAACGATAAAATTGGTTATCAAGAGCGGGAAGT
>PCUH01000153.1:1473-1708 GCA_002770955.1 Flavobacteriales bacterium CG18_big_fil_WC_8_21_14_2_50_32_9 | reverse complement strand
CACAAAAGAGAAATATAAACAACAAAATAATTAATATAACTATTTAATAAACAAATATTTAGATGTTAACAACTTATATTCCAAACTTTTTAACAATCAAATGCTTATAAGATACATCCAAGTTGTTTACTTTTATACCTCAATTTTTAACGATTAAAAGTATGCTCAAAATATCTGAAAGAGGTGCTGCAATGCCTGAATCTCCAATACGAAAATTAGTTCCTTTTGCACAAGG
>PCUH01000153.1:0-1448 GCA_002770955.1 Flavobacteriales bacterium CG18_big_fil_WC_8_21_14_2_50_32_9 | reverse complement strand
TATTATTTGAATATAGGTCAACCCGATATAAAAACTCCAGAAGTTGCTATTGATGCACTAAGAATTATTGATCGTGAAATCATTGAATATAGCCATTCCGCTGGTGGTTTAGGATATAGAACTGGTTTAACAACGTATTATAACAAGTTAAACTTCAATATCACCCCAGAAGATATTATTGTTACTACAGGAGGTTCTGAAGCGTTGGTTTTTGCTTTCAATTGCTGTATGAATGAAGGTGATGAAGTAATTATTCCAGAACCATTTTATGCTAACTACAATGGTTTTGCTAAAATTTCCAACGTAAATATAGTGCCTGTAACATCTACCATAGAAAATGGATTTGCATTACCTGCCATTTCTGAATTTGAAAAACTGATAACAAAAAAAACAAAAGCGATTTTAATTTGTAATCCAGGAAACCCAACTGGGTACTTATATAGCAAAGAAGAATTAGAAACATTAAGAGATATCGTAAAAAAACATAATCTTTATTTAATTTCAGATGAAGTTTATCGAGAATTCTGTTACGATGGAAAAAAACACATTTCCATTTTCAACTTAGATGGAATTGAAGAAAACAGCATTGTTATTGACTCCATATCGAAACGATATAGTATGTGCGGAGCAAGAATTGGTGCTTTTATTTCTAAAAATAAAAAATTAATGTCCACCGCTTTAAAATATGCTCAAGCAAGATTAAGCCCTCCAACATTAGGTCAAATTGCTGGCGAAGCTGCCTTAGAAACACCTCAAAGCTATTTTGATGAAGTATCTGCTGAATATGTAGCACGAAGAGATGTGTTGGTTGAAGGTTTAAATAAAATTGAAGGTATATATTGTCCAACTCCTGGTGGAGCATTTTATGCCGTTGCATCACTTCCTATAGAAAATGCAGAGCACTTTTGCCAATGGCTTTTAGAAGAATTTGAATACAACAATCAAACAGTGATGTTAGCTCCAGCAGCTGGATTTTATGCCACAAAAGGATTAGGCAAAAATCAAGTTAGAATGGCTTATGTATTAAACAAGGATTCGCTAAAAAATGCCATTGAATGTTTAGATCAAGCTCTCAAAGTTTATCCAAACCGAACAATTCATAAACTTGTTAAAGCAGAAATGTAAGAACAAACATTTTCTAAACCTGAGCTCGGGTTAAGCAAAATACTGTCAGTTTGAGTAAAGTTAAAAGTTATTTAATAATTTTGTATCGAAAACTAAGTATTTTGCCCATTTCAATACATCCCGCACTATTGTGGGACACTCTATGTAACAAAATACAGAAACTTTATCGCTATCCCGAACTCAGGTTCATAAATTTTTATTAGCTATTCTATTTTTTAAGAGGAACTTACTGTAATTTTGAAATTTAAAATTCATTATTATCAAGTTGCTTCATAAAATATTAATCATTTCTATTTACATCGGTATTTTTTTGGTACATTCTA
>PCUH01000278.1:2747-4317 GCA_002770955.1 Flavobacteriales bacterium CG18_big_fil_WC_8_21_14_2_50_32_9 | reverse complement strand
AATTAGTTTATTATCATTTAATGGAAACTGTTTTAATGGTGAAAATTACTTAAGATGGGCAACAACTGCAGAAATAAATAACGACTATTTTACAATTGAGAAAAGCAATGATGGGATATTTTTTGAACCAGTAGCTTTTATTCCAGGAGCAGGAAATAGCAATGAAGTTATTAATTATAAATACGAGTTTTTAGCTGAAAATGAAGAAAAGATAAGCTATTACAGACTCAAACAAACTGATTTTGATGGATCATTTACTTATTCAGATATGATTGCAGTAACATGCGATGAAACTCAAACGATAGCTATTTTCCCCAATCCAGCAAATAATGTGGTATCAATAAGTGCAGCGGAATCTATAAAAGCTGTTTCAATTATTAATTATCTCGGACAAGTTATAATGAGTAAAAATGTAGGTTTAATTAAGCAAACCGATCTTGATGTAAGTTCTTTTTCTAAAGGGATTTATATGTTGCAGATGGAGATGGATAGTGGAGAAGTACTTACCGAAAAATTAATAGTGAATTAAAAATGTAAGTTATGAAGTATTTTAATGTTTTTATCTTGAGTCTTTTTATTTCTTTCTCAGGAAATTTATACGCTCAATGTTGTGGCGATGGAGTTTGCGATCCTGGAGAAAATGCAACTAATTGCCCTTATGATTGTGGTACTACTTCTTTTAATTGTCCTAATACAATAGGAACATTTCATACTTCTCCAACTTATCCTGTCAATTACAGTACAGCAAATGTTAACGGATGGTGTTATACGGTTACTGGGCCATTTCCTCAAACCGTTTGTTTTCAGTATATAGTGCCACCAGCAGGAGTCGATGCTAGTGTTTCTTTAAGTGTAAGCGGTTGTAATACAAGTTCAGTAAATCAATCGAATATAGGTGGAGGAGGTTGTAACACAGCTAACAATCCAAGTTCAGATATTTCGGGGTCAGCAACCTATGATAATAACTGCAATTTTCTTAATAATGGTATTACAACAGGAGGAGGAAATTGTTATACTCCAGGAGATATAATAACGATATGTTATACACTTACCGGAAGTTGTGGTTCTGTTCAGGTTTGTCCTGTAATTAGTTGTGGAACGGCAACCTGTCCTACAAACTCCACCAATCCTGCTGGATGTCCACCATTTAATTTTTCCGATTCAACTTATATTAATGTTTGTGATAATGGAGTTAATTCAGGAATAGCTGTTGTAACTCCCGATTGTGGTAGCCATTTTTCTTATTTATGGGACGACCCATTGGCTCAAACAGATTCTATGGCTACTAATTTAACTCCAGGAGTTTATAATGTTTTGGTAACTAATACTGTATTAGGTTGCGATACAACTTATACATTGGTTGTAGATACTGTATTGCCAAATGTTTCTGATAGTCAGTATGTAGAAATTTGCCAAGGAGATAGCTTACTTGTTGGTGGGAATTATCAAACAACAGCTGGAAATTATTATGACACATTAACTTCAGTTCATGGGTGTGATAGTATTTTTACCACTACACTAGCATTATTGCCTATATCAACATCTATAACCAATTTAAGTATTTGCCAAG
>PCUH01000278.1:0-2650 GCA_002770955.1 Flavobacteriales bacterium CG18_big_fil_WC_8_21_14_2_50_32_9 | reverse complement strand
AACATTAACGGTAAACCCAATTAACAGTAATAACTCAACTGTTATCATTTGTCAAGGAGATAGTGCTTTAATACATGGTAATTATGAAACTGCCGCAGGAGTATATACACAAACCTTTACCAATACTAATGGGTGTGATAGTATAGAAAATGTAACCTTAGTAGTAAATGCTCCAACCAATACAACACAGGTAATCAATTTTTGTGCAGGCGATAGTGTTATATTAGGTGGAAATACTTATTACACTAACACTACTGTTGTAGATACATTTACAAATGCGATTGGATGCGATAGTTTAATTACTTATCAAATTACTCAAAGAGATACTTTTAATACCATTAATAATGTAAGTATTTGTGATGGAGAAAGTGTTTTCTTACAAGGAGGCAACCAAACAACAAGTGGAACTTATGTAGATAATTACACCTCAGTTTATGGATGTGATAGCCTTGTTACTACTAATTTAACAGTAACCCCTTTACCGATAGCTTTTGCAGGAAATGACACAACAGTTGGGTTTAATTCAACCATAACTTTAAATGGTTCGGGAGGGATAGCTTACACATGGAGTCCATCAACAGGATTAAGTTGTTCTAATTGTGCCAATCCATCAGTAACCATTACAGGAGAAACTACCTTTTATTTAACGGTAACAGATGCTAATGGATGTTCTTCAACCGACCAAGTAACTATCTTTATGGATGATACCTTCGTGTTTTTTGTTCCTAATATTTTCTCGCCAAATGGAGATAATGAAAACGATGTGTTTTATGTGAGAGGACAAGGGTTTAAATCCATAAGTATCAACATATTTAATAGGTGGGGACAAAAAGTTTTTGAGAGTGATGATGTAAATAATGGATGGGATGGAACTTTTAACGGACAAGAAATGAATACAGGAGTTTTTGTTTACTACATCAATTTAGAATTATACAATGGAGATAAAGTGCAAAAACAAGGAAACATCACTCTAGTAAGATAAATTATATTAATCAACTAAACTAATGTATATGAAAAAAGCGGCCATAATCATATTTGTTATTTTAATGTTTGTTGAAAAAGGAAAATCTCAGGATATTCATTTTTCACAATATTTTAATACGCCACTAATAATAAACCCTGCATTAACAGGTGTTTTTGGAGGAGACCAACGTGCCATGTTAGCTTACAGAAATCAGTGGGCGAGTGTTGCATCTCCTTATAAAACTTACGGAGCATCATTTGATACTCGATTGTTTGAAAAGAGTAGAAAAAACTTTTTGCTTGGAGTGGGTTTTAATGTTTATAAAGATGTTGCCGGAGATACAGAAATGGGAATTACAAGTGTAGGACTTTCTGTTAGTGGGATTGTAAAAATTCACGATAAACAACATTTAACAGCAGGTATCCGTGGAGGTTTTGACCAACGAAGTATTAATCAATCTAATATGGTTTGGGATAATCAGTTTGATGGTAACTCTTACGTACCAACAGCACCTAGTTACGAGTTTAGAGATTATAATAAACCATTTGGAATAGCTGATGTAAATGTGGGAGTTGCTTGGGTTTATTCCGATGCTCAAAAAACAATAACTTCAAACGATGCCTTTTCTGTTAGAGTAGGACTAGCCTATAATCATTTAACAAAACCTGATATAGCTTATGGAGGTTTTTCTGATAAATTATATGATAAAATAACTTTTCATACCTCTTCTAATATTGGAATTTCTAATAGCTCATTATCTATTATACCCTCAGTGGTATTTAATAAGCAAGGACCAAATTCTGAATTTTTGTTTGGAGTACTATTAAGACATAGAATAAGAGAAGATTCTAAATATACTGGAATTTTTCATGAATCTGCTATATCTATTGGAGTTCATTCCAGATGGGGAGATGCCTTAATACCATCAATAACCTACGAAATTTCTCATTGGAAATTAGGTGTGAGTTATGATGCTAATATTTCTGACTTAGCAGCAGCAAGTGGTGGAGTAGGTGGATTTGAAATCACATTGACTTTTGTAAATCCTAGTCCTTTTGGTACTGGAAAATCTAAAGCAAGATTTAATTAATACTTAATTATTATGACACGAATTTACTTATATCCCTTTATCTTTATCATAACAATTAGCTTGTTTTTAAGCAATGGTTATGCACAAAATTGTCCGTCACTAAATGTTGTTGGTAGCTTCAATAATATAGTATCATGGCCCAATAGTTATGCTACGGCACAAAGTGACGGACATTGTTTAACTTTTACACCACCATATCCTCCAACATTATGTTTTGAATATCAGGTGCCATATTCTGATACAGTGTTGTTTTCTTTACATTTAAATGCTTGTGGTAGTACAAGCTCAATAAATACAGGAAGTTATGGAGGTGGTTGTAGTGGAACAAGTTCAAGTAATTCAACTTTTACTGGAACAGCTACTTATGATGCGAATTGTAATCTTATTGGTAATGCTGCATTTGTAGGTTTTTGTGGAGGAGCTGTTTCTGGCGATATTTTAACCATTTGCTTTAACATTAATACTTCAACAGTATGTGAGCCTATAACAATTTGTCCAACTGCTTTTTGTGGAGCAAGTTCTTGTCAAACAACACTGCCAATTAGTTTATTATCATTTAATGGAAACTGTTTTAATGGTGAAAATTACTTAAGATG